>JAZRPP010000064.1:0-1371 GCA_045649285.1 Candidatus Nanosyncoccus sp. | reverse complement strand
AAACCGCCGTTTTTAACCCCGAAAACGAAAAATCCAGCCCTTCTACCTTTGGCTTCGGCAAGTGGTATTTATTCGGATCTCCCTCCAGAGCAGCCTTAGAGATACTTGGCCCCCCAGGGTACGGCAGCCCTAGTATCTTCGCCACTTTATCAAAACACTCCCCCACCGCATCATCTCTCGTTGTCCCAATAATTTCAAACTGATTATGCCCCCTCATATACAAAATCTGCGTATGCCCCCCTGAAACCACCAGTGCAAGCAACGGAAAAGGTGGCTCGCTATCACTAATCCAGTTTGCATACACATGGCTTTTCAGATGATGCACCGCATATAGTGGCTTATCATGCAGTATAGCCAGCGTCCTCGCCGTGAGTGTCCCAATCAGAAGCGACCCCAGCAGCCCTGGTGCATGCGTCACCGCAATTGCGTCTATATCTTCCCAGGAGCATCCCGCATCAGATAAGGCCTTATCTATAACCGGTAAGATCACCTCTAGGTGGCTTCTCGCCGCCACCTCTGGTATCACCCCACCATACTCCTTAAAAATATCAATTTGCGATACTACTACATTAGACAAAATCCGTACTCCGTCTTCCACCACAGAGGCCGCCGTCTCGTCGCAACTCGTCTCTATTCCCAATATTTTCATCCCTACAATTATACCATATGTGTTACAATAGAGACATGCAAATCACCAAATTAGAGCACTCTGGGTTAATGCTAAGTAAGGGTAGCGACTGCATCCTCATCGACCCAGTTGAATTCAAAGAAAAATTACCAGTTTTTAATAATGTCGTAGCCACGATTATTACCCACAAGCACGACGATCATTGTCAGCCATCTATTGTTTCCAATCTTCAGGCTGAATATCCAAATATGCCAGTTTTTACCACCCCAGATGCCACCCCTATGCTCCCCGGTTCCATCGTTGTCTCCAGTGGCGAGACTAGGGAAGTAAACGGTTTTAAGCTTCAATTCTTTGGTAGTGACCACGCTCAGATCGTCGAAGGTCAAATCCCTTGCAAAAACCTAGGTGTCGTCGTCGATGATATCTTTGCTAACCCTGGCGACTCTTTCGATGTCCCACCCGTTCCGCCCAAAGTTCTCTGTGTTCCTCTTTCTGCGCCTTGGGCCAAAGCCACAGACGCTATTAACTATATCAAAGTGGTTAAGCCAGAGATTGTTATCCCCGTTCACGACGCCGTCCTTTCTGACCTTGGTAAAACCTATTCTAATTCTTGGGTAAAATTCGCCTGTACCCCACTAAACATCCAGCTCCAGCCCCTCACCCCCGGCACCTCTATCGAGATTGCCGAAAATTAATAGATGTGATAAAATAAAACTACGCTGGGATGTCGCCAAGTGGTAAGG
>JAZRPP010000063.1:0-11627 GCA_045649285.1 Candidatus Nanosyncoccus sp. | reverse complement strand
TATAACCAGTGGCACATGTTCCGGTGCTACTTACCAAGCCGGAGCTAGCTACACTCCTACGGGAAACGTAACGTTAACTGCTATCTGGTACGGTGGCCTCTTCACCATCGCCAACATGCAGCAAATGACTACGGAGGTTTGCAATAATACTATTACTCCTATTGCTTCAGCCACTAGATTAGATACAGATAATTCACATAGTAATGATAATACTTATGTACCTCCAAGAACCTTGAGCGATACTCGTGGTGGTAGTTTTGTGGTACGAAAAGTCGCAGATGGTAATTGTTGGATGGTGCAAAATCTAAACCTAACTTTAACTGCAGGACAGAATCTAACTAATTCTAATACAGATCTCAACTCTAAAACATCTTGGAATCCAGGTTATTCAACTTCAACTTCGGTGCCCGCTGATTCAACTACGAGTAGTACATCTTATACTCGGGGTAATAAATGGTGTAGTGGTACAGTAGAAAATACAAACCAAACTTGTAATACTACAAATACTGGAGATCAAACTAATCATATGGGCATCTTTTACAACTGGTATGCGGCTACAGCTGGAACGGGGACGGATAGTATGACTTCTATAGATGCTACAAATACTACTAATGCACAGGATTCAATATGTCCAAAAGGTTGGCGATTACCAACTGGCGGAACTAGTAATAAAACTAATGCTAATGGAAAATTGTACTCCTTTTATAATCTAATAGTGAACTCGTATGGCATATCGAGTAATGCATTAGGTTTAGCTATGATGCGCTCAAGCCCTTTGTCGTTCGTCATGGGTGGGAATTATGGTAGTGGCAGTTTTAGTAGTGAGGGCAGCTATGGTCTTTATTGGTCTAGTTCGGCAAATACTAATAGTTCTAATGCTTATGGTATGGGTTTTAGAAAATCGAGCGTAGATCCACAAGGGAATTACAATAAGTATATCGGTTTTTCAGTTAGATGTGTGGCTCGTTAGCTTTGTAAAATAATAAAACCTTTTATAATCTTGCATAAAAAAGTTTAGAAAAATAAAAATAGGTATTTTCTGAACAATTTTTGAGATTTAACGCGCGTGATTTTTACGGAGATTAATAAAAACAAGAACCACTAATCTCGAGAACATCAAGGAAAAAATTTTACATTTTTTCCGCGCAGAGGTGGAGCGAGGTGATATAATCGTTAGATTATCACCTCGCGAAACTTCGAGAGATTAGTGGTTCTTGTTTTAAGACTTTTTACCCCAAGCGATAAAAGGTTTATTATTTTTTATAACACAATATCTTATTCCGCAAATTGCGAATTATATAGTTCCGCATAAAACCCCCCAGCCCTCAACAAAGTATCATGATTCCCCTGCTCCACTATATTCCCATCTCGCATCACTAGGATCAAATCCGAATTCCGGATAGTGGATAATCTATGCGCAATTACAAAAGACGTTCGCCCATGCGTCAATTTTTCAAACGAATCCTGGATCATTTGCTCCGTCCGGGTATCTACATTAGAGGTCGCTTCGTCTAGAATCATCATCGGCGGGTCTGCCACCATGGCTCGGGCTATGGTAATCAACTGTTTCTCTCCAGCCGATATATTATCTGAATCTTCGCTAATTTCCGACTTATATCCGCGAGACAGAGCCTCAATTACGTGATCCACGTTAGCCGCTTTAGCAGCGCGTCGCACTTCTGCCAAATCAGCCGATTGCTTGCCATAGCGTAGATTCTCTTCTACCGTCCCGTTAAATAGCCATGTATCTTGCAGTACCATGCCAAATAATCCGCGCACATCCGCTCGCTCCATCTCGATCGTCGGCACACCATCTATGGTAATGTAGCCAGAATTCGGATCGTAGAATCGCATTAGCAGATTAATAATAGTAGTCTTCCCCGCGCCCGTAGGGCCTACAATTGCTACTTTCATCCCTGGCTCCACCTTGACCGAAAAATCTTTAATGACCGGCCGTTTCCCGTCATACGAGAAATTAACATCATGGAACTCTACTTCCCCGCGTACATTCTCAACTTTTCGTGCAGGAGTAAAATCCGGCATCTCTTCTGGCTCAGCCAAGAAACCTTGAATCCGCTGGCTAGCTGCTAGCAAGTTTTGTATCGTCGTCGTAGTCGAGGCGATTTCTGTAATAGGTCGATTAAACCGCGACACGTACTGAATGAATGCCTGCAGTGCCCCGATTGTGATCCCGCCCTGGATAGCAAACAGCCCGCCCATCACTGTGATTACTACGTACCCTAGATTAGTAAAAATATGTGTTACCGGGAAAGCTAGAGAGGATAAGAATTGTGAGCGCTCAGTCAGTCTCGTCAGCTCTGTATTTTTTCGGTCAAACTCCGCGATCGATGCCTTCTCATGATTATTTGATTTAATAATCAGGAGTCCCGCATAATCTTCTTCGATACTATTATTTAATTCCCCTAAAGTATTTTGCCGTTTAAGGAAATACTTTTGCGCCCGCCCCATGATTTTGCCGACCACTAGCACCGAGAGCGGTACTACTATAAACGCTACGAGGGATAGCGGCACATTTATCGTTAGCATCAGCACCATCACCCCGACCAACGTCGACAAACTAATCGTAAAATCTGTAATTTCCTGCGACAACGAATCGTCGATAATCTCCACATCATTCGTCATCCTAGACAAAGTGTCGCCATATTGATTCCTATCAATATAGGAAATTGGTAAACGCGAGATTTTAGCAATAATTTGATTCCGCAAATTCCGCGTATATTCCGCCGAGACTTTAGCCAAAATAAATCCTTGCAAATAATTCAAAACCCCTGCCCCGACTAGGAGTCCCAGCACTAACCATACTTTCCCCAGGATTGCCTTAAAATCAATTTTCGGAAAAGTCTCAATTGCGATATTTGTCATATCACCAAGAATTTTTGGGATAAAAATGCTTAGCATTACCGATCCCACCGCCAGCATAATCGATACCGTAATCCAAAATCTATACCCACTCAGAGATTTTAAGAAAATCTTAAAATCTTTCATTGCCTGCTTTGGGCTCATCTTTTCACGCTTCCCTACCATTCTATTGCCGTGCATCAGCTAGCTCCATTTCCCGTTTAAACTCCGCGTCTGACAGCTGCGACTTGACAATCGACCGGTAAATCTTACAAGTTTTCAAAAGCTCCAAGTGTTTGCCCTTGCCGACAGTCTTGCCTTTATCCAGTACTACAATTTGGTCGGCATCCTTAATCGTACTCACCCGCTGCGCTACAATTAGAGTTGTCGCCTCCTTAATCACTGGCGTTAGGGCCTTGCGCAGTTTTGCATCCGTCTTCATATCTAGCGCCGAGAAAGCATCGTCAAAGATAAAGATATCTGGCTTTTTGCAAATCGCCCGAGCGATCGAGAGTCGCTGCTTCTGCCCGCCCGAGACATTTGTCCCTCCCTGTGCGATATGCGCAGAATATTTCTTGGGCAGTTTCTCAATAAAATCACTAGCTTGTGCTATTTCTGCTGCCGCCCGCACATCTTTATCTGAAGCCTCTGGCGCACCAAATTTAATGTTTGACTTTACTGTCCCTGCAAACAGCACACCCTTTTGCGGCACTAGCCCGATTCGCCGGATCAAATCTTCCTTACCATAATCTTTAATATTAACCCCATCGATTAAAATTTCCCCGCCCGTCGCTTCATAGAATCTCGGCACTAGGTTTACCAAAGTAGACTTTCCTGAGCCCGTCGAGCCAATAAAGGCTGTCGTCTCTCCCGCTCGCGCGGTAAAGCTCACACCATACAGTACTTTCTCCTCCGCTCCCGGATAAGCAAAATCAACATTCTTAAACTCCACCGAAACCTGCTTATCTGGTATACCTGCAGTCTTATCAGACCATTTGATCTTTGGCTTAATCTCCAGTACCTCTTTAATCCGCCCCGCACAGACATTTCCCCGCGGCAGCATCACAAATAGCATCGACAGCAGCAAAAACGAAATCATCACATACGACACGTACTGTGCAAACGCCGACATATTCCCGAGATACGCATAATCTTGATTTAGCAAAGAAATCCCCACATAAGTACAAAGTAGCGTCGCCCCGTTAAACACCAAATTCACAATCGGCCCTTCCAATTTTAATACGCGGTCTATAAAAATCGACAGTCTCGCCAACTTCCCAGAGGCCTTTTCAAATTTATCTTTTTCTAGTCTTTCATTGTCAAACGCTCGAATCACTCGGAGTCCTGTCAGATTCTCGCGGGTTAGTAAAGTTAGTCGGTCGATTAATTTTTGAAATATTTTAAACTTCGGCATTGTAATCGAGAGAATAATGATCGCCGACACCAGAATAATCGAAACCCCGAGCCCCATAATCCAGCTCATCTCTGCCGCCGTTTGTATTGCCATCACTAGTCCAAAAATACACATCATCGGCGCAAATAGCATTAGAGATAGCATCATCATAATCGTCATCTGCACCTGATTTACATCATTTGTAGTCCGGTTAATCAGAGACGCCGTGCTAAAATCCTTCACATCGATCAAGTTTAAGTTTAAAATTTTCTGGTAAACTTCCGCCCGCACATCCCGCGCAAAAGCCGCTCCGATTTTGGCCGCAAAATAATTTGAAGCGAGCGCACACCCGCCAGACACCAGCGCAATCAGCACCATTATTCCCCCGCTCTGCCAGATATAATCAATCCTATTATTTACGATACCATTATTTATAATATCTGCCATCAGCGCCGGGAGTTGCATTGTAGTCATCGCCTGTACCGCCGTCACGATCAGGAGCAAAATTACTTGCCACCAGTATGGCTTCAAAAACCTCATCAAACTAAACACTTTTTATTTCCTTCTTTTTCTCTAAATGCATTTTTACATAAAATACCGGCCCCGCCAAAATATAAACATAATAAACAAAGAACCGCCATATTAGCATCGCCCAAAATACATACCCAGTAGATAGTGCCGAAAACACCAGGAAGAACGTCCCCTCCGCCGCCCCCGCGCTACCTGGGGTCGGCACAAAATATATCGCCGAAGTCACCGCCACTGTCAAAACAAAACACGGCAAGAAATCCACATCCCCACCAAACGCCGTCAACACAAAGAATGGAATCATCGACACCAGCACATTAAACAAAACTGAATAAATCAGAACCTTCGTAAATAGCCCCTTTTGTTTCATGATTTGCTTGATGCTCTTAGCATAGCCCTGGACTTCTTTTTCTACTTTTTCAATCGTCTCCTCTTTGTTTTTGACCACGTGAATTCGCGCTAGCCCTTTTACAATTAAATTGATTAGCTCAATCATCCCCTTCGGTAGAAACGTCGCAATTAGCACCACTAGTGGCCAAAACGCAAAGAAAATCAGCCCAAAGCACGCCATCCCAATCAGCGCCGCATTATTAATACTATAGCTCCCAAACAAAAAACAAAAAACCGCAATAATCAAAAACCCTACCTGCCCCGCAATCAAACCAAACATCGGTATTGCCGTAGATACCCCAGGCTTCAAGCCACTATTCTTCCTCATGTAATAAATCTGAAACGGCTGCCCACCTACCGCTGCTGGCGTAATATTGTCATAATATTTCCCGAGCCACACCGTGCGGGTAGCTATTTTCCACGCATGCTTTTTGTCAAATTTTTCAGGCTCCGACGTCATGCTCTTTATCATCAGATAATACTTTCGCACCTCCGCCCACATCGCCACTACAAAACAAATCGTCGCCGGTACCAAAAACCACCAATTGATTTTTACGGTTGATAATTCGTCCGCTGTCTCCGAATTACCAAATTCCGCACTAGCCGTAGCCGCAATCACCGCCACATTCAAAAGTATAAATAATATTATAAAAATCGGCTTACGTTTCCGTTTCAAAAAACTAGCTTGAGCTTCAGTATCTTTTTCTGTCATTTGTGCAGTGCCCTAATTTTTGGATATTCTTCTACTAGTACTTTAATACATCCAGCAATTGGCACCGAGACGATCGCCCCGATCAGCCCAAACATATACATCCCAATTGTAATCGATGCTAGGATAATCAAGGCATTTAGGCGTAAAGCATTACCCTGAATCTTTGGTGCAATCATATTATTCTCAACCTGCGAATATATTATATATATAACAGCAAACACCGCCCCCGCAATCGGGTTTGAGAAAAACAGCAGTACCGTCACCAGCGTCCCACCGATAAACTGCCCAAACATCGGAATTAGATAAAATGTCATTGTAATCATCCCCATCGGTAGCGCCAGCGAAGACGAGAACCCAAGTATCAGCGACAAGATAAATACCGTCACCGCCACCACGCTCCCATCCAGAATGGCTACCAAGACTTGCCGCGACACATAGGTCGAAACTACATTGGCCATCCTATAAATCGTCTGCCGCGCTACGTTTACAGCCTTTTTGTTTTCGTGTTTTTCTAGAGTCTTCCACATCTTGTCGAGCATCCCCGGGCCCTCCAGTAAAATCAGTAGTGTCAATACCAAAATCAAGACTACTTCCATTATTATCCCCGCTACTCCGCTCACACTGGAGACTAGATTACTCCCCAGCATCCCCAGGATATCCTTCGACAGCCCAGACAGAGAATTGTTGATCTCGCTCTGCAAATCTGCCACCCCGATCGACCGGCCAAAATTATTAATTCCCTCCCATCCGCCAAAGGTGTTTTCAAATGTCTCTGGAAAATGGTCGACGAACTTGGCTGTCTCGTTTACTACTACCGGCCCCACAATCGCCACGATCCCCCCAAAAATCAGCACGACAATTAAATACGCCAGCACCACCGAGACAGTCTGATGTTTTTTGTCGCTATCTATACGTTTATCAAAAAGCTTATCAAAAAGTTTGTTGACCTTTTTTACTAGCGGCCTGAGCGCCAAAGCCAAAAATACCGAAATCCCTACAATAATCAGCCCCTTCGCCGCCTTCACAATTAAAAACAGTGCAATCAAAATAAACAGTGGAATAATCCAGAACCGGATAAACCGCATTGTGTCATTTTCTGGCCTTTTACTCATAAACCTCCATTTCTAGCTTTATTATAACATATTTGGTATAATTAAAACAATGAAATTATTAATGCATACTTGCTGCGCACCGTGCAGTGTTTATTGTATTGACGCTCTTCGTGCCGAAGGAATCGAGCCGACACTTTTTTGGTACAATCCCAACATCCACCCGTATCAAGAATACAAGGCTCGTCGTGACTGCCTCATAGGGTATGCTAAAAAAGTAAATGTCAAATTAATCATCCAAGATGAATATGGGCTTGATGAGTTTTGTAAAAATGTCGTGAGTGATATTCCGAATCGTTGCGTTAATTATTGTTACAAAAAGCGCCTCACTACTGCCGTCCGCTACGCCGCAGAAAACGGTTTTGATACTTTTACTACGACTTTGCTAGTTTCGCCATATCAAAAACACGACGAAATCAAAAATGTTTGTATTGACTTAGCTAAGCTTTCTGACATTGATTTTCTCTATCGCGACTTCCGCGTCGGCTTCCGCGAAGGGCAAAATAAAGCCCGCTCAGCCGGTCTCTACGTGCAAAAATATTGCGGCTGTATTTTTTCTGAAGAAGACCGTTATAATAAACAAATCCTCCGCGATCAAGAGCTTTTTAATAATAATTAAACAAAACTGTATATTTTTCTCTTCCATTCTCAAAAAACTTATGTTACAATAAACTTATGGTAAGGACAAACAAAGTAACTAATTCTTGTAAAAAAATATTGGGACGTGGCGTAGTAGGTATCGTCGCTGCTAGCTTTTCCACAACCCTAACCCTCCTCGGGGGGGGGGGTATAATCCGCTAGCAACCACAGCTAGTGCACTCAGCTATCAAACTAGCGTAGATCAATCCTTCACGATCAACGATACACTAACGATCATACTATCGGATTCTAATATCACGATAGATAATTTGCTTCCTGGACAAAGCGCAGATAGCGATATTTTAAACGTCACAGTAATGAGTAATAATCCATATGGCTACAGACTCACTGGTAATGTAGGTAGTACCAGTTATGCAGCAGACGCACTATATAATACAGTAGATACTACCAAAACCTTCTCCAGTATTGGTTTTGGAACTAATAAAGCGACACTAAATGATTTTAGTCCCAACACCTGGGGCTATTCCTACTCCACAGACGGTGGTACTACCTGGCTTGGCTACAATGGAGCCACTGGCTATACTGGTTTACCAATGTATAATAGTATTAATACCGTAACCTTTCTAGACACTAGCGACATCTCCGCCGAAACTGGCGACACCATGAAATTCAAACTCGGCGCCAAAGCTTCCTCAGACAAAGAATCCGGAGAGTATAATAATATCATTAATTTCGTTGCTACTGGCTACAACTTCCCGTTATATACCGTTACCTATAACGCAAACGGCGGGACTGTCTCACCAACTGAGGAATCCACTAGAAGTTCCGTGACCTTACCAACACCAACTTATAGTGGATACAACTTCCAGGGTTGGTGTGATGGTACTGTAGCTAGTAGCACCTGTAGCGGTACTACTTACCAAGCAGGAGATACCTACACACCAGTGAGTAGTGTAACTCTAACCGCTATGTGGGAACCAGCAATCACCACCTTTGATAGCGCCTTCGCAGCAGCTGGTAAGAGTAAATCTGGCGATTACTATGCTATGTTAGATATGACTAGCAGTATTTGCTCGGCAGTAAATACTGGCGAAGTAGGTACACTAGTAGATACTCGTGATAATAATACTTATAAAGTAGGTAAACTTGCAGATGGTAAATGTTGGATGCTAGATAATCTTGCCTTTAATGGTAAGAATAATAAGGGTAGCGGTAGCTATATCACCATGAATAGTAATAATACACATATAAATACTACTAAGACCTGGAGTGATACAGTAAGGACTAGTTGGTCTAATACTTACACGGCTAGCAAAATTAATGACGCATCAAAAGATGTAGTATCATCAAACGCCAAAGACCAAGCCGGACAATGGAAGGTAGGAGTATACTACAACTACTGTGCTGCTACGCTAGGTACTATTTGTTCATCTGACGCATCTACCGTAGCCAGCTATGATGTTTGCCCGAAGGGATGGAAACTACCGGCGGGTAATACAGGTGGAGACTTCCGAGCCCTCTACAACCGCAGCGAATACAACACTTATGACAAATATCGTGATGCTCTCCGTTTGCCCCTCTCCGGCTACTTCCTCTCTGGTACGCCGAACAGTCAGGGTAGCAACGGCCGCTGGTGGTCTACTACAGCTTACGATGGTCCGAATCGCTACGGCCTGTACGTCAGTACCTCGGGTATCAGCCCCACCATTGCCCTCGATCGCAGGGACGGCAACTCTATTAGGTGTATTGGTCAGTAGTTACGCGGACTATATGTTATAATATATAAATATGCTAGTCTCAGATTACGACTATAATTTACCAGACGAGAGAATTGCCAAGTTCCCGCCAGAGGAACGTGGTTCTACGCGCATGCTAGTTTTAGACCGTCAGACTGGCGAGTATCAAGATTCCTATTATCGTGATCTTGTCGACTTTCTAAACCCTGGCGATGTGATTATCTTAAACGACACCCGCGTCATGCAGTCCCGCCTCTTTTGTACTCTCCCAGACGGCCGCCAGCGCGAGCTAGTAGTGCTAGAGAAACATGGTGATGAATCGCAGAAGGTCATGTATCGTGGCAAACTCCACGAAGGCGATGAACTAAAAATCAAAAACTCTTCAGAAATAGTTACTGTCAAAAGTATCCTCGGCGGCGGCATTGCCGAGGTCGAGTCAGAGGTTCCGCTAGATGTCCTCGCCGAAAAATACGGCACCGTTCCTCTCCCTCCCTACCTCCATCGCGACGCGACTACGGATGACAAAACCCGCTACCAGACCGTCTGGGCGAGAAACATGGGCTCCGCCGCCGCCCCAACCGCCAGCCTTAATATGACTACAGAATTACTAGAAAAATTACAGCAAAAAGGCGTCGCTATCAAATACCTTACCCTCCACGTCGGTCTCGGCACCTTCCTCCCTATCCGCACAGACGAGGTCGAGGGGCACAAAATGCACTCCGAGTGGTTCCATATCCCAGAGGATACCTTGACAGCTATAAAAACCGCCAAAAGAGTCGTCGCCGTCGGCACCACCGTCGCTCGCACATTAGAATACTATGCCGAAACTGGCATGACCGAGGGCGAGGACGATATCTTCATTTATCCAGGCTTTGAGTTTAAAATTGTCGATGCCTTACTGACTAACTTCCACGCTCCGCGCTCCACCGTCTTGATGCTCGCTAGCGCCTTTGCTGGTTGGGATCATCTCCACGCCGCCTATGACCACTGCGTGGAGGCGGGATATAATTTCCTAAGTTATGGAGACTCGATGTTAATATGTTAAAGTTTGATATTCAAACAAAAAATGGTCTTGCCCGTGTCGGCACTATTCACACTCCGCATGGCGATATCGAGACGCCAGCTTTCGTCGGTGCCGCTACCCGCGCCACCATGAAGGCTATGACAATGAGCCAAGTGAAATCTCTCGGCTGCCAATCCATTTTAGCAAACACCTACCATCTCATCCTCGCCCCCGGCGCCGATCTAATCAAAGAAGCCGGAGGTCTCGCCGAGTTTAACTCCTGGCACGGTCCCACCTTTACCGACTCTGGTGGTTTCCAAATTTTTTCCCTGCCCAGTGCCAAAGTCTCCGAGCATGGTGTCAAATTCAAATCTCACATCAACGGTGCGAATTTTGAAATGACCCCCGAGTCCTCCATGCACGATCAGTGGGCTATCGGTGCCGACATCCACATGGCCTTCGACCATCTAGCGAAGTCTGATAATTACGACGACATGAAAGCCGCAATGCTCCGCACTCACGCCTGGCTAGACCGCTGCGTCGCCGAGCACGAAAAACTAAAAAATACCCATTCAAGCGATCAGTACCTTTACGCTGTCGTCCAAGGCGGCGACTTCCTAGACCTCCGCGCCGAGTCAGCCGAGTTTTGCAAATCAAGAAACCCAGACGGCTTTGGCATTGGCGGCGTCTTTACTGCCGACGGTATGGCCGAAATGCTACAGGTCGTAAACAGTATCCTCCCTGAGGATAAGCCTCGCCACCTCCTCGGCATGGGTCAGGAGCCACGTGATTTGTTTATCGGTGCCGAGCATGGCTGTGATACCTTCGATTGTGTCGGCCCTACCCGCATGGCTAGAAACGGCTCACTCTACACTCACGACGGCCGTATCAATATCAAAAACGCCAAATTCACCCACGATTTTACCCCCGTCGACCCCGAATGCGACTGCGAATGTTGTCAAAACTACACCAGAGCCTACCTCCGCCACCTCTTCAAAACCGACGAAATCACCGCCAAAATCCTCGCCAGCCTCCACAACGAGCGCTTTATTATCCGCACGGTAGACCACATCCGCGAATCTCTCAAAAACGGCACCTTCGAGGAATATAAACAAAACTTTTTGAGTAGATATTATAAAAAATGAATCTAACCCCCGTCTAAACTCAAATAGATCGTGAACACTTCACCTCGTTTATAATAGTTATTATAAATACCAAATTAATAACTAAAGGAGATGAATATGCGCGGAAGAACCGGCACGTCCACGATCTATACTACTATTTTACCAAAACAATC
>JAZRPP010000062.1:0-9819 GCA_045649285.1 Candidatus Nanosyncoccus sp. | reverse complement strand
GATCGTGGAGGGGCTAGCCACGAGGATTGCCAATACACAAGTGCCTGGGTCGCTGATCGGTAAGCAGATTTACCAGGTGGATCTCTCTAGTGTAGTGGCGGGGACGAAATTCCGGGGGGAGTTTGAGGAGAGAATTAAAGGGATTATAGATGAGGCGGTAGAGAATGAGTCGGTGCTGCTATTTATTGACGAAATTCATTTATTGTCTGGCGCGGGCTCTAGTGAGGGGAGCATGGATGCGGCGAATATTTTGAAGCCGGAGCTGGCGCGGAACTCGCTGAAGTTAATCGGCGCGACGACGATGGACGAATACCGCAAGAGTATAGAGAAGGATAAGGCGCTAGGGCGGAGATTTCAGACGGTAATAGTGGAAGAGCCGAGTGCAGCGGTGACGATGCGAATCCTTAAAGGAATTAAGAAACATTATGAGAAACATCATGGTGTGGTAATCCCGGATGAGATACTGGAGACGGCGATTACGATGGGGCAGCGGTATATCAATGATAGGTTTATGCCAGATAAGGTGATAGATATCATCGATGAAGCCTCGGCGATTGCGCGGGTGGCGTCGGATAAGAAGGGGGGTGGTAAGTATAAAAAGATGAAAATAGAGAAGACTGGCCTAGAAGAAAAGATAGAGGCGGCAGCAGAAAAAGAAGATTACAAAAAAGCCGCGGAATATAAAACTAGACTAGCAAAACTGGAAGAAGAGTTGAAAGCTCTAGAAAAGGCGGGGGTGAAGAAGGACGAGACACCGACTCTTTCGGAAGAAAACTTAGCCACGGCGGTGTCGCTGAAGACTGGTATCCCGGTATCAAAGGTACACGGTAGCGAAATGACGATGTTGATGGATTTGGAGGATGAATTGCATAAGTCTATTGTGGGGCAGGATGAGGCAATCTCGGCGGTAGCGAAGGCGATCCGGCGAGGGCGGAGCGGAGTGGCGGACCCGAAGCGGCCGATTGGCTCGTTCCTCTTTATGGGGCCGACTGGTGTAGGTAAGACAGAGTTAGCGCGAGTGATAGCCCGGGAAGTGTTTGGTGGGGAGAATGCTCTAATAAAGATTGATATGAGCGAGTTTGGTGAGAAACATAATGTGTCTAGATTAGTGGGGGCGCCGGCGGGGTATGTGGGCTACGAAGATGGTGGTAAGCTAACTGAGGCGGTGAGACGGAAGCCGTATTCGGTGATTCTATTTGATGAAATCGAGAAGGCGCATCCGGATGTGTTTAATATGCTACTGCAGATTTTGGAGGATGGCGTGCTGACGGATGGACAGGGGAACAAGGTAAAGTTTAATAATGCGGTGGTGATTTTGACTTCTAATCTAGGGTCAGCGGATATGTTCCGCGAGTCGGAGCTCGGATTTACGGCCAAGACAAAGAAGGATAAAAAGGTGCTGGCGGAGGAATATGAAGAAAATAAATCCTACGCGATGAAAGCTCTACGTAAAATGATGCGGCCGGAGCTGATTAACCGGCTGGATAATATCCTGGTCTTCCATGCGTTGACACGGAAAGATGTAGAGAGGATTTTTGAGAATCTAATCGATGATTTGCGGCGTAGAATTGCAGTGAAAGGAATTGGGATAAAGATTGACGAAAAGGCACGGGACTTCCTGATAGAAAAAGGATTTGACCCGAAGAATGGAGCGCGGCCGCTAAGGCGAAAGATAGAGGACGAAGTAGAGTCGCTGCTTTCGGAGGAAATAATTGCAGGGAGACTAGTAAAAGGTGACATCCCGACGGCAAAGATAGTAAACGGAAAGATGAAACTAGTCCTAGAAAAGGAAAAGACGGTGAAAGTAAAGAAGCCAAAAGTGGCAGCAGGAAAAAAGGAGGAGAAATAATGAAAGGAGAGAAAATGAAAAACTATTTGGTACCAACAGTAGTAGAAGAGACAAATAGGGGGGAGCGAGCGTATGATATTTACTCGCGACTTCTGAATGACCGGATTATCTTTATGGGGGAAGAGGTGAATTCGCATACGGCGAATTTAGTAATTGCGCAGATATTATATTTAGCGAATGAAGATTCAAAGAAGCCGATTAAGCTATACATTAATTCGCCTGGGGGGTCGGTGTATGATGGTCTTGCGATTATTGATACGATGAACTATGTGAAACCGGATATTGAGACGATTGGAATTGGGTTGCAAGCTTCGATGGGGGCGATGCTGCTCTCGTCTGGAACGAAGGGCAAGCGATATGCTTTGCCGAATGCGCGGATTATGATTCATCAGCCGTCTTCGGGGACTGAAGGGAAGATTACAGATCAGGAGATTATGCTAAAAGAAGGAATCTTCCTAAAGAAACGCTTGGCAGAGATTTTTGCGAAGAATACGGGAAAGAGTTTGGCGCAGGTAGAGAAGGATATGGACCGAGATAACTGGATGAGCGCAGAGGAAGCGCTGAAGTATGGGATCATAGACGAGATTATTGAGAAATAATCTGTGAAATTGGTCTTTTGTGGTGGTGGAAAAGGTTGTATAATGATTATAAAATTGGGAGGTAAATGATGAGAGTTTTTTGGACGGATGGAAGTGCGGAGCCGAATCCTGGAAATGGAGGGTATGCGGTGATAGAAGTGGTAGACGGTGTGGGAAAGCCGGTAGTGCTGGGGCGGGCAGAAGATACGACAAATATTCGGATGGAGGGGGAGGCGCTAATTGCGGCGATGAAAGAAGCTAGCGGTGAAGAATGTGAAATCCATACGGATTCACAGTTTTGGACGAACGTTTTGCTGAAATGGGCGCCGGGATGGAAGGCGAATGGCTGGACTAAAAAAAGTGGCCCGATTAAGAATCTAGACCTAGTGCAGGAAATGTATAAATTGTATAAGGAGGGGGAGGTAGAATTAGTCTGGGTGCGGGGGCATCACGGGATAGAATTAAACGAGATGGCCGATGAGTGGGCGAATCGAGCGAGAGAAGGTATAACGCTATAAAAAATGCCCCTTTTGGGGCATTTTTATCGTACTTCTACGCGGACGCGAGGTAGGGAACGGCCGGTGAAGTGGGTTTTCTTTGTTTTGACGAAGGTGACGACGCCATCTTTGGCGGCGTGGATGGTGAAGTTCCTAGACATGTAAGTACCAGGGCCAGCGATCTTGGTAGCGCCGGTCTGGCGGACTAGAACTTCCCCGTTTTTGACTTTCTGGCCACCAAAACGCTTGACGCCGAGGCGCTGACCAGCATTATTATGGACATTTTTGGCGGTACCGCCAGCTTTAACATGTGACATATTATATTTTCCTTAAAATTATGATATCTCTTGCGACGATTTGCCCCTTACGATAATAAAGGAGGCCTACTCCTCGCGACTTATTGTCTACATTATACCCCAGATTTGCGATTTCGTCAAGGATTTCTAGCCTAGAATAGGTGCTGCCCTTTCGGGCCCAAGCGGGGATAGCTATGGTAACTGGAGTACCTTCTTTAATCTGAGGGGAGAGGTTTTTGAGGAAACCTAAGATTATGCGGCTACATTCCTGCTTTTGTTCTTTTAGCTTCATCTCGGAAGGAATTTGCGACATGGGCTGGCCCAGGTAGCTCTCGCAAGCGACTGCATCGATTGGATTATTCCACTGGAAGGAAGTTGCATCGCCTGTAGTAACCGAAAAAATACGATTCAAAGAAGTTTCGCAATGTGATAAATCGGAGATTTTATCACATTGCTCCACCTCTGCGCGAGAAAAATCAGAGATTTTTCTCTTGATGTTCTTTGAATCTGTATTTTTTCGGTTTAACCAGTCTAAGTTCTTTTCAGTATAATCAATCATGCGCTCGTTGATGTCTGTACCATAAGCTTGATAACCCATGAGGAGGGCTTCTTGGAGGACGACGCCGGTGCCGCAGAAGGGGTCGAGGATACGGGAGCCCTCAGGGAGGGGGCCGCAGAGGTTGATGAGAATCTGGGCGAGTTTGGGCGGGAGCATGCCAACTTTGGCATCGCGAGCGGGGCGCTCACGGTCGCGGCGGGTGTAAGCGTCGATATCTTGGATGCCAGTGACCTTGTAAAAGTCATTATCTACCTTGATGAGCTCGACTTTTTTCGGGTTTTTGCCGGAGAGGCCATTGTGGAGAGAAGTGGCGGTAGAGAGAGTAGGAGAAGACTTGTCGATAACGGCGCGAACTGAGCGGCCATGGCGAGTGAGGATTTGTTTTAATTTGAGCGCGTAAAAAGTTGCCGATCTGGTATTGGCATTTTTGGAATAATCGGAGACGCCGAGGGTGATTTTGCCGGGTTCTAGAGAGGATAAGTAATCTATAGGTTTTTGATCTAATCTAACGGCAAGCTTGATTGTGCCGCCGAGGCGGTTAATGTTGGGATTTTTGCCATCAAAGGTCGCGAGATGGTCGGAGATTTGCTGGACATCGGCAAACAAAGCCTCTAATTCGGCGAGGGAGATGCTTGGTTCGCGACCGAGGATAGCTAAGTATTTCATTATTTGACGACGGCGAATTTGTTTTTGCCTTTTTTAATGATTGCGATCTGGGAGAGGGGGAGATCTTCTTTAATTTTGACGCCGTTGATAGAGATAGCTCCGCCGGAGATAAATTCGCGGGCCTTTTTCTTGGATTCGGCGAGGCTGGTAGCGATGAGGGCATCTACGAGATTAGTGCCTTTTTTGATAACTGGGAGGTAAGTGGCGAATTCGGAAATCTCGTCTTCTTGGAAGCTAGTGAAGTCGGTATCGCGAGAAAAGAGGATTTGATTAAGATTCTCGATGGCTGCGGTACTGGCGGCTCCGTGGACTACCTCGGTGGCGCCGTGAGCTAGGGCGCGCTGGGCGAGGCGCTGCTCTGGGTGCTCTCTATGTTTCTTTAGGATATCTTCGATTTCTGGCTTGTCTAGGAGAGTATAAATCTTAAGTAGAGATTCGACGGATTCGTCGGGCTGATTTAGCCAGAATTGATAGAAGTCAAAGATAGAAGTGTAATTGCCAGAGCCGTTGTCTGTGCTGGCGAGCCAGATGGCGTTGCCTTCAGATTTGCCGAATTTTTTGCCGGAAACTGGGTCGATAACTAGAGGGGTAGACCAGACGTCGGCGTCGGAGCCTTCTAGGCGGCGGATAAGGTGGATGCCGCTGGTGCAGTTGCCGTATTGATCGGCGCCGCAGAGCTGGAGGGAAATGCCGTACTCGCGATAGAGATGAAGAAAATCGTAGCCCTGGATAAGAGTATAAGAGAACTCAGCATAGGAGATGCCAGAGCCGCCCTCACCAATGCGGTTTGTTACGAATTGGCGGTCTAGGAGCTGAGTCATGGAAAAGGTCTTGCCGACTTCGCGGAGAAAATCGAGGAATTTGATATTTTTGAACCAATCTAGATTATCTAGCATTGTAGTATCGCCATGGATGATGTTTTCTATTTGCTTTTTGATGCACTGTTTGTTATGATTGATTTCTTCGAGAGATTTGAGATCGCGCTCGCCGTTTTCCTTAGGGTCGCCGATCTGGCCAGTGGCACCGCCGACGAGGAGATAAGGCTCGTAGCCGTGGCGGGCAAAGCAAGCACACATCATGAGAGCGGCGAGATTACCGATGGTAAGGGAATCGGCGGAAGGGTCGGCGCCGAAGTAGAACTTCTTAGACTTACGAGTGTCTAGGTCTTTTGGGTCTTTAATGGTCGTAAGGTCGGAAAAACCGCGATATAATAATTCTTCAGATAAATTCATGTATATATTATAACATATGATATAATTAAAATTATGAGTGAAAAGAAAATTGTCTCTGATTATAATGGCTATGATTATAAATATGAATTCTGGGAAAAGACGGACCGGCAGTACGAGGACCGGGCAGACCGGATGGCGATTTCAAAGCTACTACCTAAGCGGATGGAGAAGTTCGCGGATATAGGTGGGGGCTATGGGCGGCTTGCTGGGGAATATCTGAAGCGAGCGCGGCAGGTGTATTTGTTTGATTATTCGCAAACAGAGCTGGATCAGGCAAAAGAGATTTATGGAGACAAGATAGAGACTAGGCAAGGGGATATTTATAAATTGCCGTTTAAGGATGATGAGCTGGATGGGCTAATGATGGTGCGGGTGACGCATCATTTGGAACATATGGATAAGGCTATCGCGGAGCTATATCGGGTGCTGAAGCCGGGCGGGGTGGCGGTGATAGAGGTGGCAAATAAGCGGACTTTGCCAAAGATGGTGCGATATATCACTCGGCGGTCTAAGGTAAATCCGTTTGACCGGACGGTAGCGAATTATAAAGATATTTCTAAAGACGGGTTCTATAATTACCATCCGAAGTATGTGGAAGAGATTTTTGACAAGGTTGGATTTAAGGTAGAGAAAGTGCTATCGGTGTCGAATTTTCGGAATGGGACTTTGAAAAAGACATTTGGAACGGATCGGCTGGTAAAGATGGAAGATAAAGCACAAAAAATATTAGCGCCGATGAGATTTGCGCCGTCGATTTATTATAAGCTGAGAAAACCAGAATAAAGTTTCTATATTTAAAATTGGTGAGCCTGGCTGGAATCGAACCAGCATTGTATCCTTAGAGGGGATATGTCCTATCCGTTGAACGACAGGCCCAAAATAGCCTACTTTTATATTATATCATATTTCTAGGTTTTTTGGGTTTAAGAAAAAAGAAGTAAAAAGCTTGACTTTAGGAAAAGGCTTATGTATAATGGAAGCACAAAAGGTCATACATTAAAAAGCAAAGTGCACTTTGCAGAAAGTAAAAAAATGAAAAAAATATTACTATCTAGTGCTGGGGCGACGGCGCTAGGAATAACTACTTTAATAGGAGCAGGCGGAGCTTTGGCTGCGGATGGGGATTTGACGCAGACCGATACCGTGGTGGTAACGGTGGATTCGAGCTGTTCGTTGGCTTCTTCGGGGTCTGGGCTTAGTCCGGCTTCAGCATATAGCGTTAATCTTGCGAATGGTGAGTTTGATGATGATATTGAAGGAAGTACTTTTACTATTACTTGCAATGATACTGGCGGATGGAAGCTGACTGCGGTAGGGTATACCAATGAGGTAGAGGGGACTACATATATGGATGCAAGCACTAATGTATCGGAGGACGATATCCAGACGGGTACGACGCTGGATGGGACAGTTTCGGACTGGGCGGTACAGTTTGACAAAGGAGGTACTGATGCGTCGCATACTAACGTGCTTTATGGGTACAATACTTTTGCTGTAATTCCAGATAGTACAACGGTGGTGGCGACTGGTTCTTCTACAGCAGGCAATGCAACGGTGACAGCTACTTATGGTATTGGAATTAGCCCGACGCAATCTGCTGGTACTTATACTGGTAAAGTACTTTATACTTTGGCACATCCGATTACGGAGACAAATAATAGTAACCAAAGTAATGATAATAGTGGTACTGATGGTGGTGAGCAACAAAGTAGTGATAATAGTGGTACGGGTAGTGATGCGCAGCAGGGTGGTGGCACCACGGATGGGGGTAAAAGTGGTGGCGACAGTACTGACTCAGGTAAGAGTGGCAGTGATAGTAAAGGTGGTGATAGCGGCGCAAAGTCCGGAGACACCAATACTACTAACACCACAAATAACGTAACAAACAACAATGTTTCAAATTATTATTCTAATTTGCTAACAAATAGTACGACGAATAACACGACTTCTGGTGGCGGTTATTCGGGCGGAGGCTACTCGGGTGATAGTAACGATGATAATACTTTTGCTACACTAGATGAACCTGACACAAGTAATGAAGACGAAAAGAAAGATGACGAAGAAGAAACCGATGACAACTATGAAGCTCCGCTAGGCGTAACTACGAGCTCTAGCGACAACTCTTCGGATAACTCCGGGATGGAGACTGGATTCCTAGTAGCGCTTGGTGCGGCTGGGGTAGCAGGGGTAGCGACTTACGCTCTAATTCGCAAGCAAGATTCGGAAGAATAAAAACAAGCTAATGTATGACCGCATAGCTGTCTTTTAAGAATTTCTTATTCTTCATCTTCAACGATTTGTAGATGGGATTCTTCTAGCTGGATGTTATCAACAGTAGAGGGGGAATCCATCATGAGGTCGACGCCGGAACCGTTCTTGGGGAAGGCGACGATGTCGCGGATGCTCTCGACGTTTTCTAGGACCATGAAAATGCGATCTAATCCAGGAGCGCAGCCAGCGTGAGGTGGAGCGCCATATTTAAAGGCCGTAAGCATACCACCAAAGCGGGACTCGACATATTTCTTGTCGTAGCCGAGGATTTCGAAGGCTTTGTACATGATTTCGGGATTATAATTACGGACGGCGCCAGAGGCGACTTCGTAGCCGTTCATCACCATGTCGTATTGGTCGGCTTTGATTTTTAGCCTTTCTTCGTCGGACTTAGTCTCTTCTAGGGCCTTTAGTCCGCCTTTGGGCATACTAAAGGGGTTGTGGCCGAAGTCTAGACGCTTATTTTTTTCGTCCCATTCGTAGAAAGGGAAGTCGATGACCCAGCAGTAGGCGACTTCGTTTGGATCCTTTAGCTTAAAATGATCGGCGAAGGAGATGCGAAGGGCGCCGAGGACTTTGTTTACCTGAGTGCGTTCGTCTGCGCCAAAGAAGACGGCATCACCTTCTTTTGCGCCGGTTAGTTCTGCAACTTTTGCGATCTCAGCCTCAGACATGAATTTGAGGATGGGGGATTTGGGGCCTTCCGGAGTATATAATATATAGGCGAGGCCGCCAGCGCCAAGTTTACGGGCCTCATCGGTAAAGTTGTCGATTTCTTTTCTAGAAAGGGAAGCGCCGCTTTTTACGCAGATGGCTTTGACGCAAGGTTGTTTGAAGACTTTGAAGTCGGTATCTTTAAAGACTTCGGTGAGGTCTATTAATTTCATATCATAACGAAGGTCTGGTTTGTCGGTGCCGTAGGTCTCGAGGCAGTATTCGTAGGATAAGCGTGGGATATCCTCGGTGAGTATCTTTTTATTATAGTCTTTGGCGAGTTTGATAAATAGTGGCTCGATGGTCTGGCGGACGGTCTCGCCATCATCCACGAAAGACATTTCCATATCTAGCTGATAAAAATCACCATATAATCTATCTGCTCTGGGATCTTCGTCGCGGAAGCAAGGGGCGATCTGGAAATATTTGTCTACTCCGCCAACCATCAGGAGCTGCTTGAACTGCTGTGGGGCTTGGGGGAGAGCGTAGAATTTGCCTGGGTGGAGCCGTGAGGGGACGAGGAAATCGCGAGCGCCCTCGGGGGAAGAGTTAGCGAGAATTGGGGTGCTAATCTCGGTGAAGCCTCTTTCGTACATGTAGTTACGGATATTCTTGTAATATTCGGAACGGCTTTGTAAGATTCTTTGCATGCTGGGGCGACGGAGATCTAGATAGCGGTATTTAAGCCGGAGATCTTCGCCGGACTGCTCGCCGTCGTCGTGAGTGTTGACGGGGAGGGGGAGGGATTTGTTTAAGAGGGTTAGTTCTGATACTACTAGCTCGATTTTGCCAGTAGGGATGTTGGGATTAATCAAATCCTTTTCGCGCTCTCGCATGGTGCCTACAGCAGTGATGACGAATTCGTCGCGGAGGGATTCGGCGAGCTTGAAAGCATCTACGGTATCGGGAGTAATGACGAGCTGGAGAATGCCAGTGTGATCGCGGAGGTCGATAAAAATGAGACCGCCGTGGTCGCGCCGGGAATTAACCCAGCCGGAAACGGAAATTTCTTTGCCTAAAAAATCTTTGGATTGGTTTGCTAACACTCTACTCATACCATATATTATATCATATTATAGTGGTTTCTATTTTATGAAAATGGAATAGGTTTTTTCATGTCTATCTTTAAAACTTTTATGTTATAAATACGAAACTCT
>JAZRPP010000061.1:0-6331 GCA_045649285.1 Candidatus Nanosyncoccus sp. | reverse complement strand
GTTTACTTTCATGGCCCAGTTAGAAGTATCTCCACTAGTAGCAGTGCCAGTGGGGATATCATAAGTGGAGCCGGCATCAGAAGAGAGGACAGTCTTGCCCGCAGTATCGTCTGTATAGCCTATAGCATAAAGAGAGAAGCCGCTGATATCATTACAGCCGGCTTTGATAGTAGTCTGGCCTATACCTTCTGTGTAGATACCAGGAGCTACGGTAGCAGTGTGTGGAGCGTTGATAGTACCAGAAAGGGTACAAGAAGTGGCAATAGTTACGTTTAGTTGGTCTGAAGAAGTTTCTTCAGCATGAGTAGCTGGGTTAGTGAGTAGTACGGTTGCTAATCCTAATAAAATTACCCCCCCCCGCAGCAGCTAGATCTAGGATGCTAGCCGCACCTAATCTTTTCCACAAGAATGCTTTTTGCATTTTCATTTTCTTTTTCCTCTCTTTTGCTTTAGTAGCTTATGCTTATTTGTTTTATTGTAATCAAAATTTTGCCAAAAATCAAGCCTTTTTGCGCACCGTCCGAGTCTTGGCTGTGCCAGCTCGTACTCCGCTTGGCCGCGCACCAGTCTGCGCTGCCCCAGGCTTCGTAGCTACCGTCCCACTCCGACGCACCGTCCGAGTCCTCCGCACCGTCTTTTTAGGCATCACCACGCTCCGTTTGGTCGCCACTCGCCGCGTCCGCGCCGTCGCTTTTTTAGCTTTTGCTGCATTATCCCGCACTATCTGCTCTTCGATCCGCGCCGCCGTCGCCGTCACCGCCTCTGTATCCCCCATCCCCTCGTACAGCGACAAGATCTCCCGTAGAGTCGCCACCTTCGGGTCTAGTTCGTAGGCATCCTCCAATGCACTTATCGCTTTCTTGGCGTTGCCTAGCTTCTCCTCTGCCTTCGCTAGAGCCACATGCCGCGCCGGCACATCCCCCTCCAACGCAATCGCCTGCGCAAAAGCCATCGCTGCCTTCTCATACTTCCCCATTTCTAGATAAATCAGCCCCACATTATGGATAGAAGCTGGATTATTATCTAGCGACTGAGCAATCTCAAAACATTCCACCGCTTCGTCATATTTCTGGCTCTTAGCGTATAAAATCCCCAGCCGGTTATAGGCCGCGGCGTTCTTTTCGTCAAATTTCAAAATCGTGAGGAGCGCCTTCTCCGCCCGAAGTGGCTTGCGGTCTCGCATAGAAGTCTGAGCAATTTGCCATAGCTTCTTCATCTGAGCTGTATATTTGGGTGATTTCTCTTCCTTTTTCCTTGGTTTGGTCTCCAAAGGAAAGAAAAATGCCAAATACACCGAAAAAACTAAAATTACTAGTACAGAAATCATATATTTATTTTAACACAAATTCGCCACAATCTGCAACTTCACATTGCCATTAGCTTTCACCCCGTCATAAGCCGCCAGTAGCCGCGATAATTTGTCTAAAAAAGTTTTCTTGCCAGTTATAAAATACGATTTTTCCATAATCTCTATCGCAAGTCCTAGAGTTTGCAGAGTCTTTTCCCGCACTCCGTCCTTTTTTTTGGCTAATTTTTCGGCGATATCTACTAGATCTGCTCCACTCGCCGCGATTAGCTGCTTGGCTAGCTCTTTTTCCTTCTCCGACGCTTTAATCTGGAGGTCAAATTTCTCCCCATCCCGCCAAAAATACAACGCCGCCCGGCTCAATATCGTCGACAAAATCAGAGACGGTGACTCGGTAATTAATATATAGTGCACATTTGCTCCCGGCTCCTCCAAATTCTTCAGCAGCGCATTAGCCGCGTCTAGCCCCAGCTTCTCCGCCGGCCGGATCACCACAAAAAAATCCTCCCGCATCTTTAGATCAGTTTTGGCAAAAATCTCCCGCACTTGCTCTATCGAGATTACGGTTTTTTCTCTCGGCTCCAGGACGATCGCCCCAGCCACCTCTATTTTTTCGCCGCTCGGCACCACAAACACCGCCGTACCGTTTTGCCGTGCGATTTCCTTAATCTCAGCCAAACTATCAAACCACATTATTTCACTCTTTCTAGGAATTCACTCGGCACCTCCACCGTAAACACTCGACGCTTACCCCCTGGCAAGGTAATCTCCAGCTCCCGCGCGTGGAGATACAGCCGCTCCGCCTTCTCGCCGTCATATACCACGTCCCCGATAATCGGGTACCCAAGGTAGTTCATATGTACCCGCAGTTGGTGCGTCCGCCCCGTAGTCGGCTTCAACTCCACCAGGCTATAGCGCCCATTACTCTCTAGGACTTTATAAAATGTCTCGCTCGGCTTGCCGTTAGCATCTACCAGGAAAGTCGTCGGCCGCCTCAAATTCCGAATTAACGGCAAATCTATCCGCGCCTCGGGCAGCTTCAGCTCCCCTGGCACTACCGCATTATAAGTCTTGTGCACTGTCCGCGCTTGGAATTGCTTTTTTAGGAACTTTTGCACTTCTTCCGTTTTGGCCAAAATCATCACCCCCGAAGTATCTCGATCTAGCCGATGTACGATAAATCCAAAATCCGCCAGCGTCCGCTCTGGGCAGTACTCGCCCTTCGCCTCGCTTAATAGCCCCGCCGGCTTATTTACCACCAATACGTCGTCATCCTCATAAATCACCTCTGGCTCCACATCGGCATTTTTGAGCTTCTCCGGTACCTGCAAATCTATCTTTACCCCATCTGGGAACTTCCGATTTGGCTTGTCTACCACCTCGCCATCTACCTTTACGTACCCATTCTTAATAAATTTCTGCAAAGTCGAACGATTATAGCTTTTATAAATACCGGCCATCATAATATCTAGCCGCGTCTTTTCCTCCGCCTCTGGCATCCCAGAATCAGGCATAGCCTCGTCGCCATTCACTACACGCGACAAATCCGGTTTGCTAAATTTTTTCCCAGTCCGTATCATAAGATTATTATATCATTTTCTCGCGGCAAAAGCCACCTATACCCCCATTATACCACAAAATACTATAAAAGTCAAAGACCCTCCTATGGGAGGGCCTTAGCATAGTAGCGTTTTAGATCGGATAGTAAAAAAGGTCTTCGTCGGTAATATCAAAGAGTAGTTTAGCTTCAGGTAACCAGTGATAGAAAAATCCGCCATTTACCTCGCAAACTGCCGCCCTAAGGATGGCAAAGAAAAAAGAAAAATGCGGATAGCCATGGCAAAAATCCAAAAAATGCAAAGCCCAGTTGGGTGCAATTTTGGTAGTGCCAGTACAGCTAGCATAAAACGCATCGCGGCTACTGACTGGCGGATGATGTTTGGCTTTGTAATCTAGATCGCCGCCCACTCCGTTTAATTCATAAACGATAGCCCGAAGCACCGCATCCATTTTGTCACAAAGCTTACAAAACGAAACCAACTTATACTGAAAGGCATCCATCTTGGGTGCAGGGCCAAAATCAAGCGCCTGAAAATCCTTGAAATCCTGAATCAAGACCTTCGCATGCATCTCTGGCAAGTGGGAAACCGCCTTTCTAAAGGCTGCTAGCTCTGTGGTGTTCTTCTCTTTAGCATCCCTAGTGCCATCGTCCGGAACGTCTCCATAAGCGACTTCGCCCAGATCATGATACTTCAGTAAATCAAAGATACGCAGCCATTCTTTAAGAGAAAACAAACCAGGATAGGCGCGCGAAATATTGCGAGCAATTTCCACACAACAATTAGCGTGCTCACTATCAGACTCGGGCCGGCGATAATTAATCTCACTGTTTGGATCATAATCATAAACACCGCAAAGCCCAAAACCAGAACGGATCACGAGATCACCCTCGCGGACCTTTTTGTACATTTGCCAAATCCAATCAAGATCATCTCTGAAAAGCATGTTTTACCCCCTTTGCTTTTGCTACTTTTAAGGTACAATAAATATATTATACCAAAAAATGGACTGTTTGTCTAATGGCGTTGTATTCCTAGGGGAATTATGGTAGGATAAAACTATGAAGACGATTTTGACCGGAATTCGGAGTAATTCTGTAATGACCCTGGGGAATTACCTCGGCGCGATGCTACCGATGGTACGGCTAGCCAATAAATATTCCGCCAGTGGCGAGTACCAGGTAAACATTTTTGTGCCAGATTTGCACTCGATTATTTCAGAAGTAGATGGCGATTTGCAGACAAATACCATCCAGACTTTAAAAAGCTACCTAGCAGCAGGCCTAGATATCAATGAGAATGTACACCTCTACCGGCAAAGCTATATACCAGCACATTCGGAGCTATGTTGGATTCTAAACTGCGTAGCTACGATGGGCGAGACTTCGCGGATGATCCAATACAAAGAAAAGTCTAAAGGCCAAGAGAGTTGCAATGTAGGGGTATTTGACTATCCGATTTTGATGGCAGCAGATATTTTGCTCTATTCTGCCTCGTATGTGCCAATCGGTGAGGATCAGTTCCAGCATATCGAGCTAGCCCGAAATCTGGCTATTCGTTTTAACCATAAATTTGACTCCGAGATTTTTGTAGTCCCAGAAAAGACTTCCGAACAAGTCAAATTCATGGGCGAGAAGGAGGGCGTGCGAATCCGAGATCTCCTAAATCCTGAGAAAAAGATGAGTAAATCCACTCGCGCCGAGGGCTCTAAGATTATGATGACTGACGCGCCTAGTATAGCCGCCAAAAAAATTATGCATGCAACCACAGATTCTTTTGGCGCAGTCCGCTACGATATGAAGGAGCGGCCAGGGGTATCTAACTTGCTTTTAATTTCATCCTTGGTGACAGATACTCCACTAGAAGAAGTCATAGATAAATGGTCCGGTCAGACACGCTACGGCGATCTAAAAAAGCAAGTAGCCAGCGAAATAGAGACGATGTTAACGGATTTTCAGAGTAAAATAGCCGAGATTTCAGACGATGAGATCCTAGATTTGCTAGAAAATGGCGAAGATTACGCCAACGAAATAGCCGGCAGCAAGCTATACGAAGCCCAAAAGGCGTTTGGACTGAGATAGGGCGTCACCTCAAAAAATCTAAAGCAAGCTTTAGATTTTTATTCGGTTCCTACTTTGGTGGAGCGTATGAGATTCAAACTCATGACCTCTACTATGCCATAGTAGCGCTCTAATCAGCTGAGCTAACGCCCCATACCCACATTATATCACACTTTCCTCAATTCTCGGCGCATTATCTCCATAAACTTCCTCAAAATAGTCATACCGCATCTCTACCCAATTCAATACTTTTTCCACCTCTGTATCAAAATCCCCCCGCTCCCATTTTTCGCTATCACGCAACGCATAATCTCGAACCATTTCTACCGTCCGCTTGGCTTCCTTTACCAACTCCGACTTTCGTCCCGCCAGTCTCTCTCTATAAATCTTTTTAACCAACTCTTGGAACTCTGGCATATCCATCAAATGATATATCAACTTCGATGTCATCGAATCCGATTCTGACCCATTCTCGCCAAGCACTCCTTCCCGCCTTTCCATCGTCTTTGTCGCCGATAGTTCACCCCAATTTTTATTACCAAAAGCCAAATCAAAATCCCACACCGGCCCTGCATGGATTTTGTCATTAGCCCCATCTTTATAAAAATAAAAACTCGTCGTATAGGCATCCGGATTAGCCGCAAACTCATTCACCAGATAATATTCTGCAAATGACTCCATATCCGCCACCTCCGACACTCTTCCATAATCCCCCCTCTCAGCATATTTCTCCAAAATATTATAATTCGTCAAGAACTGCTCCATTGCCTCCTGTTTTTTGACTTCATCATCCTCCGAGACGGCATCTTTTAAAAGCAGAGCATTACCCGCATAGGACGAATAGCTAATATCAGCTACGTCTCGCCGAAAATTATCCAACTCCACCACCACCCCTAGCTCATCTTTGAGGTTTACCACCCCTTTACCTATCTCTATTCTCGGCAAAACATAAAACAACCCTTCATAGTCTCCATCAAAATACACCTCAGCAAATTCCCCTCGATAATTGTATTTACCTCCGACTATTTCCGCCACCTTAGCCGCCAAATCACTCCGAATATAACTCCCATCATAATAATTTGCCAAAAATACCCATTTTCTGGCCCTAGTAATGCCTAGTAGATCTGTTTTTCTGCTAAGTTTTATCTGCCAAGGCCTTTTATCGGGTCCCACCCAAGTCAAATTTCCCCGCCCCTTAATCTCGACCCCTTGATACAAATCCTCTGTCCCCTGTTGACTTATTTTTAACTGATTATCAGGGTATTTTGTCTTTTTTTCTCCGTTTTTCATCTCCTCAAGCGTAGTGCCATTTAGGCCAATTTCAACTCTGGCTATTTCCTCTTTTTTGTCCTCAGCCTCATGCATTTTTACCCCTATAACCACCCCAGTACCCCCCAAGACTATCA
>JAZRPP010000060.1:0-21219 GCA_045649285.1 Candidatus Nanosyncoccus sp. | reverse complement strand
GCTACCTTTTCACCGCCACTAGCTGCTGTATACCAGCCGGTACAGGCGTAACCATCACGCGTAGGCGTAGGTAGGATAATAGGTGTGCCTGAGGCTGCTAGCTGGCTGGCTGGGCTGACTGTACCTTCGCCTGCGTTGTAGACTGCTGAAAAAAGTGCCCTAGCGGCACCTTTTTCAGCAAACTTACGTTTTATTTTTTTGCTCCAACAAAAAAACACCCTCATGGGTGAGATTAGGATGGGGGTTTGGCCCCGCTCAATTAAGAACAAGGTCGCCCCCATTACCTATATATTATCACACCTATTTAGTGATGTCAAGTAAAGTGCCGTCCTTTTCTATTATCATCATTCGCCTTATTTTGGCATTGCCTTTATACAATTGAAAGACTTGTTTCTCTACTTTATTCACATCCTTTTTTACTCTTCGAAGATCAAAAATAACTCTATCAGATTGTTTAGAGGCTTTATGAAAACGGTTTTTAATAGTTGTTTCGTTTGAGCTTTCTGGGCCTTTTATTTCTCAAATCGTACCCATTATCAAGATGTCTGGGTTGTTTGACTTTTTAGTGCTAGATGGCCTGATGAGTTCAATATCAAAACCAAATTGCGACAGGTAAAGTATAGTGCTTTCTTCATGAGGTTCCAATTTAACATTGTTTTTGTCCACACGACCTATCTTGTTATGCGGTACTTGCTGAAGCATTCTAATTTTCATAAATGTATTTTACTACAAAATAACAGATAAGCATAAAGTTAGAGCTTTTTGCGGATGCTCTGTGGACAAGTTTATAATTATAATGCTTAATAATATAACTCTTGTGCATATAATAAAAAACTATTATGCTTAGGATAGGGGCTTAGATTTGCTCAGTTAATAACAAAAAAGACGCGTTCGATATAGTTTAATATCTTGGGTGTCTTTTATGCTTTTTATATTGGTACAAACAAAAATCCCCTAACTTTTACCGCCAGGAGATTTTTAGCAAATTTACATTTTGATTTCGGCATCTACACCTGCCGGGAGTGACAAGTTCTGCAAGCTCTCGATCGTCTTTGGCGTAGCGTTCAAGATGTCGATTAGACGCTTGTGGACTTTCATCTCGAATGCTTCCCCGCCGGTCTTATAGACGTGCGGCGACTTCACTACGGTAAAGGTAGAGCGCTTGGTCGGTAGAGGGATCGGCCCGGATACGTCTGCGCCAGTCCGGATCGCGGTATCTACGATCTGCCGTGCGCTCTGATCAATCACGCGGTGGTCATACGCCTTTAGTCTAATTCTGATTTTTAGCCCCTCGTTTTTCTTGGCTTCTGCCATTTTTTTTCCTTTCCCTCTTGCAATCTTAGGTAGAGTCTAGACGCCCTGCCAGTAAGTTCTCAAGAGTAGATAATTAATTTACTTGATACCTCCATTATATCACAGATTAAGCAAAAAATCAAGGGCAAAGCCAAGATCTCTCTTGTCTTTACCCTTGTTTCTACTCTCGCGAGCTATGATTATTTGATGATCTTAGTCACCACACCAGACCCTACAGTCTTACCACCTTCACGGATAGCAAACCGGTCTTGCTCGTTCATAGCGATAGGTGCAAGTAGCTTTACCTTGAAGGTAACTTGGTCACCAGGCATCACGATTTCTTTGTCTGCTGGCAATTCTACCTCACCAGTAACATCCGTAGTCCGGAAGTAGAACTGTGGCTTGTAACCCTTGGAGAACGGAGTATGGCGTCCGCCTTCCTCTTTCTTAAGGATATAAACCTCAGCCTCAAACTCAGTATGGGGAGTGATGGTACCAGGAGCGGCAATCACCTGACCACGCTCGATCTGGTCGCGCTCGATACCCCGGAGGAGTAGCCCAGCGTTATCACCAGCTTGACCTTGATCCAAAGTCTTGTGGAAGGCTTCGATCCCGGTCACTACGGACTTTTGAGTTTCTTTCAAACCAACGATTTCTACTTCGTCGTTCATCTTGATGATACCTTGCTCGATACGGCCAGTAGCGACAGTACCACGACCCTTAATCGAGAAGACATCCTCAATCGGCATTAGGAATGGTTTGTCTAGATCGTGCTTTGGTACTTCGAAGTAGTCATCCATAGCCTTGACTAGCTCCATGATAGCGTCTTCGTTTTCTTTGTCGCCTTCGAGAGCCTTAGTGGCAGAACCCTTGATGATAGGCGCGTTATCGCCATCATAGCCATACTTATTCAATAGATCGCGTACATCCATCTCTACTAGCTCTACTAGCTCTGGATCAGCGAGGTCCATTTTGTTTAGGAAAACGATAATCTTTGGTACGTTTACCTGGTGAGCTAGAAGTACGTGCTCACGAGTCTGTGGCAACGGACCATCGTTGGCTGCAACCACGAGGATAGCCCCGTCGATCTGGGCAGCACCGGTAATCATGTTCTTAATATAATCTGCGTGCCCTGGCATATCAACGTGCGCATAGTGGCGACCATCAGATTCGTACTCTTGGTGCGAAGTCGCAATGGTGATACCACGAGCCTTTTCCTCTGGCGCGTTGTCGATTTGGTCGTAAGCGACCTTTTTATTTACCTCAGAAGGTAGTCTCTCAGACAAAACCTTCGTGATGGCTGCTGTTAAAGTGGTTTTTCCATGGTCTACGTGACCCATGGTGCCTACATTAATATGTGGCTTGGAACGGTCAAAATCTGCCATTCATTACTCCTTTATTTTTTATGTTTGGAGCGCTAATAAAAACCAGCTCCAAAACTCTACTATTTCATTTTAAACTATTTTACACAAATTGTAAAGAGTTATTTATTTCTACTCTCGATAATTTCCTGTGCTACATTTGGTGGCACTTCCTCGTAGTTAAAGAGCTCCATCGAGGAGGCAGCACGCCCTTGCGTCATGCCCCGGAGGTCGCTAGTGTAGCCAAAGAGGTTTGCTAGTGGGCAGAAAGCCTTGATTAGCTTAGCGCCACCGCTTAGGTCCTCCATCTCGTCAATCCGACCTCGCCGCGAGTTGACGTCGCCGATTACGTCGCCCATGAATTCCTCTGGAGTGGTAATCTCTAGCTTCATCATCGGCTCGAGCAAGACTGGCTGAGCTTTCTTGATACCTTCACGTGTAGCAAGCGACCCCGCCAGTTTGAAAGCTAGCTCCGAGGAGTCCACATCGTGGTAGGACCCATCGTACAAGGTTGCCTTGACGTCTACTACCGGGTAGCCTGCGATTACGCCACCCGCCAAAGTCTCTTCTACCCCCTGCTGGACTGGCTTGCGGTATTCCTGAGGCACCACACCACCTTTGATCTGGTCGATGAATTCAAAGCCTTTACCAGATTCATTCGGCTCAAACTTGATCCATACATCACCATACTGACCACGACCACCAGACTGCTTGACGTGCTTACCCTGAGCCTCTGCAGTCCCACGGATCGTCTCCCGGTAAGCCACTTGCGGTGCACCAGTGTTCGCCTCTACTCCGTGCTCGCGCTTGAGCCGGTCGATGATAATCTCTAGGTGCAACTCACCCATACCAGAAATAATCGTCTGGCCCGTATCTTCGTCAGTATGGACGCGGAAAGTCGGGTCTTCCTCGGCCATCTTTGAGAGGCCAATTCCCATTTTTTCTTGGTCAGCCTTGGTCTTTGGCTCTACGGCGATCGATACTGGTGGATCTGGGAACTCGATCGATTCTAGCAAAATCGGGCTAGATGGTGCGCAAAGCGTCGTACCGGTCGTCACATTCTTTAGGCCTACCACTGCAGCAATATCGCCGGCGCCGATTTCGTTAATATCTTTCCGGTCGTTCGCGTGCATCCGCACTAGGCGCCCGATCCGCTCTTTATCTCCAGTCGAAGCGTTTAAGACTGTATCACCAGATTTCAACTTGCCAGCGTAAACCCGGATAAAGATCAACTTCCCTACAAACGGGTCCGTCGCGATCTTAAAGGCTAGAGCTGTCAAAGGCTCATTGTCGTTAGCCTTGCGGATGATTTCGTTGCCAGTCTTTGGATCAGTCCCCACAGTCTGCCCCTGGTCACGGTCTAGCGGAGAAGGCAAATAATCCGTCATCAAATCTAGCACCTTCTCTACGATTACCCCACGACCATCCCCACCAGTCACTAGGAAGAAATCGCCGTCTAGCACGCGCTTACGCAGGGCCGCCTTCAGCTCATCTACCGAGATCGCCTCTTCGCCTTCAGAGAAGTACTTATCCATCAAAGCTTCATCGGCTTGGACAGCTTCCTCGACTAGCATCGAGCGAGCATTTTTAGCCTTTTCCTTCATATCTTCTGGGATTTCACCTACGGTTAGCTCGTGATCGGCATAATCTTTATAGGTATAGGCCTTCATGTCGATCAAATCTACTACCCCGCAGATGTCCTTCTCGAACCCAATTGGCAAATGGATCGCCACTGCATTTTTAGACAAACGCTTGTGGATAGAATCGAGCGATTTGTAGAAATCACCACCGATTTGGTTAATCTTATTGACAAAACAAATCCTCGGCACACCGTACTTGGTCGCCTGGCGCCAAACCGTCTCGGACTGCGCCTCCACCCCCATTTTACCGTCAAACACCACTACGGCGCCATCTAGGACCCGGAGCGACCGCTCCACCTCTGCGGTAAAGTCGATGTGCCCTGGGGTATCGATAATGTTAATCTGATGATTTTTCCAATAAACCGTCACCGCGGCAGAAGTAATCGTAATCCCCCGTTCCTTTTCCTGCTCCATCCAGTCGGTATCAGCACCACCGGTGCCGCCCTTCACTAGGTCGATTTTGTGCTTTAGCCCCGTCCGGTAAAGAATCGCCTCAGACGTGGTCGTCTTCCCCGCGTCAATATGGGCAATAATCCCAATATTACGGAGATCTTTTAGGTCAGTTTTCTTAGTCGCCATATGCTCCTTTATTATTTAATATTATTGTCGTTCTCTTTGAAGCTCCACACTCAAAAAGAAAATCGCTTCCCTAATTATATCATATATTTAGCAAAAATTATTTCAATTTTTTCCGTAAAATCTCTTGTACGCTAGATGGGTTGGCCTTACCGCGTGATTCTTTCATCACTTGCCCCACTAGGAAGCCTATTACTTTCTCCGAGCCAGCCTTAAAATCTTCTTGCGCCTTCTTGGTCTCTGGCTTGGCTAGTACAGTATCTACGATCTTTTCCAATGCGCCGAGATCGTTTTCTTGAATCAACCCCAGCTCCTTCGCAATAGTCCGTACTCCGCGTTTTCTCATCTCCGGATCAAACAAATGCAAGAACACTTCCTTCGTTGCAGTAGAAGACAGCTCTTTCTTGTTATTCATCTCTGCCAAAGTATTCAAATCCTCTGCAGACGGCAAATCATTCAGATACTCCGCAGACTTCTCCTCTGCTAGAAGTACTGATGTAAACAAATTTACAATAGAAGTTAAATGTCCTTCTTTGATGTCTTCTAATTTTCTCATTAATTCTGGATAATCTAATAATATTTCTAGTAGATCATTCTTAATAGTTTTTCCGAATTTATTGCGGTAGTCCGCTGGCATCAGCGGGAAATCTGCCAGCTGCTCTGCCACGAATTCGTCAGTCAAATGCACCGGTGGGATATCCGGCTCTGGCATATAGCGGTAATCCTTGGCCTCCTCTTTAGATCTCTGCGCGGTAGTCTCGCCGGTGGCGTCGCTCCAGCCCCTAGTCTCCTGCCTCACTTTTTCGCCAGACTCTAGGATCTTGGTTTGCCGTTTGATTTCATATTCTACCGCTCGCTCTACACTCCGGAAAGAATTGAGATTTTTGACCTCCGTCCGCGTGCCGAGCTCATCCGCCCCTTCTTCAGCCAGCGAGGTATTCACATCAAACCGCATGTTGCCATTATAGAGATCACCATAAGTCACCCCCGCGTAGCACATTAGCCGCCAAAGTTCCTTAGCGTAATCGTGTGCCTCCTTGGCTGAGTGGATATCTGGCATAGAGACGATCTCGATCAGCGGTGTATCAACTCTATTCAGATCTACCAGAGAATAATTATCAAAATGTGTCAACTTCCCCGCATCGCCCTCTAGATGCGCGTGCTCTATCCGCACCTTCTCGCCGCTCGGTAGCTCCACATAGCCCTCCCCGATAATCGGCTGGTAAAATTGCGTAATCTGATACCCCTTCGGCGAGTCCGGATAGAAATAATGTTTGCGGTCAAATCGCGATTCTAGATTAATCTGGCAATTCATCGCCCGCCCCGCCTTTACCGCAAAGCGGATCGCCTCGCCATTTAATCTCGGTAGCATCCCCGGCAGCGCATAATCCACTGGCGAGACACATGAATTCGGCTCCTTCCCTCTAGCATCATTATCCACCTCTGAAAACAGCTTGGTCTTGGTGGCTAGCTGTACATGACATTCAATTCCAATTGTGGGTACATATTTACTCATATCGCTCCTAGATTTTTTAATGCTGTTTTATAAATCGCCAAGGCATTAGTCGCTTGCTTGTAACTTACCTCAAACCCAGCCTCGTGGGCTATGGCATTCCGCACTTTGTGCGCCCGCCAGACACCGTTTAGATTTTCAAACTTATCACCAGATTTTTTGAGTCTATCACCCATGGTCTTGCCAGGGAGCCCCATCTCCATCATGGCCTTGTCTAGTAATTTGTCTGCCTCGATAATTGTAATCGGGTATGTGGCCGGGTTGTCTTTGTTTAGCTTATTCTCGATCGTGAGAAATCTCGTCTGGTAGGCTTGCTTATTAAAGGTATAGTTGCGTTTGCCGGTCAGCATAATCGCCACAAAAATCAACACCGCCACGATTAATATTGCAATAATAAATGTTACTACACCGCCGTCCATTATTCTTCCTCTATCTCCTTTGCAAAGTGGATTAAGCTCTTATCGCTCCGCCTTGGCCCCACTAGCTGCAAGCCAATCGGTAACCCCTCCGCAGTCTTGCCAGCTGGGATAGTCAGCCCAGGTAGCCCCGCGAGGTTTAGTGGCACACTCATTACATCTTCTAGATACATCGCTACTGGATCATTGACCTTCTCTCCTAGCTTAAAGGCTGGGTTTGGTGCCACTGGAGTCAGGATAAAATCACATTTTTCAAAAGCTTTCTCGTATTCCTCGATAATTAACGTCCGCGCCTTGGCCGCCTTGAGGAAGTACGCATCATAGAATCCACTAGATAGCACAAAGTTGCCGATCATAATCCGCCGTTTATTTTCTGGCATAAAGCCCTCACTCCGCGTCTTGTCATACAGAGAGTCTAGATCCTTAGCTGCCTCGCTTCGGAATCCATATCGGACCCCATCATACCGCGAGAGATTAGAAGCCACCTCCGCCGGCACGATAATATAATATGCCGCGAGGGCATATTTCAGCGCTGACATCTCTAGTTCAACAATATCACAACCTCTTTTTGACAGCTCGTCAAGTTTATGCTTTAATGCTTCCCTAATCTCCGAATCCACCTTATCATTATCAAAATCCTTAATCACGCCGATCTTTTTGGGCAAATCGGATGTCGAATTATTATAATAATCTGGCAGTGTCGTCAAATCCTTTGGATCCTGCCCTGCAGTAATAGACATTAACAGATCCAAATCCCTAGCATCCTTAGCAAAAAATCCAATACAGTCTGTAGACGACGCCATCGCCACGACTCCATACCGCGAAATACAACCGTAGGTCGGCTTCAGCCCATATACTCCATTAAATGATGCTGGCTGGCGAATCGACCCCCCCGTATCTGTACCCGTAGCAAACTCTACAATCCCTAGCGCCACCGCCACAGCCGAGCCCCCAGACGAGCCTCCAGCTACCCGCTCCTTATCGTGTGAATTCAAAGTCGGCCCAAAATACGAATTCTCGGTTGAGGACCCATGTGCAAAGGCATCCAAATTCGTCCGCCCTAGCATAATCGCCCCCTCAGCTTCCAACTTTTCTACTGCCGTAGCTGTAATCGGCGAGACTAGTCCCTGCAAAATATGCGCCGAAGCTGTAGTCTCTCCCTCTGGCGAGAGGAAATTATCTTTCAGAGCGTATGGTACGCCAGCTAGCCGCCCCACTTTCTCCCCGCGAGCGATTTTTTCATCTATCTCTCGTGCTTTTTTTAGGGCTCCCTCTTTATTAACAAAAGTAAAAATATTATAATCCGCATATTGCTCAGTCTTAGCTAGAGCCTCTTCGACCATTTTTACTGCCGATACCTTCTCACTCGCAATTTTCATTCTATCTCCTCAGTTTCTTCCCCGCCATTTTTACGCGCATGGCGCGCCGTTTGATACGCTCTATTTTCATTTATAACACCTTTGGAACTTTTATTTGGTTATCTTTTTCTTCTTTGGTGAGAGCTAGCAATGCCTCACGCTCCGCCTCTTGCGGGATGATTTTGTCGTCCCGCCAGATATTTTCCATTTCAAAAACTTGATACGTCGGCTCTAGTCCTGCAGTATCTAGCTCGTCTAATTGAGAAATATATTTGACTATGCCGTTTAAATCTTTGCCGAGCGAATCAATCTCTGTCTCGCTAAGCGAAAAATCCGACAAATTTGCCAAATGCAAAATATCCTCGCGTTTTATTTCCATAATATATATTATATCACTATTTTGCGTTCCTAAACAAGATTTTCTTGATATAACCGAGGATCGGCTTGGCTTCTTTCAAATCTAGGAAATAGCTCGCCGCCAAGTAAGCGATAAAAGATATCGTAGCGATCAAAAGGAACTTCGGAATTGTAATCACCAGCGAAGTATCCGTCGCCATTAGTGGTACGAACTTCGTCATCGAGAATGCCACACATCCAGCCACCGCCGTAGCAAAGAGCATCCGCGTCGTCGCTTTATAAAAAGCCTTATTTAGCAGCTTGCCACCCGAGCGCCTTTGTAAAATAAGTAGCAAAATCACGATTTCTAGCATCGCCCCAAGTGACTGTGCGATACCTAGCCCATCTACTCCCCATCCTGCCAGGTAGAACCACACCGACATCAGCACTGTCAGCCCCACCGCAAAAATTGAAATATAAAACGGCGTTTTGGTATCCTGGAAGGCATAGAATCCTCTAGAGGCGATATGGAATACACTCCGCGCAAAAATCGCCAAACATAGCATCCCGAGCACCGAAGAAATCGTCCCGTTACTGTCGTTATTACCAATATTAGAGATAAAACTCGTCACATACCCTCGGCCAAAGAATGCAATAATCGACACCGGCAAAGCAACCCAAATAATCGCCCGTAGTGCCTGCCGGAAGGTGTGATAGAACTTTTCTTTGTCTCCCGAGCCTAGCTCATCGGTCAACTTCGGGAAAAATGCCGTCGAGATCGCCACACCGATCAGATTTACCGGCATCTGCTGCAGGGACGTAGCTTGGTCAAACGAGCGCACCGCCCCCACCCCCATCCGGCTAGATAGGTTAGTGTTAATCACGCTGTTTACATAATCAATTCCCTGGTCTAGCGACCGCGCTGGCAGTAGTTTTAAAATCGAGCGGAAGCCCAGATTTTTCCAATAAATCTTGAATTCATAATCAAATCCTAGCCCAAACATCCCGATTAGTGCCACGATCAGCTGCATTACCGCCCCAAAAATCACCCCGATCGCCACCCCCATAATCCCCCCCTCAAAGACCTGAATTCCAAACAAGTTAATTCCCCCAGTGAACCCAGTAATCCCAATAATAATCCCTATATTGTATATAGCAGGCGCAAAAGCATAGAAAATAAACCGCTTAGCCGCTTGCTGGATACTGGTCAACACCGTGGCAATACTAAACAGGAACGGATTAATCGCAATTACCCGCGTCATATTAATCGCTAGCACCATCCCCGATTCGTCTAGCCCCGGGCTCACTACATACCGAATTAGAGGATCCGCAAATATCATAATTAATATACTGGCCACCAAAGTTAAAATCGCCAGCAAATTCACCGTACTAGAGGATAGTTCCCAAGCCGATTTCTTATTCCCCGTGGCTAAGCGCTGATTAAATACCGGGATAAACGAAACCGCCAGTGCCCCCGAGGTTAAAATAAAGAACATAAAATCTGGTATCGTAAACGCCGCCGTATAAGCATCAATCCCTGTTGGGTAAGTCCCAAGATAGTACGAGTTCAGTAGCCGATCTCGGAATAGTCCAAGCAGCGCAGAAAGCAACGTCGACGAAGCCAGCACAATTGCCGCCGACTTTACTGATAATTTCATTTGCGCAAGCGCCACTATCGACCGAAATCGAAATTTCTTCATATATATTATAATAACACACAAATTTTTGATTTTTCGTGTATAATATATATATGGGCAAAAAGAAATCCGAGGTGATTCTGCCGTTTAAATCAAAAAAATCTAAATCGGCCAAGAAAAAGACCTCAAAAACTGCGAAAAAAAATATGAACTTATATTCCAGCCTCAGCTATAGGCGGATGGCTAAAAGCGAGGCGGCTTCGCGCCGTCATGCCGAAGATTTGGCTCAGCTCCCCAAGGAGCCGGTCAAGCGATTTTTTGCACGCCTCCATCCAAAGCGTGTGGCCAAATGGTGGTTTTCTAAACGTGGCCAAAAAGCAATTTTCAAATTCATCGCCGCTTGTATCCTGATCGGTATTATCTTTATCGGCGGTCTATTCCTGTACTACAAGAAAGATCTCGACGAAATCAAACTCGACGAGATGAATATTTCCGAGACGGTTAACCGTTACTATGATCGTAACGGCGAGCTCCTCTGGGAGGATACTGGTAGTGCTGATTATCGTTTAATTGTTGAGAACGGCGAAGATATCCCAGAGCAAATGTATCAAGCTACCATCGCCATCGAGGATAAGAATTTTTATAATCACGCTGGTGTAGATCTCAGTGCTACTCTCCGGGCGACACTTGCCACCTTCACTGGTCAAGGTGTCCAGGGTGGTTCTACTTTGACTCAGCAGCTAATTAAGCAGGTTTACTTCTCCGACGAAGCCGCCAGTGAGAACCGTGGTGGTCTTGCCCGTAAAATCAAGGAGCTCATCCTAGCCGTCCAGCTCGAAAAGATGTACACCAAGGATCAAATCCTTCTCATGTATCTTAACCAGTCTCCTTACGGTGGTCGGCGTAATGGTGTAGAGTCTGCTGCTCAGACCTACTTTGGTAAAAGCGCCAAAGATCTGAATCTATCAGAGTGTGCTCTCCTTGCTGCCATCCCAAACAACCCAGGCGTCTTAAACCCATACAACGAATATGGCAACGAAATGCTAATTGAGCGTCAGCACAAAGTCCTCGACGATATGGTAGAAATGAATTATATCACTCAGGAAGAAGCCGACGAGGCTAAGAGTGTAGATATCCTGGCTACCATTCAGCCTGAGTCTGCCCAGTATGCTAATATGAAAGCACCGCATTTTGTCCTAGAAGTTAAGAAACAACTAGAAGATAAATATGGTATCCAGACTATGCGTTCTGGTGGCTGGTCTATCAAGACTACCGTTGATCTTCGCGCCCAGCAAATTGCCGAAGATGCCGTGGCTACTGGCTCGGCCTACATGTACAAGAATAATAGCGACGACCTTGCTATGGTCTCGGTGGATGTAGAGACTTCTCAGGTTATCGCCATGGTCGGTTCAGTTGATTTTAACAATCCAGAATACGGCGAGACCAACGCTACTACCGACTCTGCTATCGAGCCCGGTTCCTCAATTAAGCCTATCCTAGACTACGCCCCACTCTTTATGGAGCGCGAAGGTACCAATTATGGTCCGGGTAGTATCCTTAAGGACGAAAACATCGACAAAATCTACTGCGCTGGCTACACCGCTGGTAAATGTACCCTTGGCAACGCTACTGGGCAGTTCTATGGCAACGTCACTATTCGTTATTCTCTTGGTCATTCCCTTAATATCGCCGCGGTCAAAGCCCTCTATATCAATGGCATCGATCAGTCTCTAGAAGTAGCTCACGCTCTAGGCGATACTTCTTATTGTGAAAACGTCGAAAGCCCTGGTCTCTCTATTGCCATCGGCTCTGGTTGTGGTGTTAAGATGGTGGAGCATGCTAATGCCTATGCATCTATAGCTCGCGGTGGCTCACATAAGGATCTAGCCTATGTCCTAGAAGTCAAAAACTCTTCTGGCGAAGTAGTTGAATCCTGGAGCGACCCAGAAGCCACCCAGGTAGTTGACCCACAGGTTGCCTACATGATCGATAGTATCCTTAGCGATAAAAGTGCTCGTTGGTTCAACAATGAAGGTTTTGTCGTGCCAGGTGTCTGGACAGCCACCAAGACTGGTACTACTACCACTACAAACTCTGCCGTGACTAAGGACTCCCTCATCGAGAGCTATTCTACCGCTGTTTCCACCTTTGTCTGGAACGGTAATCATGATGGTGCTGGCCTCTCTTCTAATACTAACGACGTCGTGCGTCATACTGTCGGTACCTATATGGAGCGTGTCCACAAGGAAGTCTATCAGCCAGATGGTCGCTGGACTCCAGGCAGCGAGCCAGCCAAGCCAGACGGTATCCAGACTCTCACCATCAACGGCAAGACAGATATTTGGCCGAGCTGGTTCTCTGGCAAAAACTCTGGTGTCTCTAAAGAAACACTTATCTTTAACCGCTATAATCACTTGTTAGCTTCCGCTTGTACTCCAGAGGAATACAAGATTCCAGTCGAAGTCACCAAGACTGTCGATCCGATGACTGGTAATGCAGTCTACAGTGTACCAGAGCCATATAATCGCGACCAGAACGACACCTGTGACTTTACTCCGCCTAGCGTCTCTCTTTCCACTTCTTGTAACAACGACGGCACTGCTACAGTCTTTGCTCGGATCGACAAAGGTACTTACGATATCGCTGGATACAACTTCTATGTCGATGGCAATGAAGTCGGCGGTGTCTCGGGTAGCGGCAAGATTCATACTCTAAACGGTAAATCCGCTCACTCACTCCGCTATGTGGTTACAGATTCCTCTGGCTATGCCACTTCGGCTGAGGGTAGTTCTACCGTCTGTTCCTCCGCTACTACCAAAGACGACAACGATAAAAAAGACAACTAGTAGCAACTATAGTAACCATATATAATATATATTATATATGGTTACTTTTTTACAATCTTAGCAAAAATCATTCTGCCAGAAGAAGTCTCGTGAAATCTCTCGAGCTCTACTTTGACGGTCTTGCCGATTTTAGAAGCACCTTTGTCTATTACCACCATCACGCCGTTCGGCAAATGCCCAACCCCTTGACCTTTATTAGTACCCTTTTCCAGTACCTTTACTTCCAGCTTTTCTCCTGGTAAGAATTCAGTCCTCACTGCTAGTGCTAGATCATTTAGATTTAGAGTTGGGATTTTTTCTGCCTTGGCCACCTTAATTAAATTATAATCTAGCGTCAATACTGCGCCACGATTCGCCTTGGCATACCGCAATAATTCATCATCTACCAACTTTCGACCCTCGCCGTCGTCAAAGATTTCTGTGTTCACCTCAACTACTCGCTCTAGCTCTGCTACTGTCTCTAATCCTCGCCTGGCTAGGTTGCGTTTTTCCGAATCTTTGCCATCGGCTAGTAGTTGTAATTCTCGTAGTACGCTTTTTAAGACAATTACGTCCCCGTCTAGGAATCCAGATCGCGCCACTTCTAGTATTCGCCCGTCAATTAAGGTAGAAGTATCAATATAGATTTTGCGGGCCCCACTCCGGTATGGCCGCTTTTTTGAGGCCGCCAAAAAACTAGTCTCCAAAAAAATCAACATCACAAAAACAAATGTAACTATCTCCATATAGTTATTTTATCAAATCTTCCCCGTTTTTGACAGCATTAGCGTGATTCTGGTCTAAAACATTCTGGTATCTGCGCACCAGATCTTTGCGTCCTAGCATCGCGGCCACATCCATCGCTAGGTCGTAGCGCGAAGCTCGGTTCATCCGCAACATTTCAAACGGCGTAGTCGTCGTACCCTCTTCGATGAAGCCATGCACTCGCATCCGCCGCCGGTCGGCATAATTAGCCAGAATCGCTTCCAAAGCTTCCGGGTAGCCATGAAAATTGGCAATAATTGGTTTGTTATTGGTGAAAAACTTTGCAAATCCGGCTGCGCTCAGCTTATTTTCTGTCGTGCCTATCGCGCCAAAAGATAGCGCCGCTATACCTACAAAGCGCATCTTCAGCCCCGGCACATCCTTCTTTAGAATCTTAATCGCCTCAATGGATTCACGTGTTGCGATGTCGCCCGCTGCTGTAAACACAATATCTGGATTCTCGTCAGAAATAAATTCATATATTCCTGCCCCACCGTCGTTATATTGTGTTTCTGCTTGTTCTAGGTTAAGATATCGCGGCATCGGATTTTTGTTAAATGTTGTCAAATTTACAACATTTGTACTATTTAGCATGTAATTAAACGCTATTTCTGCCGCCTTATCGTCTACAGGGAAGTGGCAATTGGCCGTGCTACTCGGCACACTAAGTAAAGTAGAAATCAAAGCTGGTGACTGATGTGTGTAACCATTATGATCCTGCCGCCAGCAAGTCGAAGTCGAAAGCAAATTCACCGCTGGCACCGGCTCTCGCCACTTTACATCCCGCATTTGCTTCATGAACTTCATGTGTTGCAAAATCTGCGAGGTAACCACGGAATAAAAAGCCTCGTAACCCCCCATCATCGCTCTTTCCCCGTTCATTAAGTGCCCAGTCATGACAGAAAAGAGCACATTCTCAGATAACATCTCGACGATCCGGCCATCTTCGCCCTCTGGAGTGTCCCAAGGCTGCGTCGGGAGACCCCAGGCTCGCTTCTCTACTTCGTAAATCTTGCCAAATCTATTAGAAGTCGTCTCATCCGGTGAGAAGAAATAAAAATTCGGGTCACTCTTGAATTCTCGTGCTAATAACTCGCCAATTCTCTCCGCTGCCGAACGCATTTCTTTCATAATTTGAATCCTCCTTCATCCGTATAGATTTCTTCAAAATGATAACTCTTTAGCCATTTTTCTAATCTTTCTAATTCTGCTGGCTCACTCGCAGGATGTTTTAGCGGAATCTGATGCGAGCTTTGGTAACGATTTGGTCCGCCTTCACCCTTGATAGTTTTGACGATATAAAACGGTGCTTTTACCTTTTTGTTTAAAGCACTTTGGAAATCCTCGATATTTTCCCCGTCGATCATAATCGGCGTAAACCCAAAACCACGGATTAAATCATTTAATTCTCTCTCTGACTTTCTCCCGTAAATCGATGGCGCTGAAATCTTGTAACCATTCAAATGCAAAACGGGCAAAACCTTGCCATTAGACTTCCCGCCGAGTAGATTTTGTAAATTCAAAGAATCTAGTGCTGTCGCCGTCTCTAATTCCCCATCACCGATTAATACTGCTACGGTCTTTTCTGGATGCCCCAAAGCTACACCATAAGCATTAGCCGCCGCGTAGCCTAGCTCCCCACCCTCGGTGATCACTCCTGGTGTCCGCGGACTAGCGTGCGAAGGGAATCCGCCCGGCCAAGAAAAGTTCTGACAAATATATTTAACACCATTATAATCTAATGTCGCCTCGGGCTCTACCTCGGCCAGCCTGCCATCTAAAAATAAGTTTGCTTGCAAAGCTGGGAACCCGTGCCCCGGCCCCAAAATAAATGAAAAATTATCATCGCCTCGAAAATGATAGGCTAGATTTGCGTATACTACGTTAATCCCGTGGCAAGTCCCCCAGTGCCCGAGCAGTCTCGGCTTGATATCTTCCGGCGCTAATTCGCGATCCAGTAAAAAATTATCTCTCAAGTATAATTGTGCTACTGACAAATAATCCGCTGCACGAATCCTACGGCTGATTTTTTCTGCTGCCTCTGCGCCCACACCACTCATGCTTACATTATAACATAAATTTTTATTTTTCTAGTCAAAAAGTGCTTTTGTTTTCTTGATTTTTTAATATATATATTGTACACTTATCGTAAGATATAAAAGAAAGGAACAAATGGAAACAATTACAGTTCAAGACTACAACATAGAAACAGCGAGTGGTGGTAATGAGGGTGTAATGATAGTGTCTTCAGTCATTACGATCGTACTAATCGTGTTTCTCATTGTGGCAATGTGGAAGATATTTAAAAAGGCTGGTTTTGCTGGCTGGAAATCTATCATTCCATTTTATAATCAATATTGTCTTTTCCGAATTTCCGGTATGAGCGGCTGGTGGATTTTCTTGCCGATCGTAGCTACCCTTTGTCTCACACCGAGCGTCGTTGCAACTGGCCCTAACGGTACGATGACATTCCAGATCGGGCCGATGTTTATTATCGGTATTTTCTTGGCGGTCGCTGCTGGTATTATAGAAATCGTCCAAGTTGTTAAATTGGCATCCGCCTTTAAGAAAGGCCTTGGCTTCAAAATCGCCTCGGTCTTCTTCCCCGAGATTACCTATCTAATCCTCGGCTTCGGCAAGGCGAAATACAATAAAAAATACTTGCACGACTAGAAATAAAAAATAGGTATTTTCTGAACAATTTTCAGATTTAATGCGCGTAATTTTTACCAAAATCCCAGTGTGGAAAGTGTCCGGATTTTAAGACACTTATGCACCTGACGGATTTTGTAAAAATTACATAAGCGTTAAGTCTTGTGAAGAAAATACCTATTTTTATTTCTTATTGATGTATTCTTTTATTTTTTCTATTTCGTCTCGAAGTGCTGCGGCCTTTTCGAATTCGAGATTTGCCGCGGCGAGTTGCATCTCTCCGGTTAGCGATTTAATTAGGCCGGGGAGTTCATCTTTTGGCATTCGTTTGATATCTAATTTATCTTTCTTTTCTGACTCCGGGATAATCGCGCGCAGCCCCGCCGAGATTTCTTTTTTTACGGAATGTGGCGTGATGTTGTGTTTTTCGTTGTATTCTTTTTGGATTTCGCGCCGGCGATTAGTCTCGGCTATAGCCTTTTCCATACTTTCGGTAATGTAATCCGCGTACATGATTACCTTCCCCTCTTCGTGCCGCGCCGCCCGGCCAATCGTCTGAATCAGCGCCGATTCCGAGCGCAGGAACCCTTCTTTATCTGCATCCAAAATCGCGACTAACGATACTTCTGGGAGATCCAGTCCCTCTCGCAGTAAATTAATCCCGACCAGCACATCATACACCCCCTCGCGGAGATCTCGTAAAATATCTCCCCGCTCCAAAGTGTCTATATCGGAATGAATATAGGCCGTCTTGACACCGCGCTCTTTTAGATGGTCGGTCAAATCCTCTGCCATCCGCTTAGTTAGAGTTGTGATTAATGTCCGCTGCTTCTTGGCAATCCGTCGGTCGATTTCTTCCATTAAATCATCGATTTGCCCATCGCTCCCGCGCACTTCTATTTCTGGATCGAGTAGTCCCGTTGGGCGAATCACCTGCTCAGCCAAGGGCTTAGGCGAGACTTCTATCTCGTATTCCCCCGGTGTGGCCGAGACATAAATCGCTTGGTTGATGTGTTTCTGGAATTCACCGTAAGTTAGGGGCCGGTTGTCTAGCGCACTTGGTAATCGGAAACCATATTCTACTAGATTTAACTTCCTTGCGTGGTCGCCATTATACATGCCTCGGACTTGCGGCAAAGTCATGTGTGATTCGTCTACCATGAGAAGCCAATCCTCCGGGAAGAAATCAAGCAAAGTCGAAGGCGGTTCGCCAGCTTTTCTTCCTTCCAAGTGCCTAGAGTAATTTTCAATCCCTTTCACAAAACCAGTTTCTTTGAGCATTTCTAGATCGTATTTAGTCCTCTGCGATAATCTCTGCGCTTCCAAATATTTTTCGTGCTTTTCAAAGTATTTCATCCGCTCCTCGTACTCTGCGCGAATCGTCACTAAGGCTTTTTCTAGCTGGTCCATTGGCGTGGCATAGTGGGTGTTTGGGAAAATATGTACATGATCCGGCTTCTCCCGCACTTCTAGAGTTAGGGGGTCTACGATCTTTACTTCTTCTAAAGTATCGAATCCAAACTCAAACCTATAAGCGTATTCTCCGTTTGCTGGGAAAAGATCAATCGTATCCCCCATCACCCGAAAGTTCCCCCGCTCAAACGCCAAGTCATTCCGATGATATTGCATACTAACTAATTGCTGTATGAACTCGAGCTGAGAAAGTTCCATCTCGGACACGTGTCCGTCCGGCCCGCCGCCACGGGCGGCCGGCACTAATTCTCGCGCTGCCGCGCTCCGAAATGTCCGAGATCGGAACTTCCTCCAGCCCGAGTCCCCCTTCCATAGTGGCAGCGACATCTCAGTATAGTTGGCGGGTGAGCCGATGCCGTAAATACACGATACACTTGCAATAACGATTACATCTCGCCGCGTTAGTAAAGCCTCTGTAGCTCCGTGTCGCAAACGGTCTATCTCGTCATTAATAGCTGAATCTTTCTCAATGTAAGTGTCCGTAGAAGCGATATAGGCCTCAGGTTGGTAATAGTCAAAATACGAAACAAAATAGTGTACTTCATTCTTCGGGAAAAACTCCCGGAACTCAGAAAATAATTGCGCCGCCAGCGTCTTATTATGTGCCAGGATCAAAGTCGGCCGCTGGGCATTTTGGATGATATTAGCCATGGTGAAGGTCTTGCCCGAGCCAGTCACTCCAAGCAAAGTCTGCTCCCGTGCACCACGTTTCAGGCCATCAGAAAGTTGCTGGATCGCCTTCGGTTGGTCGCCAGTTGGCTGATATTTGGACACTAACTCAAATTTTGCCATATATAATATATTATACTACAATTATTTCCCCAAAATACACCCCCATAAGCAAAGCATACTACTATTCTAGGAACTTCATTGCCGGGAATGGCACTGCCTCTCTACCAGACACACCCTCGAGTAGCCAGAAATTCCGCTCTGAATTCCCCCAGCCGCAGGCTGGTGGCATCCCGTATTCTAGCATCTCTACGAAATCCTGATCTAGCATTTGGGCTTCTTCATCTCCAGCGTCGCGTGCTGCTTGCTGCTCGGTAAATCTCTCTAATTGGTCCAGCGGATCGTTTAATTCTGAGAAACCATTCCCCATTTCCGTCCCCGCGATCACCGGGTGAAATCTCTCTGTCACTAGTGGATTTTCGCTAGACTTCTTTGCTAGCGGCGAGAGGCTTAGTGGCTCTTCTACCACCCAGTACGGCCCAGCCGAAGTCTTGCGGATTAGTTTCCAGACATCGTCGATCAAATGCGGCGTCGTAGTATTGGCCAGTTTCTCATCTAGTCCAGCCAGATATTTAGCATCTGCCTTGGATTTTGCCGCTTCTTCTCTCAAAATCCGCATCAGCTGCTCCCGATCCGGGTTAAACACATCTACATCATACTTCTCTCGCAAAAGATCCGCATATTTATACCGCGGCCACTCACCCTCTAGGTCAATCTCAAATCCACCCACGTTAAACTTCAGAGTCCCCCAGGTCTCGCGCGCTACATATTTGATCATTTCTTCGTAAAATTTCATCCCGTCTTCGTAATTTTCGTATGCCGCGTAAGCCTCAAACGCGATATGCTCTGGCAAATGCTCGTCATCTACACCTTCGTTCCGGAATCTCGGGCCGATGTCATAAACTTTCTCAAACCCCCCACCAAGCAACCGTTTTAATGGCAATTCATGTGAAATCCGTAAATAAAAATCCTCATCCAGCGCATCCATGTGTGTGACAAAAGGAGTCGCATCTGCCCCACCAGTCGTATGTTCTAATACCGGGATATTCACCTCGATAAATCCATGTTTATTCATAAAATTCCGCGTAGCCTGCCAGAATTTAGACCGCCGCACTAGGCGCTCCCGCACCTCTAGATTTACATTCATATCTACGTAGCGTCGGCGGTAACGTTCTTCCTTATTTGTAAACTTCTCTGGTAAAGGCCTAAGAGATTTAGTCAAAATCCGTACCTCGTTAGCAAACACCGAAATCTCCCCCGTCTGGGTCTTATCTACTGTACCAGTCGCCTCGATAAAGTCCCCCGTATCTAGCAACTTAATGTCTTTAATCCCAAGAAATCCAGCAGCCACCTCATCTCCAGAGGCCCGCATAAAAATCTGCACTTCGCCAGTGTAATCTCGTACTTTGATAAAAGCTAGCTTACCAAACGAGCGAATCGCCACGATCCGCCCCGCTATCGTCACTTCCTGGCCCTTTTTCTCGTCAAAATGGTCTACTACTTCGCGGATTTTAGTATTGCGCGCCGTCTTAGATGGGTAGGGCTCCATACCCCGCTCGCGCAGCTCCCCTAGTTTTCTTAATCTCTCGTTTCGGTAATCTTCTAATAGCATATAATATATTATACTATTTTACCTCTAAAATCTCAAGTTTCCGACCATTGAAGTCTAAAATATCGCCAGCTTTGTGCCCCATTAGAACCTTGCCAATCGGCGAAGCATCCGAAATCTTGCCCTCGCTAGGGTTAGCCTCTGTCGGGCCTACTACGGTGTAGGTTCGCTTAGAATTGCTAAGTTTAATATTCACTGTTGCACCCAATGCTACTTTATCTCGCTTGCCACCACGGATAATCTTTGCATTTTTCAAAATATCTTGAATTTCGAGAATTCGCCCCTCGGCGGTTTTTTGTTCGTTGCGTGCTGAGGAATACTCTTCATTCTCAGACAAGTCACCAAAAGACCTCGCCGTCGCTATCCGCTCCGCGATAGCCGGACGCTCGGCAATCAGCTCCTCTAGCTCCTTTTCCAGCGCTTTCTTCCCTTCCGCGGTCAGGCTAATCGTTTTCTTTATCATAATTTCTCCACATTAATTAACTATATAGAGTTTACTCGAAAACTCCCCTTATGTCAAGACTTTTAGGCCAAGCTCTTGACGTCAACCCAAAAATCCTCTAAAATAAACTACATAAGCTTAAAGTTGTACAACAAGGAGAAAAACTAAAATGAGGATCAAAAGACATGTCTGTGGAAAACTAGGTCTGGCTAGCAAGCTAGATCTAGCTACTGCGGGGGGGGGGTAATTTTATTAGGATTAGCAACCGTACTGCTAACTAACCCAGCTACTCATGCTGAAGAAACTTCTTCAGACCAACTAAACGTAACTATTGCTACTTCTTGTACCCTTTCTGGTACTATTAACACTCCACACACCGCTATCGTGGCTCCTGGTATCTACACAGAAGGTATCGGCCAGACTACTATCAAAGCCGGCTGTAATGATATCAGTGGCTTCTCTCTTTATGCTATAGGCTATACAGACGATACTGCGGGCAAGACTGTCCTCTCTTCTGATGCCGGCTCCACTTATGATATCCCCACTGGCACTGCTACTAGTGGAGATACTTCTAACTGGGCCATGAAAGTAAAC
>JAZRPP010000059.1:0-31274 GCA_045649285.1 Candidatus Nanosyncoccus sp. | reverse complement strand
CAGGTTCGATCCCTGCCATCCCAGCCAAGATAAAAAGATAGCCCTTTAGGGCTATATTTTTACTCAAAACATGCTACTATAACAATATGACAAAGATCATAGAGGCTAAAAATCTAACAAAAACTTACGGCAAAAAGCACGCCGCTTTTACTGCCTTAAAAGATGTAAACATTAGTATTAATGAGGGCGAATCTGTAGCCATCGTCGGTAAATCCGGCTCTGGCAAATCCACACTTATGCACCTCCTCGCTCTGCTCGACTCCCCTACAAAGGGGCACGTTGAGATTTCCGGCGAAGATGTCTCAGATATGTCCTCCAGGAAGCTAGACAAGCTCCGCGGTGAGACTTTTGGCTTTGTTTTTCAGCAATTCTTTATGAATCCCAAGGATACTGTCCTAGATAACGTCCTTCTCCCCCTCAAAATCGCCAAAACCAAGCGCAGCACCCGCAAAAAACAAGCCGAAAAAGCCTTAAAGATAGTCGACTTAGAGTCTAAGGCCAAGAACAAAGCCACCGATCTCTCTGGCGGCCAGAAGCAGCGCGTCTGTATCGCCCGCGCCATCGTTAATAATCCCAAAATAATTTTTGCCGACGAGCCAACTGGCAACCTTGACTCCGCCACCGGCGACAAAATCACCGACCTCCTTTTTGACCTCAACCGCCGTGGAGTAACTTTAATTATCGTCACTCACGACGAAGACCTCGCCAGGCTTTGTTCTCGCATCATCCGCATTTCTGACGGCAAAATTATCGACGATTACGAAGTCAAAAAATCCGAGAGGGACTCCGCCGAGAAACGTCACGAAAAAACCGCCGCCGAAGTCAAAGCCAAAAACGAAGCCAAAAACGAAGCATTAGCAGAAAGGAGCAAATAATGGATTTTCTCGATTTAATTACCACTGCCAATCATAATCTTTTCCGCAATAAAACACGCACTTTTCTGACTATTCTTGCTGTTTTTATCGGTAGTTTTACCATTATTTTGAATTCCGCTATCAATGCCGGCGTCAATGATTTTATCGACAAACAAGTCGAATCTATCGGTGGCGATGGCTATATTGAGGTGTCTCCCAAGGCTCTCTATGATCAAATGACCGCTCTCCTCAGCGGTACCATTGAGGAATACGACTCCACAAACGGCAAAACTACCGATACGTCCTATTTTAGTGACACAGTTCTAGAGAAGCTCCGCGCCATCGATGGTGTCAATTCTCTCAATCCATATAATCAAGTCTCTCTTGAGTATATTACCAGCCCCAAAACTGACAAAAAATACAAAGCCAACTTCACAATTTCCCCAGATGACAGCCTGACCTACGATATGGTCTCTGGTCGCCAAGTTGATTCCGATTCCGATGATTACGAGATTATGTTAACCGAAGATTATGTCGACAAACTTGGATTTGCCTCTGTGGAGGATGCTGTCGGCCAGACCGTCATCCTAGCCACCCCAGTTACCGCCAAATGTTACTTCGTCTCTAATCGTTCTGACTGTCTCAAAACCATCGAGGCTAAAGTCACTGGCGTCCAAGCCCCCGGTGTCATGTCTAGCGGTGGCCTCCGCGGCAACATCGCTTTAAACGATCGCCTCTACGAGCTCGCCTCCGAAGGGCTCGACGATTCATCCAAACTCGCCTACATGGCGACTGGCAATATCGACCCCGCCAAAATCGACTCTATCCGGCAGGCATTCGAAGATGAAGGCTTCTCTATCTTGACCGTGGACGATGAAGTTGGCATGATTCGTACCTTTTTCGATGTCATTCTTGTTGTTTTTAACATCTTTGGTATCATCGCCTTAATCGCTGCCGCTATTGGCATTGTTAATACTCTATTCATGTCCGTCCAAGAGCGCACTCGCGAGATCGGTCTCATGAAAGCTCTCGGTATGAGTCGCGGCAAAATTTTCTTCAGTTTCTCATTTGAGGCCATTCTGCTTGGCTTCTGGGGTTCAGCCTTTGGTATTGCGGTTTCCATGATTATTGGGCAGCTCGCCAATCGAGTCGCCACCTCGACCTTCCTCTCTGATTTTCCTACCTTCGAATTGACCAAATTTGAGCCTAGCACCATGCTCACTATTACCCTAATAATTATGTTTATCGCCTTTATCGCTGGTACTCTACCTGCTCGCCAGGCCTCCAAAAAAGACCCTATCGACGCCCTCCGCTACGAATAGTCTCAAAAATCAAACCCTAAGGCATTTTTATGCTATAATATACTTATGCCAGCAAGTAGGAGGAAACCAGCTAAGCGTAAACCTGCCTCTCGGTCGCGTTCTACCTCGAGGAGCAAATCTACGCGTTCTAAGCCCGAGCCAGTTGAGCACGAGCTCCCAGGTGGTTTTTGGCGCCAAGTTACCGCGATTTTGATGATCGCGTTGTCTCTCTTTTTCGTAATCACTTGGTTTGGTCAGGGCGGTTCTGTCCTTAATACTGTTCATAGTTATATCCTTCAGGGCTTAGGTATAGCTGCCTACTTTATTCCAGCTCTCTTAGTCTATCTTGGCGTTCGTATTCTTCGTTCAGACGATAATCGCGTTGCCATCCCTGTTTACATTGCTAGTTTCTTGATGCTTTTCTGGATTTCCGGCATCGCTGCCATCTGGGAAGGCGGCGGTGTCATCGGCGCCTGGCTCAATTCTTTGACTACTAATATTTTAAACCAAGGTGTAGTTATCTTTGTCTATATTGTTCTCATCTTTATCACTGCTGCCTTTATTCTCCAGATTTCCCCTGTTACTTTCTTTAAAGGCACCAAAAATATTGCCAAGCGCGACAAGTCCACCCCAGAAGATACCAAAGAAAAGTCCAAAAAAGGCCAGCTCGAAATCAAGGTTAATTCCGGTGTTGATGCTGTCGAGGCTCCCACTCCTAGCCGTAGAAAGTCCCCAGCCAAGGCTGCTCCCGCCGCCAAAGTCGAGGAAAAGGCTCTCGTCGCCGCCTCTGATCCAGATTGGAAAATGCCTACCTCTAGCCTCCTAACCAAGAAGCAGTCCCCTGCCGACGCTGGCAATATCCAGCAAAATGCCTTTATTATCAAAAATACCTTTGCTGAATTCGGCATTGATGTAGAGATGGAGGGCGCCAATGTTGGCCCCCGTGTCACTCAGTATACCCTCAAGGCCCCTGGCGGCGTTAATCTTGCCAAGATCTCTGCCCGCGATAAAGAGCTCGCCTACAAACTTTCCGCCAAAACCGTTCGTATTGAAGCTCCTATCCCTGGGACTCAGCTTATCGGTGTAGAGGTACCAAACGCTCGCGCCGCCTCTGTTTCTCTTCGTAGTATTATTGAGTCAGATGAATGGAGTCGTAGCTCCAGCTCTCTCTCTTTTGCCGTCGGCAAAAACATCTCTGGTAAGCCCATCGTCGCCGACCTACCCAAGATGCGCCACCTTCTTATCGCCGGTACCACTGGTTCTGGTAAGTCCGTCATGACTAATACCCTAATTATGTCTCTGTTGTTCCGCAACTCCCCTAGTGATATGCGTCTCATCATTGTAGATCCTAAGCAGGTAGAAATGGTCGCCTATAATGGCATTCCGCATCTCTTGACCCCTATTATTACCGATACTACTAAGGCCTTTTCTGCCATGAAATGGGCCGCTAACGAGATGGACCTCCGTTACAAACTCATGGCCGAGCACCATGTCAAAAACATCGCCGACTACAACGAAAAAATCGCCAAGGAAGATGCTAAAGGTAAGGATAAGCCCGACGACGCCCCTAGCAAAATGCCTTATATCGTTATTGTTATTGATGAGATGTCCGATCTCATGATGCAAGCAGGGAAGGAACTAGAGCCCCTGATTGTCCGCATCGCTCAGCTCGGTCGTGCTGCTGGTATGCATCTCGTCCTCGCTACCCAAAAGCCTGTCGTTAAGGTCATTACTGGCCTCATTAAGGGTAATATTCCTAGCCGTATCGCTTTCCGCGTCCTTACATCTATGGAATCTCGCATCATTTTAGACCTCTCTGGGGCCGAGAAGCTCCTAGGTGAGGGTGATATGCTACTTTCTACCGAAGCCACCTTAAACGGCCCCGAGCGCGTCCAGGGGGCCTGGGTGCCAGACGAAGACATCGAAAAAGTCACCGATTTTCTCCGTTCTCAGCGTCCTCCAGAGTATAATGATGAGGTTATTTCTCAAGCTGTCGCTATCAAGGGCGCCGGCGGTGGTGCCAATATGGATGGCATGGGCCGCAAATTCGACCCTCAGGATCCGTTAGTGCGAAAGGCCGTTGAAATCAGTATTAATAATGGCAAATTCTCCACCGGTATGCTCCAGACCCGCCTCAGTAAGGGTCATGGCTGGGTCTCTGGTCTCGGCTACTGGCTAGAGGAAATCGGCGCCGTCGGTCCCACCCAGGGCACCAAGCCCCGCGAGCTCCTCATCTCCTCGATGGAGCAATTTGATGATCTTGCTGATCAAATGTGATATAATTATTACATATGCAAAACACATCACGAGTGGGAGATTTTCTTAAGAATAAATGGGTCCGTTTGGGACTAATTATTGATATTTTAGTTATTGTCGCGATTATTATCATAATAATCATTAATTTCATGAAATCTTCTGTTATCTCTTTTAATGTTGCCCCTGTCGACGCCACCATTTCTGTTAATGGCGACGCTAGCTATTCTAATGGCACCTACCAGTTTTTCCCTGGAGAGTACGAGATTACCATTTCTCACTCTGATCTCGATTCTAAGACTTTCAATATTACCCTAGATAGCCACTCCTCTACCGAAATTACCACCTTTCTCTCAAAATCTGGCAATTTTGATTTCTATACATTAAAAGACAATTTCGACTCCTTTACCCGTCTAGCCGCCATCGCCTCTACCAATAGCCAAACTACCGACCACGACACCTCCGCCGAATCTTTTATCACCGAATATGACAAAAATATCAATCTCTATAGCTCCTTCCTCCCTTATCAAAATCTCGAGCGCAACGAAAACAACGCCATCTCTGTTTTTGTTTCTCTGCTCCCTCTATCAAATGAAGAGAATTCTTGCTCCAAATACCTCTGTATTTATTCTAGTGTTATTGGCCTAGACGACCCAAATTACGTAAAGAATCTTTTACGGGATAATGGTTTTGATCTGAAATATCTGGAGCTTACCGATGACTATTAAAAAAACTCTAACTTATATTTCTATAGTTACGGCTCTACCTCTTTTTATGAATTTATCCTGCAAGGCTTTAAATCTAGAAGACACCATTGCCGTAACTAACTCGCAGGGACAGCTATCCGATGAAGATGCCTCTGTATTTTCTCAAAACGACATCACTTTTTATGACCCCACATGCTATGGAAATGGCAAAAAATCTACAGGTGGTTGTTGCGACCCTACTTTTTCTTCTGACACCGACACCAAAGTTCGTCTCAAGGAATTAATCGAGCAGTGTGGCGAGTGGGCTATGGATATGCAAAGAGAATACGGCACGCCCTGGGAGGCGCTCTTTCTTCATGTTGTTGCGGAGTCACAAGTCGGTACCGCCCAAACTGGCCTAGGATACAGAGTTGAAAAGGAGTGTGGAAAATATGACTGGATGGGTTACAAATATGGTGCTGGTAAAGGTCTTTACGGTTTATCAGAGGAAGAAATGGGTAATTGTAAAGTATATCACAGCTCCAATCACGTTTCCAGCGAGTTGGGTGCTCAATATGAGACGCTTGGGGATATGTTTGCTGCTTACTATACTGATTATGCTAGAAATGGTTATTATGATGCTGCATATAAATACACTGACCCTAATAATTATGATCTAGAAGGTTTTCTAAAAACCGAAGTTACGGTTTATGCTGAGGCGGGCTGGCAATCAGTCTACGGCAGTGTCTGGAATAGCTATGTAAAAGACACTATCTCCAAGGTGGCCAAAGAGAAAAACTGGCCCACCTCTGCTGAGCTAGCCAAAGAAGAAAACATCCAAATTGGAGGTAAATATCCTGTTAATGGTGATCTCCGTCCCAAACTTGGTGAGCCCCATTCTCTCCATGCTTGCGATGGCTCTGGGTCATCCGGTACGTCCTCTGGCTCTGGTTCTGGCTCCTCTGGTTCCTCTGGCTCCTCTGGCTCATCTGGTTCTGGCACAGGTAGCTGCAACTTCACAAAATACAATTATTCGGAAGACGACCTAAAATACCTAGCCGCCGCTGCCGCTACCGAGAACGGCGATTCAATCGAAGCTCTAAAAAACGAAATGTCACTCATGGCAAACTTGTTTGAATCGGAAGGCGATGGCTACTCTAGTGTAAGAGATTTTGTACAAAATAGTAGATGGTTTGCCTCTAGAGCCAAAACAGCCTCAGGTTCCTCCGCTTCAGAAGAGCAATACAAAGCTGCTGAAGAGGTATTCAATCAAGGTAATCGCACTCTTCCCCCAGAAATAAACGAGCACGACTGCATCGATTGTGGCGTGTATGGCTTTGACGTTGAAAAGATCGAAGTTAAAGGCTCTACCATTACGGATCATTCCGGGTTATTAAATGCGGACAACTATGTAAAAAATGAAACGGTAATTTATAATAGTTACGGTTCAGTTTATACATTTTACACCTGGGCCAATCCTGATAACCCAGTTAAATCTGATCCAATGGGTTACAAAAAAGGCCCTATTTCCTGTGACCCTAACAACAATTGTAACAACTATGAAGGTAAATACCCTCAATATCTCCAAAGTGATTTCGAAAATAGTGACCATGGCCCCGATACAAAAGATTGGACTGGCATACCATATGGTGGTGGAAACAATACTGTTTCTGATGCGGGTTGCGGTGCTTGCTCCATGGCTATGCTTGCTACTGTCGCCACTGGAAAGGATATCTATCCTAATGATATTATAGACCTCCTCGGCACTAAGTACTATAATCTAAATAGTCCCCTAGATCTTGATCCTATTGTTGGCGAGAAATACGGCTTCGAAGTTGAAAAAATAGATGGTGTTAACTCCAAAAAAGATGCTTATGACCAGATGAAGAAGTATTTAAATGACGGATACATGCTCCACTTCTCTGGCGAAGGTTGCCACGAAGGTTTTGCAAGTCGGAAAAAAGACGATACTTGTACTGAAGGGCACTATGTCGGCATCTTTAGCATTGATAGCAATGACAAAGTCCAGGTCGCCAATTCCGGCTATATGGGTAATTCCGAGACTGATTTACAAAATCTAGTCGATGCTTTTCATTATGGCCGATTCACCGCCATTAAAGGCAATGGTAGCAAAAACTCCTGCGATATCTGTAAAGAAAATGATGATCAAGGCAACGGCGATGTCGTCGCTGCGGTCGCAAAAATCATCGAACTTGCCAATAAGAATGGTAGCAATTATCCACATGATGGGCACGGAGGGAGTGCTGGCGGCAACCGCAGCATTGCCTCTTTTAAGTCTATGTTAAACGACGGAGCCAATATTTTCGTCGACTGTACCGGATTCGCTAGTTTTGCTCACTATGTGGCCTATCAAAGCAAGTTTGAAGAAGGAGATATCTTCTCCTCTGCATCTATTTTTAGTAACTCAAGTTACAAAGAAATTGATAGAAAGGACATTCGACCTGGCGATATCGCCGCTGCCTCAGATTATCATGGGGTAATAATTATAGAAGTTAAGGATGGCAAAGTTACTAAAATTGCTGAAACTGGTGGTAAAGAAGGTAGAAGCGGCAAAAACGAGAATATCGGTTATTCAGGTCCATCTGATTATACTGTGAGAGACATTAATGGTGGAGGAAGCCATAATTATCATTTCTTCCGCTGGAATAAATAAGGAGACAAAATGTACGATCAAAATACGCAAAATACTCAAAACATCAATCCCCTCCTCGCCATCTTTCTTATCGCCCAATTTATTTTTATCGCCCTCCTTGCCTTCACTATTCCCAGACTCTTCGAATCGAATGATATCACCGTAAATCAAGATCGTCTCCCATCCGCCACAATCGATGATCTAAATGAATATCTCCCCAATCTAGGTAATGATGCTCAAAAAGACATCGAAAACTCTCTCCATGATCTCATCTTGGCCAATTCTCCAGATCAAACCGTCAAAAATTCCAAAACTAATGCCACACTAAAAGAGGTCAGCAGCCTCCATTTTGACCGTCTCGGTGGCATCAATTATCTCAGCGCCGTCATCGACGTCCCAGAGGTTAATCAATCCTACGATTTTTACTACGCCTATTCAGATGACCCAGAAAACGGCGAATTCCAGGGTTTTTTCAATATTCTTTGCCCCGACCGCCCCGAGGCCAAAATCTATCCTGATTTCAATTGTCAAGATACCAATACAGATAGCTGGCTCCAATATCCCGCCACCCACCTTGGCCTCGCCTCCTCCTTCCTCCCCTACTATTACTTCGACCATTTCTCCATCTCTATTAACTCCTCCGAGCCCACCAAAGTTACCATCACTCCCATTAGCTTCGATATCGACGAAGCCACCAGGAGTTCCTATATCGAAGAGACCAAATCTGCCGTCCAGGCCCTTGGTTTCTCTCCCGATCTCTTCACTTACTATGTCTCCACCGTCGAAGACATCGACTATACAAATGAGTAATTATATGTTATAATAAAAGAATATGTTGAGTATACCATATCTGAGAAAAATCCTTTTTTCTCTCTTGGCCGCAATGTCGCTGCCCCTAATATGTAGCTTTTCTTGCCATGCCCTAGATATGTCTAATACCCTCGCCCTTACCGAGCAACAGGCCGACACCTTCTCTCAAAACAACATCACTCTCTATAATCCATCCTGCAGGACTACCGGCGGTGGGGGTGGTTGCTGCAATCCTACTTTTTCCTCTGATACCGATGCCCGGCTCCGTCTCAAAGAGCTAGTCGAGCAATGTGGCGAGTGGGCTATGGATATGCAAAGAGAATATGGTACCCCTTGGGAAGCCATCTTCCTTCACGTCTACGACGAATCCAGTACTGGCGCAGCCAAGACTGGTGTCGGCTATCGCATCGAGCAGGAATGTCACAAATACAATTGGATGGGTTACACCTACGGCGAAGGCCTCTATGGTGTCCCCGAGTCCGAGATGGGCGACTGCAAGGTCTACCAGGGCGACAATGGCCTCCTCAGCTCCGAATATGAGACTCTCGGAGATATGTTTGCGGCCTACTACACCGACTACACCAGAAATGGCAATTATAATAGCGCCTACCAATTTACCGACCCCAGTAGTTACGACCTCGAAAAGTTCCTCGAGGCCGAGACTAATGTTTATGCTGCCGCCGGTTGGTCTGCCTACGGTGCTGTTTGGCATTCTACGGTCAAAGGCATCATAGATGAGGTGTCCAGATCTAAGAACTGGCCTACCTCTGCTGAGCTAGCCAAGAAGGAAAACATCAAAATCGGCGGCAAATGGGAAGTTGTCGGCGACGTCAAAGACCAGATCGGCAAGCCTGCCCATTCTCTCCACGCTTGCGAGGGCAAATCCAACAGTAGCAGCTCCGGATATTCCACCTCTACCGCCGGCCATTGCTCCACCTTTCAGGGTGATTACCCCCAGTATCTCCAAGGCAATTTCGAAAAAAGTGATCATCCCGCCGATCTAGACGACTGGTCCGACGACCCTTATGGTCCCGGCGAAACCGTTGCCAGTGCCGGCTGCGGCGCCGTCTCTATGGCTATGCTCGCCACCGTCGCCAGCGGGGAAGATATCTACCCCCAGGACATCATAGAGCTTCTCGGCGATAAATATTATTACCAAAACAGCCCCCTAGCTCTCGACCCTATCGTCGGCAAAAAGTATGGCTTTGAAGTCGAAACTATCAGCGGCCTCAGCTCCAAGACTGAAGTCTACGACCAAATGAAAAAATATTTAAACGATGGCTACATGCTCCACTTCTCAGGTGAGGGATGCCATGAAGGTTTTGCCTTTGCCCACTCCGATGGTAGCTGTACCGCCGGTCACTACGTCGGTATCTTTAGCATCGATAGTAACGACAAAGTCCAGGTCGCCAATTCTGGCTATATGGGTAATTCCGAGACTGATTTACAAAATCTAGTCGATGCCTTCCATCATGGCTATTTCACCGCCATCAAGGGCGACAGCAATAGGAAACCTTGCGCCACCTGCAACGATGGTAACGGCTCAGATAATCGCGAAAACTCCGAAAAAGTCCTCGCCGCCGTCGAAGAAATCATCGAATTAGCCAACAAACAGGGAAGCACCTACACCTGGGGTGGCGGTCATTTTACCAGCGCCAGCCAGTATGACGCCCTACTAAAAGGTTCCATTAATGTCGACTGCACCGGCTTTGCCAGCCTCGTCATGTACAAAGCCTTCGGCGAAGAGCTCTCCTTCTCCTCTTCCTCTATCGCCGACCACCCCTCGTACGAAGAAATCGACAAAAAAGACGCCCAGCCCGGCGACATTTTCGCCTACAACTCCCCTAGAGGCCACGGCGGCATCATTATCGAAGTAGAAGACGGCCAAGTCACCAAAATCGCCGAGACTGGTGGCGGCGAGGGTAGAAGCGGCGCCAATAACAATATCGGCTATTCCGGCGCCTCCGACTTCTCCGCCCGCAATACCAACTCCGATAATGGCCATATCTACAGATATAAAGGCAAGAAATAAAATACCTATTTTATTTTTCTCACATCTATGTTATAATAATATTATTATCAGCTCAGCAAACGGAATGTTTCGCGTTTGCTTTAACCAAAGGAGTTTTATGAAAAACTACGAATTATCGGTCGTTTTTCATCCCGACCTCGAGATGAACATCGATCCAGCCTTGGATAAGGTTCGCCAGACTATCGAATCTGCCAAGGGCAAAATCACCAAAGAAACCGACGACGGCAAACGCCGCCTCGCCTACCCTATCAAGGGCCAAAACTTTGGTATTTACTACTATTTTGATATCGAGCTTCCTAGCGATGCTCCCAAAAAGATCAATAGCGCTTTTAATATCTCCGATGAGGTAATTCGTTATCTCCTCTGCACCGCCGACCCTCGCCGGGAAAAGCTAGCTGCAGCCAAGGCAGAAAACGACAAAAAAGCAAACGAAACGGAGGAAAAATAAATGCGCGGATTTTCTAAAGCCATTATCACCGGTAATTTGACTCGTGATCCCGAGTCTCGTACCACGCCAAACGGCGCTAACGTCACCAGCTTTTCTGTAGCGGTCAATCGCGTCTATCGCGATGCTAACGGCGAGCAAAAGGAAACCGTTTCCTTTATTGACTGTTCCGCCTGGGGCAAACTCGGCGATACCATCGCTCAGTATGCCAAGAAAGGCTCTGGCGTGCTCGTCTCCGGTCGTCTTGACCAGCATAGCTGGGAGGATAAGACCGACGGCAAAAAGCGTTCTCGCGTCGAAATCGTGGTCGAAGATTTCAATTTTCTAGGTGGTGGCGACCGCTCTGGCGGCTCGGCTGGCTCTAGTATTTCGTCTGCACCCAGCGCCCCCGTAGCCGTAGAAGAAGATAAAACGGAAGATATCGAGCTTAGCGAAATCCCGTTTTAATCAAAAAATAAAGGAAGGATGTTTATTATGAGAAAAATTAAAAGTGATCCCAATCTGTACTTTGACTATCGCGACGTCAAGACACTTCAGCGATATGTTGATGCTTATGGCCGCATCGAGCCGATCAGCAAGACTGGCCTTTCCGCCAAACAGCAACGTCAGCTTGCCGTCGCTGTCAAGCGCGCTCGTCATCTAGCACTCTTACCATTCGTGGGGGCTTAAGATGTACGGACCTACAGATCTCAAAAAAAATACTCTAATCACTCTAGATGGCCAGCCATATAAGGTGGTCGAATATTCCCAAAAAGTCATGGGTCGGGGCGGCTCCATCGTTAACGTCAAGGTCAAGAACCTAGTTACCGGTGCCCTCCTCCCCAAGACTTTCAAAGGCCAAGAAAAAATCGAACCCGCCGAGGTGACTACTCGTAAGGTCCAGTATCTCTACCAAGACGGCGAAAAGTTCTATTTTATGGATCCTGAGAGCTTCGAACAATTCGAGCTTCTCTCCGACCTAGTGGCAGATGCCAAAGATTTTCTAAAAGATGGTGACGAAATGGAAATCGAGTTCTACAATGGCACTCCGATTAATCTCCGTCTTCCTAAGAATCTCTGGCTCGCAGTCACTTATACCGAGTCGGTCGTCAAAGGTGACACTACTAGCTCGGTCATGAAGGATGCCACCCTAGAAACTGGCCTAGTAATCAAAGTCCCCGCCTTTATCAAGGTTGGTGATATCGTTTCAGTCGATACGGAGACTCATGCCTATCGCGAACGCAAAAAATAGAGGTTACATCAAAATCAAGGACGCTGCTGGCGCCCTTGATTTTGATTTTCGTGGCAAGACCGTCCTTGATATTGGCTCCTCCACTGGCGGCTTTACCGAGTATGCTCTAGACCGTGGCGCAGTCAAAGTTATCGCAGTAGAGAAGGGAACTAATCAAATGATGAAACCTCTCCGCTTTGACCCACGAATCGAGCTCCACGAAAAAACCGATATCTTTAATTTTAGACTTAATCACCCACCAGACGCTATTGTAGCCGATGTTTCTTTTATCAGTCTAACCAAGGTCCTAGCCTATGCCAGGCAAAACTTATCCGATTTTCACACTGATTTTCTCGTCATGCTCAAGCCCCAGTTCGAGGCAGATGTCAAAGATCTCAACAAGGGCATTATAAAAAACGAAAAAATTCGCCGCGAAATTATCAAAAATTTTGAAGCTTGGCTTAGAGACAATAATTTTGTCATTATTAAAAAACGCGACAACGCATTGACTGGCAAAAATGGCAACAAAGAAAGATTTTACTGGCTGAAGAATTCGAAAATATCTTGATTTTTTCTTTCAAACCGCTTATAATTATAAGTATGAACTTATTGCATGGTGTGGGCGACTTCTTCTCCCTAGACATTGGGACCAATTCGATGCGAATCGTGCAGCTTTCTGGTGATTCCGCTCATGGCTGGACTTTGGAGCATTTTGCCTACATTCCTGTAGAGCAAAAATTAGTCCAAGACACTTCTGAGCTCGGCAAGAAGCGCCTTGGCGAGGCCATCATGGGCGCAGTCGAGCAGGCTGGTATCAAGACCAAGAATGTAGCCATCGGTATCCCCGCCGGCAAAACTTTTACCAGTATCGTCGAGACCGACACCCTCCCCGAGAAGGAACTAAGGAAATCTTTCAAATATGAAATCGACAAATACGTCCCTATGCCACTTTCCGAGGCTAAGGCCGATTACATTATCCTCGGCCCCAGCCCCAATGACCCAGCCAAGACCGAAGTCCTAGTCAGTTCCGTCGCCAAAGAATATGCCGAATCCACCATGGAAATAATCGAAAAAACCGGCCTCAACATTGTTGCTATGGAGCCCGAGCCGCTCGCTATGGCTAGAGCCCTTAATGTCCCTGGCGCCATCGATGCTACTATGATGGTAGATTTTGGCGAACGCGCCACAGATTTAGTGATTTATTATAAAGATCAGCCTCGCCTCGTCCGTTCTATTCCTGGCGGTTTTACCGTTTTGGTACAAGCTGTCGCTACCGGTTTAGGTGTCCGCGAGGATCAGGCTCGCCAATACATTTTACAATTCGGCCTAGATAGTAACCAAGTCGAAGGTCAAGTTTTCAAAATCCTAAACACTCACCTCGATAACTTCGCCACCGAGCTCGCCAAATCCGTCCGTTTCTTCCAGACCAAATACATTTCCGGCAAAGTCGGCGGCATTATCCTATCCGATTACGCCGCCAATATTCCACTCTTCGCTGAATTTATCGAAGCTAAGACTAACGTCCAGACCGTCAACGGCAACCCATGGCAATTTGTCCGCTTGACCCCAGAGCAGCAGCAGGCTCTCGCTCCCGTCGCCAGCGAATTTGCCGTCTGTATTGGTTTAGCAGAAAGGAGTAATGACTAATGGCCCGCGAAATTAATCTCGTCCCCGATATCAAAGACGAAATGAACAAGACCTTGAAGCTTCGCAATCTAATCTTCTTCATTTGCATCATAGCTTCCATCGCTGGTATCAGCATTTCGCTCATTACTGGTTTAATCATGGGCGGTCAGCAGCTCGCACTCGACTCCAAGAAAAACACCCTTGATAATCTATCTGGCAAGCTAGGTTCCTTTGCCGATCTCAGTGATTATCTTACCATCAAAGACCAAGTCAGCGATTCTAATACCCTCGCTGATAACAAGCAGCTTCTTTCTCGCACCTTCAATATATTAACTGCACTGCTTCCTACCGGTGCAGATACTATTACTATCTCCGAGCTCAATATTAATCTTGCGGGCGAGCAGCCCACTCTCACCTTTGATGCTCAGGCCAATGCTGGCACCGAGCCATATATTGACTACAACGTCCTTGATTCTTTCAAGAAAAGTATGGACTACATGCGCTATGATTATGGTGAATATGTCGACAAAAACGGCAATCCTATCCCCGCCTACTGCATGACCGAGACCAACACCGACGGTTCCGTCTTTAATGATCCCGACAAAGGCATCTACGCTTACTGGGATATCAAAGGCATTGGCTGCAATCCGTCAGAAGAGCTAACTAGCGCCGACTACGACCTTGAAGGCTATGAAGACAAGCAAATGGTTCGCATCTGGCGTACCCCTCAGTATCGCGATTGGTATCATAATGAGGAAGAAGGAGAGATCAAAGAGGACGAGCCAAACATCACCCTAGACGGCACAATTACCGGCGTCCCCCACTTTGAAAGCCAATGTATCACCTACACTGGCAGCAATGCCGAAAATCCTTCATGGGTTGAAAATAATGATAGCTGTGCTCTAGTCGTAGAAAATACCTCTACCGACGAAGAGGGTGAGCTCCTTGTCGCTGATGGTGCGGGTATTGTTATTACTGAGTCATCCAATGGTCGCGATGCCAACGACGAGCTAGTTCTTCGTTTTTCCGCCGTTATCACTATCGCCCCCGAAGCTTACAAATTCTCCAATCACCATCTTCTCGCCTTTGGTCCGTCTGACCGCCACAACGTTACCGACTCTTATGTCCAAATCCAAGCTATGTTTGGCAAACGCGCCACCGACTGTTCTGACGACGACGCCACTTGCTCGTCTGCCCCTACCGAAAACAATAATAACAACAGTAATAATAACAACAGTAATGATAACAACAACAGAAGCAACAACCAAACTACCGACGACGAAGACGAATACGACGATCTAGACGATTATGATATTGATAGGACAGGAGAATAAAATGGCCAAAGAAACCACTGCAACAAGCAAAAAAATCAAAATATCCGAAGCTGAGCAGCACGTGATTTTAGCAGTCCTCGGTGCTACTGTTGTCCTTGGCGCCTCTGCGGCCCTCATCAGTCATTTTGTTAATCAAATTTCTTTCAATAGCAAAGTTATCGCAGAAGAAGAGGCTTCCATCGCCAATTATTCCGACGTCATCAAAAATACTGGTGTCTGCAAAGCTCCTAGCGGTAGTGTTTATTCCGACTCCGAGCTCGAAAATTGTGATCCAGATGCCATTGAAGTTTCCGAAATCCCCGGCACTCTCCGTGCTGATATCCTCGAAAATCTCGCTGCCAACGAAAGCTTAAATTCCGTCCCCAAAGAGGGCGATTCCAGCTGCATCAATCCTTCCACCAATAAAGATTACACCTATAGCGAATTACAAAAAGTCTACAAAAGCGCTCGCGGCTCCGAAGAGCTGACCAAGGCCACTAACCTTATCAAGACCTGCTCTGCTCTTCGCGTCATCCCCGACGCCCTTCCTGCTTTCAAAAATGAGGAAGCCCTCCTCGCTAGCCTTAACAAACTCTTCCTCGCCGCCGGCTGGGAGCCAGAGTCGCTCAACCCGACTGGTGACACCGAAGTTTCCGAAATCAATCCTAATCTCAATATCATGACGGTTAATCTTTCCATCGAAGCTTCCACTAACACTACCATGAAAGTATTAAACAATGTTGAACGCTCCATTCGCGAGTTCGACATCACCAATGCCACCATCGAGTGGGGAAGTGACGATACTCTCATCCTCAATGCCCAGGCCAATGCCTATTATGTTAACCCGTCTACTATCACCGAATCTAGCCAAACTATAAATCCAGGAGGTAAATAATGATTCAAAAAGAATTAATCACAGCTCTAGTTACTGGTGTTATTGGCTTTTTTGTCGCTTTCTTTGTCTGCAATCTTTTCATCGGGGAGCCCAGCAAAGTTACCATTCCTACTACCGACTCTAGCGTCAGTACCGAGCTTTCCAATCCCAACCCCGAGATTTTTAACTTCAAAGCCCTCAACCCGACAGTCGAAGTTTACGTTGGTCAGCAAGAGGAGGAATAAACATGGCCCGCCTCACCCCCGAAGCCGAACGCCGGATTACCGAGCTACTACTTGCCGAAGGTCTAGCCGACCCAGACCTAGTAGCCAAAATCAAAGCCGAAGTCGAGCCGACCGGCAAATCCGTCCTCACCGAGCTTGAAAACCGCAAAATCATCAACAGCGAAATGGTCGCTCGCGCCACCGCCGCTATCCTCGGTGTTCCCTATGTCGAGCTTAAAAACATCTCCATCGATCAAGACACCCTCGCTAAGATTCCTGGCGATGCCACTTCACGCGTCATGGCTGTACCGTTAGGCGAAAAAGACGGACTATTAAACGTCGCCCTTGTCGACGTTACCAATGTCCAAGTTACCGACTATCTCTCCAACCTTATCAACAAACCAATCAGAGTTTGGATGTCTTCCGAGCGTGGCATCCGCGAAATGCTTGAGAATTACCACGGCGATTTCTCTGGTGTTAAAGAGGCTGTCAAAGAAACCGATGCCGAGGTTGCTGAGCAACAGAATTCTAATATTAAAACTATCGTCCAGGACTCCCCGATTTCCAAAGCTCTAACTACTATTTTAAGTTACGCCGCCAAGACCAAGACCTCCGATATCCACATCGAACCCCTCGAAAAGACCCTCATCATCCGCTGTCGCGTTGATGGCGTCCTTCGCCGTATCATGGAGCTCCCTAAGGCCGTCGCCCCCGCCCTTGTTTCTCGTATCAAAATTCTCGCTAGCCTCAAAATCGACGAGCACCGCGTTCCGCAGGATGGTCAGTTTACCGTTCTCGTCGATGGCAAAGAAATTGACCTCCGTATCGCTATCTCGCCAGTTTTCTGGGGCGAGCAAGTAGTTATTCGTTTACTAGACAAATCCGGCACTTCTCTCGAAATCGAAAAAATGGGTATGGCCGGCCACGCTCTCCGCGATGTCCTCCACGGCATCAAACAGCCTAACGGCATGATTTTAACCTCTGGTCCTACTGGTTCTGGTAAGTCTACTACGCTCTATGCTTTAATTCAAAAAATCAAATCCGAGGAAATTAATATCGTTACCTTGGAGGATCCAGTCGAGTACAAAATGGAGGGAATTAATCAGATCCAAGTCAACGTCGACGCTGGCCTCACCTTCGCTTCCGGTCTCCGTTCTATTCTCCGCCAGGACCCAGACGTAGTTATGGTCGGGGAGATTCGTGACAACGAGACTGCCTCGTTGGCCGTCCAGGCTGCCCTTACCGGCCACCTTGTCTTTAGTACTCTCCACACCAACTCTGCTGCTGGTATCTTGCCGCGTCTTCTCGATATGGATATCGAGCCCTTCCTCCTTGCCTCTACTTTAAACGTCGTTATTGGTCAGCGTCTCGTTCGCCGCGTTACCGAAAAGCGTGAAATGGTTAAAACTACCGAGCTCGAAACCGAAGGTATTAATAGCATTATCGGCAATCTTCTCCCCCAGACCAAAGATGACGTAGCTAGCGTCAGCGAGGATCTCGGCTACCCCGGCCTCCCCGTCAAAAACGACGACCACTATTTATTAGCCCAAGGTATGGATACCAAAGAGACTCCTGGCGGTTACCAAGGTCGTGCCGGTCTCTATGAAACCATCGTCGTCGATGAAGATATTCAGAAGCTCATCATCAATCATTCCACCTCCGCTGAAATCATGGATGTTGCCAAAGAAAAGGGAACTATTACTATGCGCCAAGACGGCATGCTTAAAGTATTATCAGGTATAACGACTATCGAGGAGGTCAACCGTGTAGCTAGTGACTTGTCATAAGGCTTATGGTATAATATATATATGGAAAATAGTGTGCAGACAATGAGAATAGAAACTTTACTCGAGGAGTGTATCCGTCGGAATGCTTCCGACCTTCATATTCAGTACGGCCTTCCACCAATTTTACGCGTCGATGGTACACTTGTTCCCATCGCCGGCACTCCCAATCTAGACGAAAATGCCATCAGGAATCTCATTTTTGCTACCCTAGACGAAGATCAGCAGAAGATTCTCTTAAAAGACAAAGAGTTTGACTATTCCTTTGCCTTTGGCGATATCGCTCGTTTCCGTGTCAATGCCTTCCACGAGCGTGGCAAACTCGCTGCCGCTTTCCGTCTCATCCCCAACAAAATCAAGACGATTAATGAAATCGGCATGCCTCCTGTAGTCGAGACCTTTGCCGACTTCCCGCGCGGTCTAGTCCTAGTTACCGGCCCGACCGGCTCTGGCAAATCTACCACTCTCGCCGCTTTAATCGACAAGATTAACCACACTAAATCCGTCCATATTATTACTATCGAGGACCCTATCGAGTTTACTCATAAATCCGACCGTAGTGTTATCGTCCAGCGCGAGGTTCACTACGATACCTTTAGTTTCAACGCTGCTCTCCGTAGCGCCCTCCGCGAGGACCCAGACGTTGTCCTTATTGGCGAGATGCGTGATCTCGAGACTATCCAGGCCGCCATCACTATCGCCGAGACTGGTCACCTTGTCTTTGCTACTTTGCATACTAACTCTGCCGCTCAGTCCATCGATCGTATGGTCGATGTCTTCCCAGCCCACCAGCAGCCTCAGATTCGCACTCAGCTTTCCAATATTTTGATGGCTGTCTGCTCACAGCGCCTCGTCCCCTCTACCAGCGGTGGTCGTATTCCCGCTGCCGAGATTATGGTGGCCAACTCCGCCGTCCGCGCTCTCATCCGCGATGGCAAGACTCACCAGCTCGACACCGCCATCCAGACCGGCGCCGACCAAGGCATGCAGACCATGGATCGCACTTTAGCGGGGCTCGTCCAAAACGGTTCCATCACTTACGATTCCGCTCGCGAGTTTGCCGTCGATATTAATGAACTAGATAAATTAGTCCGAGGATAAAAGGGAAGCATGAAGCGTTTTAACTATAAAGCTAAAGAAAAGGAAACTGGCAAAACCGTCAAAGGCAGCATCCAGGCCGAAGACGAGCAGACTGCCGGCCGTCTTCTCATCGAGCAAGGCTACATTCCGAGTTCCGTTGTCGAAGAGGGAACTAGCGCTCTCGGCATCAAAGTAAAAGGCCGCGTCACGAGCAAAGACCAAGTCATGTTTACTCGCCAGCTCTCCACCTTAATTGGTGCTGGCCTCCCCATTTCTACTAGCCTTCGCACTGTCGCCGGTCAGACCGAGTCCAAAGCCATGAAAGGCGTAATCGAGGAAATCCTCACCAACGTCGAGTCCGGCAAAACTCTCCACGATTCTTTTGCCGAACACCCAGACATTTTCAATGGCGTTTACCTAGCCCTCATTCAAGCTGGTGAGGCTTCTGGTACTCTAGATATGGCTCTCAGCCGCCTCGCTGATCAAGAAGAAAAGGATGCCGCCATGATTTCCAAAATCCGTGGTGCATTAGTTTATCCAGCTATCATCCTAGTTGTTATTATCGCCGTACTTGCTTTTATGATGATCATGGTTGTCCCGCAAGTCCGCGATCTCTACGCCGACATGGGCGAAGAACTCCCCTCTATGACTCAATTCCTCGTCGGCATTTCCAATTTCTTTGCTGATTTCTGGTGGCTCGTTCTCCTCATTCTCGTCGGTATTGTCGTTGGCTGTTTCTATGCCGTTAAAAAGACCGACGCCGGCCGCGAAGCCATGGATAACTTCAAAATCCACGTCCCGCTCTTTGGCAAACTCTTCGAAAAACTCTACGTCTCTCGTTTTGCTCGCACCGCCGAGATGCTTATCGCCACCGGTGTTCCGATGCTAGATTCCGTCAAAATCGCCATCAATGCCACCAACAACAAGGTAGTAGAGAAGGAGTACTCTAAAGCCCTCGAAATCTTGAAAGGTGGTAAGCCCCTCTCCGAGAGCCTCCGCGATCTCGATTTCATGCTTCCACTAGTCCCCCAAATGTCTTCCATCGGTGAGGAGTCCGGTAAAATCGACGAAATGCTCGGCAAGGCTGCCGCAGTCTACGAAAACGAGCTCGACGAGCAGATTAATAATATTTCCACCATGATTGAGCCTATCCTTATGGTTGCAATGGCGGGTCTGATTGGTATCGTAGTCGGCGGTACCCTCCTTCCGATTTACTCACTAGTAAACTCCGTTTCCGCATAAAACTCTTGCATTTAAAACTATTTTAGGTTATTATAAACATAAGAATATAAGAAAGGAAAAAAATGCTAAAAACCAATCAAACAAAGAAGGGCTTTACCATCATCGAGGTCGTGCTTGTTCTTGCTATCGCGGGCCTTATCTTCTTGATGGTTTTCATCGCCCTCCCTGCTCTCCAACGTAACCAACGCGACACCCAACGCCGCCAAGATTACGGTGACTTGTCCTCGGCAATCACCCAATATTCTGCTAGCAACGGTCGTCTACCAAAAGCAAATGCCGATCTGGACGAGTCAAAGTATATTAACAAAGACGGCACCAATCCAAAAGGAACTGAATACGAAATAGTTGTTGTCGAATTAAAGAGTGGCAATTTTGATGGTGGCGGCACATATAAAATTGGTACCACTACTACCTCAAACAATGTTAATCTCTCAAGTCAAGCTGACGCAAACCCAGATAAAGTATACGTTGTAACTCAGTCTGAGTGCAAAGATGCTGTGAACGGGGATGGTTTTACTATTCCTAGCCATAACCCTAGTAAACGCGCCTTCTCCGTCTACGGCTATCTCGAATCTGGTACTTACTGCAACTCCAGCAGCTAATTGCATGTAGCTATTACACATAGATAAGCAAGAACCACCAAATCTCGAGAAACCTCGGGAGATGGTGGTTTTTAGTTTAGAAAAGATAAAAGGCTATTTTATGTTGCATTGAGCAAGCCCAAGAAGACAACGAGTGGCTTACCGAGACGAGTACCGGACGGTTCCGGGCACAGTCCCGGCTAAGCCGCGAGGAGTCTTCCTGGCGCGAAGCGAGCCGCAAAAATAAAATAGCCTTTATCTTTTCATAATAATTATATATTTATCATACTCATTATCTGTATTTCAAATATCTTTACAATAACAAATGCGATTACCAGAAACGGCCCAAACGGTATTTGTTTACGTTTGTTTTTGTAGAAGGGAATGAAATAGGCAATAGTCGCCAAGAAGTTGGAGAGAAATAGCGTAATCAAAGCCAGCCAAGGCGACGCTAATGCTAGCCCTAGTGCCACCCCGATTAGCCAGTCTCCATCACCAACCCATTTTCCTCTTGATATTAAATACAAGAATAAGTATAATCCGCCCAGTATCAATACGGAAAACACAGGATTCAAAATAAAGCTGACAGAAAACACTCCACTCTCCGCCCATTTTACCTCTTTCAAACCCAAAACTACGGCAGCTAATATAATAGAAATAATCAAAGCAAACACAGGCAATTCCTTGTATAGTCCATCATAGATTGCCAGTAAGAATAATGGTAAAGCCAAAATCAAATTAGCAATAAACAACCCCCAACTCAACCCAGAATAATCCCCAGCAAATACAAAAGCAAACCCCAGCCCCATCCACGCCAGCGCCACCCCCATCTCGGCATAAATTTCCGCAAACCCTATAAACTTATGGCACTTCCTGCACTTACCCTTCAGAAACAACCACGACACAATCGGTATATTATCATACCACTTCAATCGGCGCCCACAATGCAAGCATACAGATCGAGGCTCCAGCTTTTTTTTCTTTGAGGTCGCCCGCACATGTATCCTCCTCGCCTGGCAGCATAAAAATGACCCAAAACATGCCCCAAGGAAAAATAACAAAATCGGCAGTGTACTCAACATATATTGTTATTTTAACATAAATTTTATATAATAAAATCATGAGAAAAGTTTATGCTAATTCTAGAAGCGGTTTTACTATTATCGAGGTCTCACTAGTTCTCGCACTCGCGGGGTTGATTTTCTTAATGGTCTTTATTGCCTTGCCTGCTCTCCAGCGGACCCAGCGAGATGCTGAGAGGAGGGAAGAGCTCTCCATGATCACTCAGACCATCAAAGATTACCAAGAAAACAACCGCGGAGCCTTGCCAGGTGTAGGATCTACCGGTTCCGCTCTAAACACTGCATGGCAGAAATTTTACAACAACTATTTGGGCAATCTAGAAGACCCAGATGGCCCTAGATATTTTGATAATTTAAATGTAGTTCAGTGCAGTGGTAGGGGAGTTGCAGATGAGAGTTGCACTAATGGTGAAATTTCCTCACTCAAAAACGGTAAATTCGAAACCAACAATTATCGGACGGTCGTCGTCCAGCAGGCCACTTGCTCTGGTGTTGATCCAGTCATGTCTTCCAACCCCCGCAAAGTGGCAATCCTCTACACTCTCGAAGTCGTCGGCATGGTTTGCTACAACACATAATCGTGTGATATAATAAACTTATGCTAAAGAAAAAGGGTGACACATTGGTGGAGGTGACGCTAGCTGTCGGTATTTTTTCGTTGGTCGCCATCGCCGTAGTCGCTGTCATGAATGGTGGCATCTCCGGTGCCCAGACTTCTCTCGAGACTACCCTTGCTCGCGAAGAAATCGACACTCAGGCCGAGGCCTTACGTTTTATTCAGACTTCTGCTGCCGCAGATGAGACCTCTGCCGATCAGCGTTATTATCAACTTTGGGAAGATATCACCGACGACGCTTATGATGTTGGCACCTTATCCGCGGAAGACCAAGCCGACCTACTTCAGTTCAGTCCATCCAGCTGTACCGAGATCTACGATCAAAGCGACATTTTCAAGAAAGCCTTCATTATCAATCCTCGCAAACTAGGCAAATATGCCGATGCCGAGTCGTTTTCTAACGCCAAAAGCTTAATTTCATCAGTTTATGTTTCTAATAGTGATAATCCCAATGTCTTCGTTCCCGCCACTACATACCCCCGCCTTGTCTATGGCGGTGCCGCTGACGAATATAGCGGCAAGCTCTTAGATCCCCTAGACTCTGCCCTCGAAGATAACCTTTACCATGCCGAAGGCGTCTATATTGTCGCTGTTAGGGATCCCGAAAGTACCAATTTTGCCTCTCAGGATGAAAACGTCGCAGCCTACTACGATTTCTATATTCGCTCCTGTTGGTATGGCACCGATGCCGATCGCCCCACTACCATCTCCACTGTCATACGCCTTTACGACCCCAATGTCATCGACAAAGTAGATTCTAGCGGTTCTTCCCATATTCATTATTCCAATATGCCACTACAGATAGTATACGAGGGCAACGGCGGCAATATATCTGGTTGGGTTGGCAAGCAGACTTGTAGCGTTTATAACGAATACACTTGTCTCGCCACTACAAACAAGCCTACCCGCGCTAACTATCGTTTTGTCGGTTGGTCTACCACGCCAAATGGTTCAGCTCAGTTTGACAGTGGCAACAATATCCTTGGCGGCCTTACAGTCGAGCAATACGTCGCCAATCTTTATGCCGCTACCAAGAATAATAAAATAACTCTCTATGCTGTCTGGAGACAGGACGATCTAACTTATAATTATAATGGTAGCACTTATGGAGGTGGTTCTTATGTCCAAAAATGTGGCGGCACCTGCCAGATTTTAAATATCAGCCCTACCCGCTCTGGCTATGAATTTCGTGGTTGGTCTACATATCCCAACGGTCCCGTTGCTTATTCTGCAGGTCAAAATATTACCATAGATGGCGACACTACTATTTATGCCGTCTGGCGCGAGCGCAATGAGACTATCACGGTCAAAGCATATTTCCCGTACGGCGATTGCGATGCCCACGTCGAAGGCCAAAAGTCCAACGGCTCTTCCTTCCACGCCTATTACGGTAGCTTGGTTGGTAGCGATATTAATGGTCTAGTTCTCGCTAGGCTAGATCACGACGCCAGAAGCGGCGGCACCGAAACCTTCGTTATTAATACTCTTGGTGGCCGTAATTACTATTACTATCTACATAATTATAGCGGCTGTGATATTTCTAGAGCTTCCGTCACCGTTTCTGGGCCTTACATGGGCACTCGTTATTATTATCCTAGTGGCTCTTATGGTGGCACCTGGCGTGTCTTTGCTTATAAAGATGGACAATTCACTAACTGGTAAAGAAAGGAAAACATGGATCAAACTACAAACATTAATCAGGCCACACCTATCAAACCTCAAAAAACAAATCTCCCATTAATCATTACATTAGTATGTTTATTTGTTGTTATAATTGTTCTAATCGTTGTTATAATTATTATCAATAACCAGCCTATAAGTACTAGCGAAACCTCCACCGAGGCTGAAGTTGAGGAAGTTATTGCTAATTCAGACGAACCATCCAAAGAAAAAACAACACTTGATTGCACCAGGTCAATGTCCGCCGAGGAGCTTGCTGCGCTAGAGATGGAAGCTGTCTCCGGTCAAATTGAAATCGTCGCCGATTTTAACGCCGACGATTCTCTCGGCCTCATAGCCATATACAAAACCATCATCGGCCCCTCCACCGATGCCGAGAATCCCGACGCCCTTGGCGACGAATTCCTTGTAGAGAATACCACTAACAATGGTGACGAACTAAACTCCACCAATCTTCCAACTTATTATCTTAATGAAAACACTACTACCAAAAATGCAGCTAAAACTTCTTGGGCTAATCAAGGTTTCACCTGTCTAGACCAATAATTATTTGGTATCCGAATGAAACTTCTCATGTATTTCTTTGAGATGTTTATCGGTCACATGTGTATAGATTTGTGTAGTAGAGATATCTGCATGCCCTAGCATCGATTGCACCGCCCGAATATCCGCCCCGTTCATCAGTAGATCCGTCGCAAACGAATGTCGGAGAGTATGTGGCGACACATGCTTAGTAATCCCCGCCAGCCGCGCATATTTCTCCACAATTCTTTCTACCGACCGCGCCGTCATCCGTCGGTAATTGCCCGAATTATCCACCGCCTGCAAATTTCGCGAATTATTCAAAAATAATGCCGGCAGGGAATCAGTCCTCGCGTCTAGGTATTCCTGTATCCTATCCGCTGCCGCCTTCGAGACAAAAATCGGCCGGTCTTTCGAGCCTTTACCCCGCACCATAAACTCTCGCCGTTCCAAATTAATCGAATCCCGGTTCAAGCTTACTAGCTCAGACACCCGCAGCCCCCCGGAATATAATAATTCTATCATCGCTCTATCTCTTAGCCCCGATTCAGTAGATAGGTCAATCTGGTCCAACATTTCTTCCACTTCATCGTAATGTAAGAAAGTCACCTGCTTCCGTACCACATGCGGCAGCTCAATCAAAGACGGATCCAGCGATTTTATCTCTCGCTTAGCTAGATATTTCATAAATCCACGTAAAGCAATCAAATGGTACGCTTGCGTGATCGTTTTTAAATCCTCTTCATCATTCTCCGATTTATACCGATTTAACTTAAGTCGGTATTTACGTAAAACTTCTCGCGTTATATCATGCGGCTTCACTTCATCTTTATTTAATATCTCTTGCACGATCATCAAAAACCGCTCCAGATACAGCCGGTAATTTTCAATCGTTTTTTTACTTCGTCCCGCCTCAATCTCCAGATGTTCCAAAAAATCCTCAATTAATTCCGCCAAATCCATAACATAATTATAACATAATCAAAATGTGGTATAATATATATATTATGGTGAAGGTAATATGTGTAACAAATCAAAAAGGCGGTGTCGGCAAGACGACCACCGCGGTGAATTCGGCCTATTATCTCGCCAAAGACAAATTCCGTGTTCTCCTAGTTGACTTTGATCCCCAGGGTAATGCCAGTTCTGGCCTCGGCATCGACAAGACCGACTCCAAATCTCTCGGCGTCACCATGACAGAGGTCATCCTTGGCACTAAGTCTATGCAGGATGCTATCCGCCCTACCAAGTATAAGCGTTTTGATCTCGCCCCGGCCACTCCAGAGCTCGCCAATGCCGAGGTCGAGATGGCGAATCTCCCTCAGCGCTTCGTTCGTCTCAAAAACGCCATCCAGTCCGTCACCGACAAATACGACTATGTCATCATCGACTCTCCCCCATCACTCTCGCTTCTCACGGTCAACGGCATGATTGCGAGTAACTTCCTTCTTTTGCCAGTCCAGACCGAGTTCTATGCTCTCGAGGGGGTCGCTCAGCTCCTCGAGTCCATGAAGCTCGTCATGAAGCAGGCTAACCCCCACCTTAAGTTGCTCGGTGTCCTCGCCACTATGTACGATCGCCGCACCAGTCTTTCCAGTCAGGTTTACGAAGAAATCGGTAAATATTTCAAGCAGCTGACCTTTAAGACCACCATTCCGCGCAACGTTCGCGTCGCCGAGGCTCCGAGCCATGGCGTCCCAGTCGGTGCTTATGATAGATTTAGCAAAGGCGCCAAAGCCTACCGTGATTTTACTAAAGAAGTAGAGGAGAGAACCAAATGAAAACAGGACTAGGTAGAGGTTTTGAGAGCCTCATCCCCACCGAATTAATCGACGACGAATTCGACCCTACAGCCGTCGAAGACAAAAAGTCTAGCCAGCTCACCGAGCTCGAGCTAGATGTAATCATTCCCGATTCTGATCAGCCTCGTAGCGAGTTCGATGAGGAAGCTTTGCAAGCTCTCGCCGACTCCATCAAGGAGCACGGCATATTGCAGCCCATCGTCGTGACGAAGGAAGGGAAGCAGTACAAGATCGTCGCTGGTGAGCGCCGTTGGCGCGCCTCCAAGCTGGCCGGCCTCAAGAAAATCCCCGTCATCATCCGCTCATTGGATTCACAGAATCGCCTCGAGCTTTCCGTCATCGAGAATGCCCAGCGCGAAGATTTAAATGCCATTGAGCTTGCCACTGCCTATGCCAAGCTCCGCGATCAATTCAATATGACTGTCGGAGAAGTTGCCAGAAAAGTCGGCAAAAGCCCCGCCTCAGTTATTAACACTTTGAGACTTTTAAATCTCCCCGACGACGTTAAAAAGGTCATGGTCAAGGAGAAGCTCACCGGCGGTGTTATGTCTCCTCTCGTCGCTGCCGACCCAGAGATTATCCACAAAATTCTCCCAAGGATTGTCAAGGAGGGCTGGACCGCTCGCCAAGTTGAGCGCTATATCGCCAGTACCAAGAAGCAGTCTTCCGCCAAGGCCATCAAAAAACGCGCCTACGAGCGCAGCGAAGACATTCTCAGTGCCCGCTATAATGTAGATACTCGCATCACCGGCCGCAGCATCACCTTTAAGTGCAAAAACGAAAAACAGTTGAAAGCCTTAATTGAGTTACTTAGTTAAGGCCAAAGATGCTATAATAGAGTAATGGAACAACAAATCAAAGTTAGTTTTTTTCAGAAACATCCTTTGCTTAAGGATTTATTGAGCTTGGCTTCATTTATTATTGTAATCGTCCTCGGCACGATATTTCTAAACACTTACATTTATCGTTCTTACAATGTAGTTGGCAAAAGCATGGAAAATACTTTACACGAAAACGACCGTGTTGTGGTTAACCGTGCCGCTGTATCTTTTGCGCATTTTCTAGGCAACGAATATATCCCCGAACGCGGCCAGATTATCGTCTTCGCTAATGAAGACGAAAATCTCGTCGCCGAGTATAAGTCTCAGGGTGTAGAGCATCCCATGACTTGCAACATCCCCAGTAATGTCAACGATCAGTATATTATCAAACGAGTCATCGCCTTCCCGGGCGAGCGCGTCGTAGTCAAAGACGGCATCATGACTGTTTATAACGAAGAAAATCCAGACGGCATTATTTATGACGAAGGCTATCGCACTTCAGACACAGACGGTCCCAAGTCATACACCTCGGGGGAAGTAGACACTGTAGTCCCAGCGGGAGAGTTGTTTGTATCAGGCGACAATCGCGAGGGCTCCAACTCTTGGGACTCTCGTAATGGCCTCGGCACGATTCCGTACTGTCGCATCATCGGTCCCGTCGCCATGCGATTATTTCCCTTAGATTCAATTAGAGGTTTTTAAACTTTCTTTAAGTTTTCTGATATAATATAATGGTATGGCAGACTATGCATTAGCACGAAAATCTCGAAACATCGCAAGTTCTATGGTTCATGTTTTACTAAACCTATTACTTGGCGTTGGTTCTATTTTAATTACTGTTCTTTCCGGTTCACCTTTACTTGGGCTCATCTTAGTTCTGGCTTCCAAGTGGCGTATTTTTGCCGTCCGCCATCGCTATTGGTGGTTTAATATTAAGTCCAACCTTATCGATCTCATTGTCGGTATTAGCGTGGTGTTATTGTCTTACACCGCCGGCCAAGAGTTCCTCATCGTCGATGCGATTTTAATGGTCTTTTACTGTGCATGGCTTCTCTTTATTAAGCCTATGTCTAGCGAGAGAGCCGCTTTTATTCAATCGCTTATCGCCGTTTTTCTTGGTATCTCGGCCACTGTACTCATGACTACTAATCTTAATCCCGTCGCAATCGTCCTCATTTCCTTTATTATTGGTTACGCCGGCAGCCGTCACGTCCTCGTTCAGAGTGACGACAAAGATTTCACTCTCACTACTCTAGTTTGCGGCCTCGCCTTTGCCGAAGTCGCCTGGCTCAGCTCCAACTGGACCATTATTTATACCTTTGGCACTACCGGCATTCGTATCCCCCAGCTTGCCATCCTTTTGACCATCTTCCTTTTTGCTTACAATTATGCCCGCAGCGTCATGATCAAATACCAAGAAGATTTCCGTTTCAAGCAAATCGCTGGCCCCGTCATTTTTGCCGCTGTCCTCGCTGCCATCGTCGTCATTTGGTTTAGTAACCCCGTATTTAATATATAGAAAGGAGAAAAATGGATAAAGAAGAGGTTAAAGAAGAAATCAAAGAAGAAATCAAACCCGCCAAAAATACCGCGGCTATCGTCATGTCCTCTATTGCGTTAGCTTTTAGCTGTGCTGGCCTCGGCCTTGGCTGGATGGCCTACACATCTTCCGGTCATTCCACACCATTTTTTAGCAGCGTAGATGGTAATTCTTCTAATTTCACCGAAGGCTCCATCGCCGAAATCGCCGAAAAAGTTTCTCCTAGTGTAGTTTCTATTGTTACTTCTACCAAGGCTACTACTTTTTACGGCCAGAGTTATAATTCCGAAGCTGCCGGTACTGGCATCATCGTTACCAGCGACGGCTACATCTTGACCAACAAGCACGTCATTAATGGCGCCTCCAAAGTCAACATCGTCCTAGACGACGGCACTACTTACGAAAACGTCAAAGTTGTCGCTACTGATCCTTTAAACGATGTCGCCTTCCTCAAAATTGATGGCGTCTCAGATCTTCCCGCCGCTACTTTGGGTGATTCCAAGACTATCACCGTTGGCCAGCAAGTCATCGCTATCGGCAATGCTCTAGGCGAATATCAAAACACCGTCACTTCCGGTATCATCTCTGGTACCGGCCGCTCTCTCACCGCCACAGATGCCAATGGCTCTAGTAAAGAGACTTTGTCAGATATGATCCAGACCGATGCTGCCATTAACTCTGGCAATTCTGGTGGTCCACTAGTTAACGCCGCCGGCCAGGTTATCGGTATCAATACTGCTACCAGCGAAACCGCCGAGAATGTTGGCTTCGCTATCCCTATTTCGTCTGTTAAAGGTATGCTAAATCAGCTTATCAAGACCGGCAAAGCCAAGCGCGCCTATCTCGGTATTTATAATATCGAAATCACTCCAGAGATTGCCAAGGCTTACAATCTCCCAGTCGAAGATGGTGTCTACGTCTATTCATCGTCCAACTATTCGGCCGTAGTTAAAGGTAGCCCCGCCGAAAAAGCCGGTATCAAAGACAAAGATATCATTACCAAGATCAATGGTATTGCTGTCGGCGAGTCTAGCTCTCTAGCAAACATCATCGGCGAGTACCAGCCAGGCGATGTTATCGAACTCACTATCATCAGAGAAGGGAGCGAAATGACTCTCAAAGTCACTCTAGAAGGCTACGAAGAAAGTTCAAATTAGTCAAACTAATGTACCGGCGCCCATCTTGCCGGTACATTAATGCGCCACTCGGCCAAACACCAGTACAAATCCTCGCACACCCTTTAGAACTAACCCATGCTTTTTGGCGTACTCAGCAATATCCGCATGTTGGCAAGGGTCGGCTTCTAGTATTACAAACCTAGCCGATTTTGGCAGCTCATCAATTAGTCGAAAAATCACCGCCAGCCCTTTATTTTCCGCAAATAGTGCCAGCCTCGGCTCCCGTGCTAGAGTCTCGTGATCTAGCCATTCCCACTCTTCATTCACATATGGCAAATTCGCCACAATTATATCGGGCTTACATTTTATATTTTCTAACAAATCAGACTGTACCAACTCCACTTCCGCCCCAAACTTAGCCGCATTTCTCCGCGCCACCGCGAGCGCCTCTTCCGAAATATCACATCCCACCACCGTAGCTCGTGGCAGTTCTAATTTTAATGTTATGGCTAGACACCCCGAGCCTACCCCTACATCTACAATTGTTATATCATCACGAATTTCCGCAGCGTTAGGGGCAACGCCCGGCAAATATGGCTTACCCGCCAAATTCAGCACCGCATCAATAATCATCTCCGACTCAGGGCGGGGAATTAATACATTTTTGTTCACATCAAAATCTCGCCCATAGAAATCTTGTTTCCAAAATCCATCCTTAGGCATCTTTTTTTAATTCTCGTTCGCTCAGCATTAGCTCATGGATGATGTCTTCGATATCCCCATCCATCACTGCCGGGATATTAGACCTTGAATAATGAATCCGGTGATCCGTCACTCTATCCTGCGGGAAATTATAAGTCCGGATTTTTTCCGACCGATCTCCCGTCCCGATCAGCGACTTCCGCGCCTCGGAAGCATTTTTAATCTCTTCCTCTTTTTTCTTTTCTAGTAAGCGCGAGCGCAGAATATTCATCGCCTTCACTCGGTTTTGCTGCTGGCTCCGTTCATCCTGCATCGCCACTACAATTCCAGTTGGTAGATGCGTAATCCGTACCGCCGAGTCCGTCGTATTTACCCCCTGCCCCCCGTGCCCACCCGAACGGTAAATATCAATCCGGAGATCCT
>JAZRPP010000058.1:0-25029 GCA_045649285.1 Candidatus Nanosyncoccus sp. | reverse complement strand
GCTACCTTTTCACCGCCACTAGCTGCTGTATACCAGCCGGTACAGGCGTAACCATCACGCGTAGGCGTAGGTAGGATAATAGGTGTGCCTGAGGCTGCTAGCTGGCTGGCTGGGCTGACTGTACCTTCGCCTGCGTTGTAGGTGATAGAGACTGTAGTAGCAGCAGACGGATGCACCATGACATACTTGACCTTGCTATTATAATTGCCTGCGGCCTGGGCGGCGGCGGCGTAGACTTGGTAGCTGGTAGAGACAGAGGACTCAGAAAGCTCAGTAGAAGCAGGGTAGCTGGCTACTTTGGTGTAGCTAGAAGGTACATCATGGTAAATATCAAAACCGTTAACGATGGTAGGAGTATAGGAGCCAGAGAGGGAAGTAACCTTCATCGCCCAGTTACTAACCCCGCCTGTGGTGGCTGTACCGGTGGCGATATTATAAGTAGAGCCCTCTTCGGAGGCTAGGACATTATTACCGAGGGTATCACCGGTAGCACCTACAGCGTATAGGCCGTAGCCGCCTGGATCGTTACAAACTATGTCTAGAGTAGAGCCAGAGATCTCGATGGAGTTACCAGGGTTAAGATTGGCAGAGTAGGAGCCGGCGGAATCTGTACTCATAGTACAAGCAGCCGCTACATTAACGGAAGCAGTAGCAGAGGCGGTAGCGGTGCAAGGATCACCTTCTTGCTCGCGAGTACAGCCGCCACTAACAGGTGTAGCCGAGGCAGAGAGCGCAGTAAGAGAGAGCAGAGCTAGCAAGGTAGTACCAAAAAGCGCGCCAAAGCCCGCAAAGATGATTTTATCTGTTTCGTTTTGTTTTGTCATGACCTTGAGTTTATTCATAATGCCCCCATTATAACATAAGAAATATGTTTCGTGAAGATTTTTTCAAGAAAAATGTTGACTATGATATAATAGAAGGGTCATGAGTGCGGCTAAGTTCAAAAAAAAATTTTATTTCGTAGCAGCGAAGTATTTTCGGCATTTTGCTAGGCGCGTTCTTAGGCGGTGGCGCCCAAGGATTATCGCGATTACTGGCTCAGCCGGCAAGACTACGATGCTAAATATGATGGAATACGAGATGGGGGATAAAGCCCACTATTCGCACGATGCTAACTCAGCCTTTGGGGTATCTTTTGATCTCCTCGGGATGAAGGGGATTAAGGGGTCCAAGTGGCGCTGGGCATATCTAATATTAATGGCGCCGATCAAATCTTGGTTCCAGAATTACCCACAGAAGTATTATGTAGTAGAAATAGACGGTGAGCGACCACACGAGGCAGAGTTCCTAGCCGAGATGCTGCGGCCCGAGGTGACTATCTGGGTGTCTATTGGTCTCTCGCACGCGGTACAGTTTGAGAAGGTGGTAGAAGAGGGCGAGTTTAATGATGTCTCGGAGGCGATAGCGGCGGAGTTTGCTAATCTGCCGGCCAATACGACTAAGCGAGTATATATAGATGCCGAGTCTAAAGTAATGCGCGAGGCGACCAAGGATATAGACATCAAAGTAATCCCGATCAAAAAGACCGAAATGAAAAAATATGTAGTCTACCCGGATTTTACTGATTTTACTTACGGAGATACGGTGTTTCATTTTGATCGGCCAGAGCCCAAGGATTTGGCGTTTAATTTGTTTGTATTACAAGATTTAATGAAATATTTGAAGCTAAAGTTCAACCCAGATTTTGGCGGGATGGAGGTAGCGCCGGGGCGGAGCTCACACTTCAAGGGGGAGAAGGGGATAGATATCATCGATAGTACCTATAATGCACATATGATTTCGATGGCCTCGACGCTAGATATGGCGCGGCGGATGCATGCCGAGCATAAGTGGCTAGTGATAGGCGATATAGTGGACCAGGGCTCGCTGACGGTAGAGGAGCATAAGCGGCTGGCGGATTTAATCGCCCAGGTAAAGCCAGAAAAGGTGATCTTGGTCGGCCGGCGGACCAAGAAGTATACTGCGCCAGAATTAAAGAAGCTAGGCATCCCGTCTGTGGCTACTACGGATACTAGGAAGGCGCTAGCCTATATCAAAAAGACGATTACCGGCAAGGAGACTTTGATATTTAAAGGGAGCCAGTATCTGGAGTGGATTATCGAGAAGCTACTAGCCGACCCTTCGGATATAGATAAGCTATGCCGGCAGGACAGGGGCTCCAAGGCGCGGCGCAAACAATGGGGGCTAGACTGATGGCGGATCTATATATTATACACGGCTGGACTTACACGGTAAAACCTTGGACACAGACTCTAGCGCTACTGCGGGAGAAGGGAATAAGTGTCAAGATGCTCCACGTGCCGGGGCTGACAGAGGAATCTAATAAAGTCTACACGATAGAAGATTACGTCAAATGGGCGAACCGCGAGATCCCCGATGGAGCGGTAGCGCTGGGGCACTCTAATGGCGGGCGGATACTACTAAATCTCTGCGCGGCCAAGCCAGACAAGCTAAAGTACCTGATTTTGCTGGATTCGGCGGGCGTCTATGAGGCTTCGGCCAAGAAAAAGATCGTCGGGGCGATGGCCAAGGTAGGGAAACCACTAAAAAAGATCGACATCATTAATAAAGCCTTCCACCGGCTGACTGGCTCTACGGACTACTCGCGGGCGCCAGAAAACATGAAGAAAACTCTAGCCAATATGCTAGAATCTGATAAAAATCTGGATTTTGCTAAAGTAAAGACCAAGACCCTAATCCTCTGGGGCAAGAAAGATACCACCACCCCACCGCGGCAAGCCACGGCGATGTATGAGAGATTACCAGATGCCGAGTTGAAATTCTACGCTAAATGGACGCACGCCCCATATATTTCGAACCCAGACGAGCTGGCGCGGGCGCTAACGACAATAATCGAAAAGGGGAAGAAGAAGTGAGGCGGTATTATCTAGGACTGGCCGCCAAATACAGTGAGGATGGGATGGTGTGTAGCCATACCTTGGCGCGGGGGCGGCAAAAAGACTGCAGCAAGCTAGTGGATTTTTTGGCGCAGAAATACGACGGGCGGGCGATTTTAACCAAAAACGGGCGCTCGGCGCTAGCGATAGCTCTAAAGGCCTACTTTGACAAGGGCGACAAGGTGATAGTAAATGGATTTACTTGCTATGCAGTATATGAGGCGGTAAAAGCCGCGGGATTAGAGCCGGTGTTTGTGGATATTAATGCCAAAGATTTGAATTTTGACAAAAAATCCCTAGAAAAAGCAGCTGGGGAGGCGCGGGGGATCATCGTACAGAACTCTCTAGGCTACCCAGCAGATATAAATTTAGTAGAAAAGTTAGCAAAAAAGCATAAGCTAGTGATAATCGAGGATCTGGCTCACTCGGCCGGGCTAAAATACCCCGATGGGCGCGAGGCTGGGACGGTGGGTGCGGCTACAGCGCTATCTTTTGGCAAGGATAAGGCGATAGATACAGTCTCTGGCGGTGCGGTAATTCTAAGAGAAGAGGCAAAGCACGAGGTGGCGGCGCCGAGAAAGCGAGCTACTATCTCTGATACTCTGCGGGCGAGGTTTTACCCGTTTTTCGGGGCGATGTGCCGGTGGCTAGCGCCAGTACACCTAGGTGGGCCGCTGATGCGGTGCCTACTTAAGATCCACTGGGTAGAGAGATCGGCAGATAATCGCCTAGATATAGAGCGGCAGATTAGCCGATTTGAGGCGCGGCTAGCCCTGGAGCAGCTAGAGCATCTAAGGAAGCACGCCGAGTGGCCTTTGCGCGAATTCTATCTAGTAGATAAGCGAGATGAAGTATTAGACAGATTAAAGCAGGCTGGGTATTACTTTGACGGATTCTGGTACGAGAAGCCCGTCTCGCCAGAGAGATATTACAAAAAGACCCATTTCCCAGAAAAGGACTGCCCGGAGGCAGTAAAGATAGCGGAGCAGATTATTAATTTTCCGACTTACTACACAGACGAGGAGCTAAAGCCGGCAAGAGAAATCGTAAAACCGTATTTGATAAAACAAACAGGAGGGAAGAAATAATGACAGATTGGCAAAAAATCATAGAAATGTACCCAGAGGCAAATTTCTTACAGTCGCCAGGCTATGCGCGGATGAACGAAATCCTGGGCGACAAGGTGATCGTAGAGGAATTTAAGGGGCGGAGCGGCAAAATCGGACGCGCTCTAATGATCGTGCGGGATGCCAAGCGGGGGAGATACCTAGAGATACCATGTGGGCCGCTAATTAACTGGAAGGATAAGGGGATGGTAAAAAATGCCATCAAAAAAATCACCGAGATAGCAAAACGTGAAAAATGTGTGTTCATCAGGATTCGCCCGCAACTTTCGAATACGGTGGAAAATCAGCAGTTAATGGTGGATTTGGGTTTTCGCAAGGCACCGATGCACCTGGCGGCGGAGCATACAGTGATAGTAGACCTAGATGTGGACGAGGACGAGCTACTAGCACGGATGCGGCGGCAGACTAGATATGAAGTGCGGCGCGCGGGGAAGCTAGGAATTAAGGTGACCAGTAGTAATTCGGAAGAGATTTTTAAAGAATTCCACGCGGTGCAAGCAGAGACGGCTAGACGACAGAATTTCGTACCACCAGACCTCAAGACCCTGATGGCCGAGCGAGAAGCTTTTGGCGATAATATCACAATTTACAAGGCGGAAACGGCGGAGGGCGAGACGATCGCCTACGGGCTAGTAATCCGCGACGGAGTGGAGGGCGACTACTACGAGGCGGCTTCTACCGACTTGAACCGGCGGATGCCGGGTGCCTATGCGGTGCTCTGGCAGGCGATGCGAGATCTCCGGGAAGCGAAATATATGCGGTTTAACCTCTGGGGGATAGCACCGGCCGACCAGCCAAACCACCGCTACGCGGGCGTTACTACCTTTAAGACTGGCTTTGGCGGGACGGCGGTAGAATATATCCCAGCACAGGATCTAGTGATTTCGAAGATACGATATCTAAAAGATTTGATCGTAGAGGAAACACGCAAGAGACGGAGGCATCTATGAGGATAATCGAAGCAGAGGACCAGAAGGCTTGGGATAAGTTTGTAACGGGGCGGGAAGAGGCGAATTTCCTTCAGTCGTGGGATTTTTATGAGTTTCATTTGTCTCGGGGAAAGAAAATCGTGCGGCGAGCGGTCCTAGATGATACTGGGGAAATAATTGCGGTCTATGCTGGGGTAGTAGAGACGGCGCGACGGGGGACACACCTAGCTATAGCGGGTGGGCCGCTGATGGATTTTGATAATAAGAAATTAGTTTCTGCTGTATTTGAGGATATTCGAGAGCAAGGAAAGAAACTAGGTTGTGCCTTTGTGCGGGTGCGGCCGCAAGCAGAGAGGACTGAAAAGATGCTGAAATTGCTTAGATCGCAGGGGCTTAGACAAGCGCCGATGTATCTCTCGGTAGAATACGCTGGAATACTGGATCTCACAAAATCTGAAGAGGAGATACTGGCGGGGGCTTCGCAAGGTTTCCGAAGGAAGTTGCGCAAGGCCAGTAAGGCCGAGATTACGATAGAAACTTCCAATGATCCGGAAATAGTTAAGACTTTTTATGCTCTGGAGATTAAGCATGCCAAGCGGCAGGGGTTCGTGCCGTTTTCGGAAGATTTTCTATATAAGCAATTTTTGGCATTTGCTAAGGATAACGAAGTACTGATGTATACCGCAAAAAAGGACGGGGAAATCCTAGCGCAGAATTTTATGATTTTTTATGGGCCAGAGGCGAGCTATCATTATGGGGTGTCGAGCGACCTCGGGACGAAATATTCGGCGGCGCCACTTTTGCACATAAGAGCGATGGAGGAAGCTAGGAAGCGCGGCTGCATCCGCTATAATCTCTGGGGGATAGTGGGGAAGGAAGAGAAATCGCATCGGTTCTATGGCGTATCGGAGTTCAAACGGTCGTTTGGCTGCGAGGAGTATAAATATACACCAGCGTACGATTTGATTTTAAATCCGGTAAAATATTCGGTGACCAAACTAGTCGAAACCGCCCGCAAAAAACATCGGCACGTGTAAAAATCTGCCGGCGAGCCTAAAACTGTGCTATAATAAGCATAAGTAGAAAGGAATATTTTTATGGCTCATATCAATAGAAAATATATCGACAAACACTGGCTGATGTATATAATCAGAGGGGGACTAGCGGCGGTTTTTGGTTTCTTCATCCTATTCCGCGGTGGCTCGGACGAATGGATGATGGTGGCGATGATCAGCGTGTTTTTGCTACTTATGGGGATTATCGATTCGGTGGGAGCGCTGTATGCCTCGGTTAATAAGCATGGTTGGCTTAATTCGATTATTGATGCGGCAATTGATGTAGTGGCTGCGGTGGCACTGCTATTCTTTGCGGGGAATAATCTAGTGAATGGAGTGATTATTATTTCTGTCTATACAATTTTGTCTGGGCTAGTAGATATTTTCCATGGTTTCCTTTCGACGGTCGACCCGACAGACCGGTTTATCCGGGTGCTAGCTGGGATACTAGGCTGTATCATCGGGGTTGCGATCTTTAATGCTGGTGGATTTGAAAAGGTGACCTTTGCTAGATTCTTTGGCGCATATATGCTGATTGTAGGGACGACTAGCCTAATCTACGGCGCTCACAACCGCGCTCAAAAGACCGAAGACAAGGTCGCTCGGAGACAAAGTGCCAAAAAGAAGACAACCAAGAAAACTAGTAGGAAGAAAAAATAGACCTCCAAGGGGGGTCTTTTTTATTCCTATGTTGGTGGGCGAGGAGGGACTTGAACCCTCACGACCCGAAGGTCACAAGATTTTGAGTCTAGCGCGTCTACCAGTTCCGCCACTCGCCCAACTTGTATCATTATATCACATTTTCTCAGATTATGCTATAATGGAAATATGGATTCGAATACTGGTGGGCAATCTTCAGATAGGCGGCAGCGAGAGACTGCCGCGGCAATTGCACGCAAAAAAGTATTGGAAGCCTACGCTAATAATGGAGCTGGAGCCACAAATAATACTTCGGATGATGCAAGGCTAAAAGACAAGGCAGTCCAGCAAAAAGTCAACAACGAAACTTGGCGTAGGTATCATACTGCTTGGCAAAAATATTATCAGAATTACTATTCAGAATATTACTCTAAAGCAGCGCAGACCTATATAGCCAAAGAAAAACTAAAGCGTGAGCGCGAGGAGGCAGCAGAGGAGGAGGCTCTAGCCTCGATTACGCGATCTAGCTCAAGGCTGGGCAAGAAAAAGGACGGCATGGCACTAAAATCAGGGGTGACAATTGAGAAAAGCGCCTCGGAAATTGCCGATGATAGAGATATTATCAAGGCTAGATTAAAACGTAAAATCCGCAAGCAAGCAACCGAAAACGCCAAAAAAGCCCACCGCTACCGGAGGCTGATTCCGATTTTTGTGGGGGGTTTTGTAGCATTATTTATTCTGTTTATGCAGTATAACCGGCTGATTTTTGCGCCAATTATGGCTTACGTCTCACCAGGGGATGCGCCAGCTTCGGAGATCGAGGCGATCGACCCGACAATTTCACAGGAGGTTTCGGCTGATCCACGGCTAATTATCCCTAAATTGAATGTAGACGTACCGATTCGGTTTGACCTCCAGCTGACGGACGTAATGGCCGCCATGAACAACGGGGTGGCGCATTATCGGATTAATGGGGCGAGTGCCTACCCGGGAGAAATCGGCAACACCGTAATCACTGGCCACTCGGCGGGGGATGTGTATAGTTCTAACCCTTATAAATATATCTTTTCTGGCCTAGAACGGCTAGAGGACGGAGATTTGATCTATATTAATTATAATTCTACGCGCTACACCTACAAAGTAGTAAAAAAGGAGGTGGTAGAGCCATCTAATGTGGCGTCGCTAATAGTGCAGACTAATAAACCACTATTAACTTTAGTAACCTGTACACCGCTTGGGACTTCGCGGTATCGCTTGCTTGTGACGGCGGAGCAGATTTCGCCTAGCTATGAGGGGGCAGAGACCTCGGCCAGCGATAGTGACACCAGCACCGTAGATGAGAACACCGAGGCCCTACCATCCAATGAACCGACCTTCTTTGAAGGCATTTGGAACTGGCTAACGGGGAATTAGTTTATTACTTCTCTTATCAGTTTGCCATCGCTAAAGTAATAGAGCCATTTGTCATTAGTGATAGTGACGGGGAAGTGAGAGGAAACGTTGAAGCTGAGCTCGCGGCGATTCTGACCATCAAAGTCGTAGACGGTGAGCCAACCATCTTTGATAGAATAAATCATACTGCCATCTAGCCAGCTAAAGCTGGGACCGTCGGTCTCCCACTCGGTGACTACTGAGGCCTCGAGATCAAGAGAAGCTAGATGGTTACCATCAAACACAGTGATAAATTCGCCGCTGGCCCCGATCTTGATATCTTTAGGCTTAAAGCTAATCTCGTAGCTAGATTTTTCGGAGAAATCTTCTTTGTTATACAAAGTTAACTGATTTTTGACCAAAGTAACGATATATTTGTCTTCGTAGAATTTAAACAGGGCGACTTTGGCAGGGCCGTCTAGGGGCTTGAGATCTTTGGCCGAGGGATCGCTGAGTTTGAGGAGGCCTAGGGTGTATTTATCGTCATCGGCTTTTTTGTCGTCGGTGGCAAAAATGATTTCATTATCATAATGGTCAAAATCGATCACATTTGGCGCTAATACCGAAGACATATGCTCGTCGCTGACGCTAATTTTGCGCAGATTACCGTCCTCGAGGGCGAGTAAATTGTGCGAGGAGTTATCCAAAATCTCGACTTCGTCGAATTTAGCACTGTACTTATTGGTCAAATTAACGCTATTTTTGGGATTATCAATATCTAGAAGCACCCACTCTGTGCCACTATCACCCTCGACCTCAAACAAGATATGATTACTATCAGCATCCCAGTCGTAGTTTATGATATGGCCAGTAAAGAGCCCTTTGTCGGCATCACTAGCTAAGCTGACGCTATTAAAATAGCGCGAGATATCGATAGTCTCGGGCTTTAGCTGCTCGTTTTCGAGCTGGACGAGAGACCAAGAAGTCGTATCGTTCAAAAGCAGCATCATATTACGGTCTGGCGAAACTGAAGCGGCGGTGTATGTGGAAGCGTCTAGTACGGAGCTAGACTCACGATTCTCTAGGAAAAGCCGCGGATATAAAATTCGATAAAGTAGCCCCTCGGAGATATTAATAGTCCGGCTCCAAGAATCATAGCCATCTTTGGTGAGGGAAACGGTGTGCTGGCCACTAGAGAGGATTTTGGAAGTATTGGTCCGCTGAAGCCAAGAAGTCTCGCCGTCTATCTCTAGATTAGCTCCAGAAGGAACAGAGGAAATCTGGAGCATACCTTGACGCTCTACCTTGAGATCGGAATTCACCCAGTAGCCAGAGACAACTAGGGCTAGAGCTGCTACAATTAAAACTACAGCGGCCACCATTAATGATTCCGAAAAAATAACTTTAAGATTTTGCCGACGTTTCAGCTTGTCTATATCCATATATATAATTATAACATGTTTTTGCAGCAAAAAGCTCTTGCCTTTTTGTTTTAAGAATAGTAAAATAGGAATAAGAATAAGCGAGGTAATATGCAAACAGCAAACGACAGTTCTGAGATTAAGGTAAACCGCCGGCCTATGCAGCCTTCGACGACTCTCAGTCGGAGGTACACTAGGCGCCCAGAAATGGGAAATGCGGTAAAGGTTAACATCAAAAAAAGTCCTGAGGTTTCGCATTTTGCCGAGGAAAAACCAATTGAGCCCGCGATGAGGCCAGCCGTCATAGAAGAGATAGAAGAGTCGGTGGCGGCAGAAGAGCCGATGATGGAGTCAGAGGCGCCAGCCGTTAAGCATCCAATGCAAGAAAAGGCTAACGCAAAAATAAAAGCCGAGAAGGTTTCTAAGTCTAAAACCGAAAAATCTCCGCAAGTTTCTGGCAAAGAAATGAAGGAGCAAGCTATCAAAAAAGCGTTAATTTCTGCTAGTGCCATTACGGGCAAGGAGCCCAAGAGGACTAAGAGGCAGAAGGCTCAAAAGGTAAGCTTTGGCATGGGCAGGATGCTACTAGCTCTAGGCTGCGCATCGGCAGCGGTAGCAGCGATTGTGTATTTTGTAAATCTAAATATGCCGGATATTTCAATGCAAGTCGCGGCTATGCAGAATGGGATTAATCCAACTTACCCGGGCTACATACCAAAAGATTATAGTGTCTCTGGGATTGTCTCGGCTGAGGGCAAGATAACTATCAAGTTTGCCAATTCTACCGCAGGGAAGGAATTTTCTTTAATCGAGGAAAAGTCTTCGTGGAATACCGACGCATTATTAAATAATTTTGTAAAATCTGAGTACGGTGATAATTATTCTATCGTGCGAGAGCAGGGATTAACTATTTACATCAGCGAAAGCAATGCCGCTTGGGTCAATGGTGGGAATGTCTACAAAATCTCTGCCAAGAATGATACTTTGACCAATAAACAAATTCGCTCGATTGCGGCTTCGCTTTAGATGGCTCGGGCGGTCGCATTGAGGCGGGCTAGGGTGGTATCTTTGCCGAGGACGTTTAAGGTGAGGTTAAGGGCTGGACTAAACGGAGCAAAGCTGACCGCAATCCGAATCAGAGAGAACAGCTCGGCTGGTTTTTTGCCAGTTTCTGTTAATAATTCGTTTAGTGTATCTTGCAGAGTGTCCTCATTCCATGTTTTGAGATTGGAAAGTTTCTCACTAACTTTTTTAAGCAATTCCTCGATCTCGGACTCGGAAAGTTTTTTGAGGAATTTATTATTGATTAGTAGATCTGCATCGATCTGGGGGTCAACAAAGAAATAATCAGTCATAGTACGAAGATCGGATAAAGTCTTGAGACGATCGTAAATAATCGAGAGGACGCGAAGCTTGTATTTGTCGTCGTAACTGGCTGCAGACTCTGGCCAAAAGCCAGCTGTACGGGCATAAAGGGCCTCGGCGCCTTCTTCGTCAAAGATGTGGCGGAGCCACTGGCCGTTCATCCAGAGTAATTTGGTCTCGTCGTAGCGGGCGCCAGAAGTCTGGATGCGATCCAATGAGAACTTTTCGATTAATTCTTGCTTGGTATAAATCTCTTGCTCGGTACCATCGTTCCAGCCAAGGCAAGCAAGATAATTTAACATAGCCTCAGGCAGTACACCATCATCACGATACTCGGTGACAGATTTGGCGCCGTCGCGCTTGCCGAGTTTCTTGTTGCCCGTGGGGGCTAAGATGTGGGGCAGGGAAACCAACTGCGGGCGAGAAAGATCAAGTGCCTCGTAGAGAGCTAGGTAATTAGGGGTGCTAGAAAGATATTCTACGCCGCGCATCACACAGGTGACACCCATCTCGGCATCATCGACAATGTGGGCAAAGTTATAAGTAGGGTAACCGTCTTTTTTGATTAAAATAATGTCATCCTGAGTCTCGGGGCCAGCGTGCATGTCGCCCATGACCTCGTCGTGCCAATCATAATCCTTTGGCTCAGACTTAAAACGTAGCGGGATGCCAGGCTCCCACTCGGGAGTATCGGTGGGGCGGTAATTACGATAAAGGAAGGGGATCTTCTTGGCGCTACATTCTTTGCGATATTCGTCGATTTTTTCTGGTGGGGTAGGGTCGGCATAGGCGCGCCCCATAGCGATGAGCCTCTTAGCCCACTCGATGTAGATATCCTTCCTCTCGCTCTGGAAATATGGTGCAGAAGGACCGCCCACAATAGGCCCCTCATCCCAATTGAGGCCGAGCCATTCTAGGGTATCTTCGATTAATTCGGTGGCACCCTCGACGTAACGTGCACGATCGGTATCTTCGATGCGGAGGATCATTTTGCCATCTTTGGACTTGGCTAGTAGATACGGATAAATGGCAGAACGAACGTTGCCAATATGGATATAACCAGTCGGGCTGGGTGCAAAACGTGTAACTATCATATATATATTATAGCATAGACTAGGGGAGTTTATTCCTCTTCGTCTTCGTCGTTTTTGCGGCGAGCTAGAGCAAAGAAGACGAGACTAGAAGTCGCAGCGACACCAGCGGTCACAGCTAGGCCAATGGCTAAACCAGTACTAGAGGAAGCGTTGGGACCAGAAGTCTCGGTGACACCTAGAGGATTAGTGTATTGACCTTCGATAACCTCGGTAGTAGTGGTGTCAGTGGTGGATGCGGTATCGGTAGTAGTGCCGAGAGTGTTGGTCCTGGTGGCATAGCCGCTACCACTGCCAGAATTATTGATGGTGTGGCTGTAGACTGAACGATTTCGGGTCTCGTTGTAAGTGGCATAATTGTCGGTGGTATTGGTGTCTTCGCTATTGGTGGCTGGGTTAGTAGGAGTGACTGGGTTGGAAGGGCTAGTCACGCCACTGACTACACTGATCACTACGGTACCAGAATAAATACCAGCTACCTGGCTAGTGTCAGCCTTGGTGCCAAAATAAATGCTATCCGAATAGGTGCCAGGGTCATTTGATATGCGGATGGTGGCTGGAGTAGTAGTACTGGTAGTCATAGCAGCATAGACGGCACTATTATTACCCTCGTCGGTCTCGGGAGTGGTAATCGTGCTATTGGCTGTGCCTAGAGAGTAGCCCCAGTAATTATTGGGGAAACTGCCACGAGTCTGAGAAGAAGACAATGTAGGGATAAAGTATTGAGCATCATCAGTATTAAGAAGCTTAGCATCGGTAGTGCTGGTATACATAGAAGCAGTATAACCAGCAGAATTATTAGAAGTGACACTAAGGCCGATTTTGTTGCGGAGAAAATCACCTGCGTCACCAGTTGCCCAGCTGCCAGGAGTAGTAACTGTAACGGTCAAACTTTCGTTGACTTCAACGTCTAGCTGTGTGTCGTCGTCGCCATTTTCTTGAGTGGTGACTAGTGCTTCTTCTTCTGGTAGGTCAGCATTGGGGAATTCATCTTCTGCGGATACGTTTAGAGCCATATTCCCGGCACAGAATCCTACAGTTATAGATACTATCCCAATAGACAAGCGTCTAATTTTTGTTTTGACCTTTAACATAACCTCATTATAGCACAAGTTTTTTATTTTTGTGAATAGTTTTTATGTTTTTTATATACTTTTTTTGACAAAAAAGTTATGTTTTAGGTTATAATAATGGTAATGGAAGAAAAAATGCGAGTTAAACCCAAAAATAAATTAAATGTTAGTACTAAAAAGTGGAAGATCATGCTGGGGGTGGGGTGTGGATCTCTAGTGATCGGGGCGGCGCTGCTTTTGGTGGCGTTTTTAGTAATAAAGACACAGAGTGAAAGCCTAGAGTTTGCACTCCAAGATAAAGGTGAAGAGCAGGAAATAAAATATAGTGCCCTGACTGGACAAGAGCTAGCAGAGGGTGTGGCGGTAGATGCGCCAGCGTACTGCGTGCAGACGCCAAACGGCCTAGATGGAGCACGGCCACAGGCAGGACTAAATCAGGCAGGGGTGATTTTTGAGGCAATTGCCGAGGCGGGAATTACGCGGTTTGCTGCGATCTATCAAAACCCGCAGTCGGCAGTGATCGGGCCGATTCGGTCGCTTCGGACTTATTATCTCGAGTGGGATACACCGTTTGACTGTACTATAGTACATGCGGGTGGCTCGGCCGATGCGTTGGCAAATGTGGCAAATGGCTACAAAGATTTGACTGAGAACTATACTTACATGTACCGAGGGACTTACGGTGGGCGGCTATGGAATAATTTGTTTACAACTTCGAGCCTACTAGGGAAGGCTAGTGCAGATGCGGGGAATAATACCTCGGAGATTAAGGGCTTTACCCGGATGACACCAGAGGAGTCCGGCGAGGAGCTAGCTAATTCTATGGCGAACGAAAAATTAGTCATTACCAAAGCAGCCGAGGGCGACACTTCTGTGGTGACAGTCCCTACGCCAGCGGTGGCGATTAAATTTGGGGGGCTAGAGAATTTTAACGTGAATTACGCTTATGATGAGGCGACAAATACTTATCTGCGTAGCTACGAGAGCGGCACACCACATGAAGTCTATAGTTGTCCAGACGAGGATCTAGGCGAGGTAAATCCAGAAGATTACTGTAGCTTGACACAGATGGCGCCAGCGGTAGTGGTGGCGATGGTGGTAGACGAGGGGAAGGCTTCGGATAATTATCACGAGGATGTGACAACGGTAGGCTCGGGCGAGGCGTATATTTTCCAAAATGGAAAAGCGATCGAAGGCAAATGGCAGAAGAGCACCGTCTCTGATCAAATTAAATTTACCGATGCAAATGGGGATGTAATCAAACTCGCTCCTGGACAAACGATGATTTCGGCAGTACCAAAGTATGGGAGTGTGGAATATTAAAGATTTTTAAGAAAAAGTATTGACTTTTATATAAAAGTGCGCTATACTGAAGTTAGTGGAACTAACCCCCCTTAGTTCCACTATTTTGTTTTTAGGGTATTTTTCGGTTTTTATGGTGTTTTACCAAAAAATATGTTATAATACACTAAATGGCTCCGTCGTCTAGTGGTTAGGACGTCTGGTTCTCATCCAGAAAATCGCGGGTTCGACTCCCGCCGGAGTCACCAATAAAAAAGAAGCCGCTTGCGGCTTGTTTTTTATTGGTTGGTTCTTGACGAGAACCGAATCCGCGAAGCGGGTTCGCACCGGAGCGAGCAGAGCGAGCGGAGGTTCTTCCTCCCGCCGTTTTTACTTTTACACTCAAGTATGTTATAATATATTTATGAGTAGAATGCCCGTGGTAGCCCTAGTGGGGCAGACTAACGCTGGGAAATCGTCACTTCTCAACCGGATGGCGCGGAAGAATATCGCCATCGTAGCAAGAGAAGAGGGGACGACGAGAGACAATGTAATGGCTACGATTGATGGCCGGTTTATTTTGATTGACACGGCCGGACTAAAGGATCCGAGTGATGATTTTGAAAGCTCGATTCAGGATCAGATTCAAGATGCTATCGATGCGGCGGATGTGATTTTGGTGACTTTAGACAGTACGAAGTATTTTGATCACCGCGATGCTCGAATAGCCAAGGATGCTCTGCGCTCGAAAAAGCCGGTTTTTCTAGTCTTAAATAAATGCGATCTCGGCGACAGCCTAAAGGTAGAAGAATTCCGCGCGCTCGGTATCGCACCAGAAAATATTTTCTACACTTCGGCCACCACGGGCAAGGGAGTGAACGACCTAAAAGAGAGTTTAATGGCACTTTTCGGGTCGCGTCCGTCCGGCCCGTTTGCCTTCGGCAATTCGCGTCCCAAGGGGCGAGCGCCACGGGCGGACGGCGCTAATTCTCGCGCTGCCGCGCTCCGAAATACACGTAAAGTCCCATTTAAACTCTCTCCAGACCCTTCCATCAAGATTGCCCTCATCGGCCGGCCGAATGTGGGGAAGAGTAGTCTATTCAATACACTATCGAAGAAGCAGCAGGCGATAGTCTCTAGCCGGCAGGGGACGACACGAGACGTAAATCGGGTGAATGTGAAATACAAGGGGCAGAATATCGAGATTTTAGACACTGCGGGATTACGCAGGCCGGGCAAGAGAGAAGTAGGAATAGAGAAATTCTCGGCCATCCGGACTTTGGCTGCGATCGAAGAAGCAGATATCTGCGCGATGCTAGTCGACGCCACGGAGCCGCACGCTAAGCTGGATCAAGCTCTGGCTGGACAAATCATCAAAGCGGGCAAAGGAATTATGATGGTAGTGACAAAAACTGATTTGCTCAATCTCGAGATGGTAGAAAATATCTTCGGCAAAGATCTCGCAGCAGAAATAAGTGCTACGGATTTGATTTTGAATGGGCTGGAGCGAGATTTTGATTTTATCCCATATGCGCCGGTGGTTTTGACCAGCTCCGAGACCGGCAAGAACGTGACGCGGATTTTTGAGCTAGCTCTAGAGATAAAAGAAACTCGCGAGACAAAGATAAAGACTTCAGAATTAAACAAGATTTTAAACGATGCGATTATCTCACACCCACCAGCGGGACTAAAGAACACCAGGCCCAAGCCTAAATATATGGTCCAGACAGATGTGAATCCGCCGTGGTTTGTGGTACATGGACACGAGCTAGGTTTGCTCCACTGGTCTTGGAAACGTTTTTTGGAACGCAAAATCCGGGAGAAGTACCCGATGATTGGTACGCCGATTATGATCTCATATACAAATGACAAAAAATGAATAATGTGTTATAATAGACCCAAGTGGGAGTGTTAACCAGTTTTTCTTGTAACTAATTGGCTTTACTAGTAAACTTGGTGTTTTACGTACCTTAAAAAGGAGGAGTGATTTTTATGGAAGGACGCAAACCGATCTATGTAATCGATACGAACGTAGTAATCGATTATGTGGACATCATCCCGACTCTGAATGGGCCGACAAGGATTCTAGAAAATCCGACCGTAGATCTCTCGGAAGCTCATATCGTGATACCGTCGGTGGTAATACGAGAGCTTTCTAATTTCAAGAGAGAATCAAGTGAACGCGGACGGGTAGCTAGAGAAGCTCTGAGGAGGATTCGCGAGATTATTGAGACGACAAGCAAGACGATGGAGGATGCTTACCATCTCAAACTTTCAGTGGAAATCGGCGAGCAGACGCTGACCATTTTGCCAGTGCACAAAGATTTCACAAAAGGACTGTCGTTTCATCCGTCTGATAGCGATATGGATGGGCAGATTATCCTGGCGGCGCTCTCAATTGAGTATATTGAGGCCGGACATAGGGTTGACGGAAGCAAGACGTACACAGAAATAATACACGAGGAAGGATTACTGTCGCCAGGCTGCGTAGTTGATGATATAGTTGTCAATTATTGCGAAAGCAAAAAACGGTTTGGCACAAATGCTATACTTCTGACCAATGATAACGGTCTAGCCATACGAGCGCGCGAAAGAGGGGTCATGACTTCTCGCTATGGGTATAAGTATTCTGATCCTTATACTGGGAGGCGCGATATTGTAGTACCAAGAGAAACATATGCTTATTTTATCGAGCATCAGATCTTGGAGCGGGCCGATTTCGAGGCGGCTTTGCCGGATGAACCCAAATTGGTAGCCAATGAGTTCATCATCATGAACGTAAAGAGAAAACGTGACTACCCCGAGGGGTACGATCCGAAAGACGATTCGGATTTCAAGTACATCGGCAGATACGATAAGAAGAAAGACGCAATTGTACGACTGAGACATATTAAGAATTTTCCAGTAGAACCCAAAAACCCAGGCCAGGCAATCTATGCAGAGGCTCTGCAAACAGATAATTTTGCAGCTGTAATCTGTACTGGTCCGGCTGGATCGGGCAAGACCTACATGGCGACCGTTTATGGCTATAATGCTTGCCAGGATGGCCGGTTTATCGGAGTCACTGTAGTGCCCTGCGAATCCAGGAGCAAGACCGGAGCTCTGCCTGGTACTCTGGAGGAAAAGATGGATCCGGATGTGCAGCCGCTAAAGAACGCGCTGAGGAATTATTTGCTGTTTAATGACGAAAGCTTTGCAGTGGAGATGAAAAACATCCGAAAATTCGCGTCAAGGGCAGAAGGGAATGGTATCAAATCAGAGTCGGGCTCGATCAAGATAAGCTTGCAGGAGCATGTCGATATAATTTGGGACGATTTCTTTTCTAGCGTACCAATTGAAAGTGCCAGAGGTCGGGATTTTGCCTATGAACTGGCTCTCTATGACGAATTCCAAGACCAGACTGTAAAGCAGGCTGATACCTTGATTAAGCGTCTTGGATGCGAGGGCAAGATTGTAATAACTGGCGACGTCTGGCAAGTACATTCGCCGTATCTGGACATCCATAATAATGGGTTAGTCTACGCCTCGGAGCTACTTTATGATAATCCGATGGTAGCACAGGTGTGCTTCAAAGAGGACGAGGTAATCCGTCATCCTCTAGTACAGATGATTGCCAAAAAGCAGGAGGCAGCCACCAACCGGAGGCTACCCAGCCAGCAAAACTAACACAGCACTCCCCCTTATTTTACCCCTATCTTTAGGATAGGGGTATTTTCGTGCTATAATACGGATATGAAGTTAGTAGTAGGACTGGGGAACCCAGGGAATAAATATAACTTTACGAGGCATAATACGGGCTTTTTGGCGCTAGATTTTTATTTTAAGGTAAATAAGCTTAATTGGCATGAGAAACCGCGTCTAGGGGCCATTATGGGCCGCAAAGACGATATTCTGTTTATTAAACCCCAGGATTTTTATAATGACTCGGGGATAGCGGTACAGAGGTACATGCATTTTTATAAGATAGAACTCTCTGATGTCTTGGTGGTGTGTGATGATTTTCATCTGGATTATGGGGTGCTGCGCTATCGCTCCTCTGGCTCGGCTGGGGGAAATAATGGGTTAAAATCGATTATTTCCACCCTAAATACCGAGGATTTTGCCCGACTCAGGGTAGGGACAGGGAACGAAAAACTACGAAAACAGATGGGGGATGTGGATTTTGTCTTATCTAAATATACTCCAGAGGAAAAGGGGGAATTGCCTGCGATTTTGTCAGAGGTAGCTGATAAAATCGATGAGTGGCTAGATTAGGGCCCAGTGGTCTGCTCCTAGAGAGCGAATGCGACCCTTAATCTCGAGGAGGGTGATAGTCTGACTGTAGACCTCTGGCGGGAGTTTGGACTCTTGCATAATTTCTTCGCCAGAATTGCAGTTTTTGGCGATAGATTGGAGGATGAGAGTCTCGACATCGGTATCGCCGATCAACTTCTTTTGACGGAGGCGGCGGTGATTTTTGCTGTACTCCTCTGGAAAGATAGGCTGGAGGATGTCGTCTAGACAAGTAATAGGGGTGGCGCCCTGACGGATAAGCTTATTGGTACCCTGAGAGTAAGGATTATTGATATTACCGGGGACGGCGTAGACATCTTTGCCCTGCTCGAGGGCGTGGGTGGCGGTGTTAAGTGAGCCAGATCTCTCGGCCGCCTCGACCACGATTACCACATCAGATAAGCCAGAGATAATGCGGTTACGCGCTAAAAATGAGGTAGACTGAGGAAAACAATTACCCGCCCCTGGGGGATATTCAGAGATAATAGCGCCGCCCTCCTCTATAATCCTACGAGCGAGCCCCAGATGGGGCTTAGGATAGATTTGGTCTATAGGGGTGCCGAGGATAGCCACGGTAGTACCGCCAGCGTCTAGACAGCCCCGGTGGCCGATGGAGTCAATCCCAAAGGCCAGCCCAGAGACAATAATCGCTCCGCGGCGGCCTAGCTCATAGGCCAGCTTGTAGGCGATCTCCTCGCCATAGCGGGTATTATGGCGAGAGCCGACGATAGCTACGACTGGGCGGCACCTAGAGCCGCTTTTTGGCGGCCCAGAGGGTGCTCCCTGTTTTTTATTTTTTACCATATTTTCGGGCATTTTACCACGAAAATACAATGTTTTAGGCGTAAGCGCAATAGCACTTAACGCCTCTGTAAATTCCGCCTCTAGGGGTGAAATTTGGTTGATTTTTTCAAAAAAAGGTGAAAAAGGTGTTGACATATTTCTCCTCACGTGATATAATTAAGACAGTTGGGACACAAAATGTGCCCCACACCGCACCTAAATAAGTTATAATTTCGACTATACTGACTTAAGTATAGCAGAAATTGCGTGCTTTTGAAACCCTTTCGGGCTTTAAATTTCTTCAAGGTTTAAAGTTTTAAGTATTACCTCCACTTTAGAAAGGCCCCTTCGAAAGCATAGCAATCCCTCTAACCGGCGGGCCCCAATTGTGTGAGGTGGGTCGCGCTTCCGGGGTCCTCCCCGGTATCCAATAACGAGGCGTTAGAGGGCCAAAACAGCCCCTTGAGTGATGCCCACCCTTACTCGAGGGGCTATTTTGGTGTTTTAAGCTTTTTATGTTATAATTTAAAAAGGTGATGTTTATGGTAGTACTTTAAAAAGGAGTGTGTAAAATTTGAAATCTATTGGTAAAATGTTAAGAGCGCCTTTTGAAAAAAGGCAGCACAAGGCAATAATGAAGAAAGAAATGAAAAAGGGGAAAATTGCCATCTACGATGATGATATCATCGAGCTATTAGAAAATCAGCCGATGTTTTATTTTCAGACAGCGGTAGATTTTATGTTACTCAAAGACATTTTGGGTCAGCCGGCGCAGCATATTGCGACTAATGTAATGGCGGTAGCCCTCGAGGGACATGTCAAAAAAATGCATTTGATCGAGGCGGATCTCAATCCGACTTATCCGGATTTGGGTGAGACCGAGGCTGGCTTAAGCAATGAAAACAGATCTTATCTAGAAGTAGTCTTTCTCGATGACGAGGAGGATCCAGAAGACTCAGGGGATGTTTTGATCGGAGTTGAGCAGTTTCTAGAGGAGATGAAGACAGAACAATGGTATGTGATCGATACGAGCCTGGGGCTAGTTTTTGAAAAGGGCCTCTATATGAAGCTCGAGGATCCAGAGATTAAACGCAGTATTTCGGGTGATCCCCTGCAGGAGATTATTGCCGATACGCGCGAATTAATCGAGCCTGGTCCTGATTACAAACCTAGGAACTCACTCGCTATAATGTGGGGGCTCGGGAGGATGTTTAAGGCTTATCCTAGACATCGGTACCGGGATTTAATGTTTAATAGACTATTAAAACTACAAGAAAAAATGGTTCAAAGGGCTGCAATGAGCTAGCCCGACATACCCATAACACACCTCTCTTTGGGCGGCCTGATGGCCGTCCTTTTTTATCTTTGTTATTTGTGTTTTTGGGGGGATGTGTGATAATATAATATATATGTCAAAAAACCTAGTGATAGTAGAGAGCCCGGCCAAGGCGCACACCATCGAGAAATACCTCGGTAGTGATTTTAAGGTGCTAGCCAGCGTGGGGCACATCCGGAAGGATACTAAAGTCGACAAGTCGACTTTTGATGTGACATATGAGATTGATCCAGATCACAAAAAGATTATTACTGAGCTAAAGCGCGAAGCATCTAATGCAGACCGCATATGGCTAGCGACTGATGAGGACCGCGAAGGAGAGTCGATTTCTTGGCACCTATGCGAAGTTTTGAAGCTACCCAAGGATACGGCGCGGATTACCTTTCATGAGATTACCAAATCTGCCCTAGAGGCGGCAATTAAAAATCCGCGGGTGGTAGATATGGATATGGTGGCCTCTCAGCAAGCGCGGCAGACGCTAGATATGCTGGTGGGGTATGATTTGTCTGACATCGTACGGAAAAAGGTACCAGGGGCGATCTCGGCAGGGCGAGTGCAGTCGCCAGCTCTCCGCCTAATCGTGGAGCGAGAAAAGAAAATCGAGAAATTTGAGTCTAAATTTGATTTTAAGGTAAACGGGAAGTTTTTGAAAGATACGGATGGCGATGGAGCTGGCTGGGATTTTGATGCGAATTATACCGGCGACGCGCCTAGTACCGAGGCGGAGGCATCTAAATTGCTAGAGAAGTTATCGGCAGAGAAGTTTGTGGTGGAAGAGGTAAAAGAGACTGAAGGAAGTAAGGCTAACCCGGTACCCCTAACGACTGCGGCGATGCAAATCGAGGCCAACTCCAAGCTGGGCTTTGCCTCGCGGACGACTATGAGCGCCGCCCAGGGGTTATATCAGGCTGGTTTAATTACTTACCATAGGACGGATTCTCTTAATCTGTCGTCTCAGGCGGTAGCGGCGATGGCGGGGTATATCTCTGAGCATTTTGGGCCGAAATATTTAAAAACGCGGTCGTTTAAGACCAAAGATGCTAGCGCACAGGAGGCTCACGAGGCGATCCGCCCGACCAACATCAACGTAGCCAGCGCCGGGAAGAATCAATACGAGAAAAAACTATACCAGCTAATCTGGGCGCGGACGCTAGCCACCCAGATGGCGAATGCCAAAGTAGCCAAGACTACCATTACCTTGTCACATTCGTTTGTGGCCAAGGGGGAAGTAGTGATATTTGATGGGTTTTTGAAAGTTTACGGCAAGAGTAAAGATTTGGAGCTGCCAAAAGTCGTTAAGGGTGATGCGGTGTCTTGTGTTTCTCTTGCGGCGAAACAGAATTTTGCTAAGCCACCAGCCAGATACACCGAGGGGTCTTTGGTCAAGAAGCTAGAGGAGCTAGGGATCGGGCGGCCGTCTACCTATGCCTCCATCATGACAGCTATCCAGGCGCGGAAATATGTAGTCAAGGGCGAGTCTGAGGGTGAAGAGCGGCCAGTGATAGAACTGTTTGCTAGTGATGGCAAAGTCGAGAAGAAAATTGGCAAAGAAAAGTTCGGCGCCAACAAAGGCAAACTAATCCCGACGCCGATCGGAGAATTAGTGGCTGGGTTCCTCACTGAGCATTTTAAGAATATCGTGGATTATAAATTTACGGCGAATATTGAGAAAGATTTGGACCTCGTAGCCGATGCTAAATTGGGGCGGGTGCAGATGCTGCGAGATTTCTATGGACCATTCCATGATACGGTTTTGATTGCTAACGGGGTGGAAAGGTATAATAATGCGCGCCTACTCGGCCATGATCCGAAGACTGGCAAGGCGATTTATGCCAAAGTGGGGAAGAATGGTGGATTTATCCAGCTGGGTGAGAATGAAAAAACTTCGGGCGAGAAGCCACGTTTTGCGCCGCTGCCAAAGCGGAGGTCTGTAAAGACTGTGACTCTGGAGCAGGCCTTGTCGCAGCTGGAGCTGCCGGCTCTGCCGAGGCTACTTGGTAAAGCGTCTGATGGGGCCGAGATTATTGCCGCGAGCGGGCCGTTTGGGCCATACCTCAAAGGTGGCAAGTATAATATTCCGATGAAAGATCACGATCCATATACGATTACTCTAGAAGAGGCTTTGCCACTATACCAGGCGAAGATTGATTCGATTATAGCGGACTGGGGGGAGATTATGATAATCAACGGGGCCTATGGGCCATACATCAAAGGACCCGGACGGCGAAATAATGTAAAAATCCCGAAAGAAACCGACCCAAAGAGCATTACCCGCGAGCAGGCAGAAGAGATGCTTAAGAATAAGCCAAAGGCTACCCGCCGAGGGGCGAGGGGGAAGAGGAAGACGACGGCAAAAAAGAGCACAAAGAAGGCTAAAAAATAAAATAGGTATTTTCTTCACAAGACTTAACGCTTATGTGATTTTTACAAAATCCGGCAGGCGATCGCGTCTTATCGACCCTGCAAATTGTTTTATGAAATCTCTTATTACACGGGAAGTTACTTACAAATGGTTCTATTGAACTAGAACTGGACGCTCACGCACTGGGATTTTAGTAAAAATCACGCGCGTTAAATCTGGAAATTGTTCAGAAAATACCTATTTTTATTTTTCTAAACTTTTCATGCAAGCTTATAAAAGGTTTTATTATTTTTTAATCATCATTGACGCAGCGGACGGTAAACCCGTAGCCCTTGTTGTTGGCGTCCTGGGGGTAGAAGCGGCTGCTGAGGAAGTAGAAGTGGTAGGCGCGGGTAGCAGTGCCGTAGTAGCCTACCGACGACCAATAGCTGCCGTAGGCGCCCTGGTTGTAGAGCTTACCATCACTCCAGTAGTAGAGGCCGGGGCGATTAAACTGTAGAGGGAACTGCAATTGGCGAGAATAAGCAACACTTGTATTTGTAGTCGGCAATCCATAAGCACCAACTAAGTGGCTAAAGGAATTACTGGCGTTTGTATCATTTGCTGGGAGCCTCCAACCTTTAGGACAAATAGAGCCATAAACTTCACTGGTAGAGCCTGTGCCACCAGTACCAGCCGTAGCTGCGTACCAGTTATAGAGAACGCCAGCTTTTTCGTATGGTTTACCGGATGTAGTCGCTGGAGCGGTTTGGCTAATATTCTCTCCACCATAATATCTATCATTCGGGAATGCATAGGATCTTGTTTCACCCCCGCTCTCCGCCCAAGTGGTACCAGTTGTGGTCTGGGTGGTATTGTTTGGAATGAAGGAGAAGGTGCTGTTATTGTTAAAGTTATAGGCTTCTACGGCTTGGTTAGCTGTAAGTTTTAACTCTAGGTTCTGACTCATCCAGCAGTTGCCATCTGCCAGCTTGCTTACCAAGTATCTTGTGCCGTCGCGAGTATCTGTGAGGGTTACTCGTGGGACATAATCGGTATTATTGCGATGTGAACCATCTGTGTCGGCTAAGGATGCTGAGGCTAATGGGGTTGTGGTATTATTACAAATACTACTGGTCATTTCTTGCATAGTGGATATAGTAAAGATATCTGCAGCAGCCCATAATGCATAGAATGTTACGTTATTATTGGAGCCAGAGTCTAATGTATAGGTGGAGCCTGGTTGGTAGGTAGTACCAGTGCAGCTACTACCCGGAGAGACAGATTCTGTACACCAGCCAGCAAAGACATATCCGCTTCTGGTTGGTATAGTATTTGGTAATGTTACGGTGGAGCCGGTAGTAGAGTCTATCATCCGGGCTGGCATATCGTCGCCTGGATCTACAAAAGCAAAATCATAATCAATTGCGTTAGTTGTAGCAGAAACAACAAAGTTATAAGAATAAGTATCCGGCGCGGTATTCGTATCCGTCTTCGCCGCCACACTTAGAGTATAGTTGCCAGTGGTTGCCGAATTTGTCACATCTATCGTCGCTGCACTGCTGCTAGTTGCCACTGGCTGGTAACTGGCGTTGCTGGCGCTGTTATATGTACTCGGCTTAAAACCCCAAGTACCATTATTAAAGTCACTGGGGGAAGAAATAGCACTAGCAATAGAAGAGAAGTAATTACTGCTATCTGTACCAGTTAGCCTACCATCGCTATTTCCTCCAGCTATGGTAGTAGTGTAGCCGCCGCTACTAGTAGTGGAGACGCTGAAGCTGGCGGTGTCTGATTCGCCGTAGGCGATGCCGCCTTCTGCAGCGACGAGATTTAGATCTGCGGAGTTGTCGTTGATAGTAACCGTAATAGACCCAGCATGCGCATCCCCCACAAAAATCCCGAGCGCAAAAATAGCAGCCAAAGTGGTTGCCAGTACTACCGGTTGCTTTAACCTATTAAGTTTCCCCCCCCCCCGTATGCTCTTTCTGGTGCAAAAGTCATCGCCTCACGTGCTACTTTTCCACAAGTTAGTTGATTTCTTTTCA
>JAZRPP010000057.1:0-17580 GCA_045649285.1 Candidatus Nanosyncoccus sp. | reverse complement strand
CAAGAAGTAGCAATAGCTACGCTGAGTGAATCCGATGAGCTCTCTTCAGCATGAGTAGCGGGGTTAGTTAGCAACGCGGTTGCTAATCCTAATAAAATTCCCCCCCCCCCGCGGCAGCTAGGTCTAGGATGCTAGGGAGACCTAGTTTTCCACAGACATACCTTTTGATCCTCATTTTTTAGTTTTCTCCTCTTTTTAGCTTAAGCTTATAGACCTTATTATAACTATATTTTAGCAGAAGTCAAGGCTATCCAGCGCTACATACACAGCTTTCCTATCCGCTTTTATAAGTTTCACTCTCGCGGCAATTTCTTTTTCCCCGATCTCTATCGCCCGCCGGAGCACCGCGATTTCCTTTTTCTCCCCAAAGAACTCACGATATTTCTCCAGATCTTCTTCCGTTCGCATCAAATTCGCGATCAGTCGCGGGTACGAATCCATCGTCTTTTCCCCCATCATCTCCGAAACAAATTCCCACTTCCCCCTTAGCCACTCAAATATCTCCTCGCTCACCTTACTATTCCGATATAAATTTACAAATAGATACAACTGGTCCTGCGGCTTCACCACTTCTGGCTGCTCCAATAGTTCTTTCAACCGCGCCAAAACCCCCATATCTTTAGACATCGTCCCCGCAAATAGCAAATCAAACTTAATCTCCGGATCTGCCTGCTCCTTGTACGCCGCTAGGTATTCATCTATCATCTCTGGCTCCAGGTAAATCTTTGCATCCAGTATATCATCTCGAATTTCCGGATCCATCCCCACATAGTCCGTACTATACATCTCAGCTAGGCTCTGCAAATTCTCTTTCGTCTCTGCATAGAAATCCAGCCCCATCAATATCGCCCGAAGCCGCAAAGTATTCTCATCATCGCCTTTCTTAGTCACCAATCCCACTTCCGCCAATTTCGGCGCCACCAGTGCCCCTACAAATTTCTTAAATTTCTTTTCTTCCACCGATTCCGATTCAAAGAAAATCTTCAAATTCCCCACAATTGAAGCGATAATATTCCATACCGCCGCCGAATTTTCATTCTTAAACTTAGCAACAAGCGGAATCAAAGTCCCCGAGCTAGCTAATTCTGTCCGCGTCACTAGCGATCTATCAATCAGAAGTCGCAGCTTCTCTTCCAGACTTAATTTATCAAACTTCGCAAGCCTCTCTTCAAATTCAGACTCACTCAAATTCAAAATATAATGCCCACTCATATCCTCCGTCACCTCTGGCACCGGCCAGTCCGACTTTTTCATCTCCCCGTCAATCAAAAATCTCTTCTGTTCCTTGCCAGTAAACACCGGATACCCCGGCTTATCAATAAATGAATGCATCAGCCCCTTCACATCAAACTCCGCGTGTGGATTTAGTGCCACCCAGAGATCATCCCCCTCAGTATTTTGATATTTAAACTTCTCAAAATAATCTCGGCACCCAGCGGTAAAACTATCCCAACCCATTGCCCGGATCAGCATCAACATCAAATGTGCCCCCTTAGAGTACACAATCGCCCCATCAAATAGTGTTGCTATCTCCGACGGCTCTGACACATCCTGATGCACCGACTGTACATCCGAGTACGCATCCCTTACCAGTGCCGCATAGCAATCCCGCGTAAAGAATCCTTCAAAAATCTGGAACTCCGGATACACATAGTCCGTCGCATAGTACTCCATGATAGAAGCAAACGATTCATTCAGCCACAAATCATCCCACCATTTCATCGTCACGAGATCTCCAAACCACTGATGCGATAGCTCGTGCGCCACGGTGAGAGCCACCGATTTCTTTGTCCCAAGTGTCGCCGCCTTAGATACTAGCATCATCGATTCCCGGTAGGTCACCAGCCCCCAGTTCTCCATCGCCCCCGCCTCAAAATCTGGCAACGCCACCTGGTCTAACTTCGGCAGCGGATATTTCACTCCAAAGTTATCATCATAGAACTCCAAACTTCGCGCGGCTATCTCATTAGCAAAATCCACCGCGTCCGCATCTTGCGCCAAAGTCGCATAAGTCGTAATCTCCACCCCGTGCTTATTCTTCACTGTCTTCCCTTGCATCGGCCCGATTACCCAGGCCAGCAGATAGGTAGACATCCGCGGCGTCTCTTCAAACTCATATTCTATAAACTTACTCGCCGCTTTCTTTCCACTTTCATCATGGAACAAGGCCAAAAACCCATCCGGCACCGTATTACATTTATGCGTTTTCTTGACTGGCATATTAGAGAGCACCGTATCCCCCGTATCTGGTACAGTAATCTTCACTTTAAAACTCGCCTTCGCCTCTGGCTCGTCCACACAAGGGAAGGCCTCTCTAGCATAATGGCTTTCAAACTGCGTCGCCACCATCCTCTCTTGTTTACCCTTATACTCATACGTCGCCAGATACGCTCCCTGCATGTTTTCATTTAGAGAGCCGTGGTACCTTACTAGCACCTCCAAATCGCCCCTAGGGGTCTTATTTAACGTCAAGAGGCCATCTACCAATGTAAAATCCGCTTTTTCCCCATTTACCATCACTTGGTCTACCTCTAATCCTACCGCGTCCAGTTTTACCGTTTCCGCCTTTGCCTCACCTCTAATGACCACCACCCCAGCCATTTTTTTGCTTTCCTTGTCAAATCCTACCGAAAGCTCATACGCCTCAGGTACAAAATATTTGATTAATCTCTCCATCTTCCTCCTTTTTTATTTTTTACCAAACTCCACCCCTTTAAACAACTATTATTTATGTAGTTTCACCGTCTCTGGCATCTTCACGTCCTTTAGCAGTGGCTCCAAATCTGCCTCTTCCAGCGTCTCCTGTTTCAAAAGCTCCTCCGCCAATCTATCTAGTACTGGCTTATTTGCCTTCAAAACTGCCTCCGCCCGCACTGCCGCCTCGTCAGATAATTTCTTGACTTCCGCGTCGATTATCTCTGCCGTCTTCTCCGAATAAGGCTTCCCCGTCGAGATAGTATAATATCCTGTCGCCTCATCTGGGAAGACTAGGTTCCTAGTTGTCGATCCCATCCCTTCTTCTACAATCATCGACTTCGCGAGCTCCGCCACATTACGCAAATCAGACGATGCCCCAGTAGTAATTGCATCCGTACCAAAGATTAGCTTCTCGGCCACCCGACCACCCATCGCTCGTGCTAGTATGTCTTTCAATTCATATACGCTCTTGTAGCTCCTATCCTCTGGCGGCAAGAACCAAGTCACACCCCCAGTCCGCCCCCGCGGAATAATCGTCACCTTATGCACCGGGTCCGAATCCGGAAGCACATGCCCCACTATCGCATGTCCCGCCTCGTGATAAGCCGTAATCTTGCGCTCTTTCTCGTTCATCACCTTAGACTTCCGCTCTGGCCCTATCGCCACTCTTTCAAACGCTTCTGTCAAATCTTTATTCGAGATCGCCTTGTGCCCCTCACGCGCCGCTGTAATAGCCGACTCATTAGCAATATTCGCGAGATCCGCCCCAGAAGAGCCCGCCGTTTTCTTCGCCATCGCTTCCAAATCTACATCTGCTTCCACTGGCTTCCCCTTGAAATGTACCTTCAAAATCTCCAGTCGGTCTTTCCGCTCTGGCAAAGTCACATTCACATGCCTATCAAACCGTCCCGGTCGGAGCAATGCCTTATCTAGCATATCTACTCGGTTTGTCGCAGCCATCACGATCACCCCCGAATCATTATCAAATCCATCCATTTCTACCAAAATCTGGTTCAAAGTCTGCTCATCTTCTCGGCCCGCTCCGCCCCTAGCGTCCCGCTTATGTGCCACCGCATCAATCTCGTCAATAAATATAATCGACGGTGCATTTTTCTTTGCCTTACTAAAGAGGTCCCGCACTCTGCTCGCCCCCACCCCTACAAACATCTCCGCAAACTCCGAGCCAGAAATAGAGAAAAACGGCACATCTGCTTCTCCCGCTACAGCTCTAGCCATCAAAGTCTTCCCCGTCCCCGGATCCCCTGCCAGCAGCACTCCTCGCGGAATCTTTGCCCCTAGCTTCTCGTATTTTTTCGGACTTTTCAAGAAATCTACAATTTCTTCCAAATCTTGCTTGGCACTCTCATTTCCCGCCACATCTTTAAAGGTTACCTTTTTCTTGTCCGGTCCATAGACCCGCGCTTTTGACTTGCCAAATCCCATTGATTGATTATTTGCCGACTGCGCCTGCCGCATCATCCACGACAAAAACACAATAATCGCGATAATCGGCAACACCGTAATCGCCACATCCAGCACTATCCCCCAGGTGTCTATATCATCTTTGTATTCAATTGTCGGAAACTTATTCTCACATTCCGTCAAAGCCTCCCCAGACAAATCTGTACAATGATTTACCAGCCCCTGATCATACAAAGTCCCCGACGGGTCCTTCCGCGAAGTCTGTGTCGGCTTATCCTCCTCCTTCAATGTAATATCCAAATTCTCCCCAGTCACTGTAATCTTGGCAATATCTCCATCTGGATTATTTGCCCGCTCTATCACTTCTGAAATCGGCTTTTCTTCTTTATTTACATTGCCAGTATTCATATTTGTCATCAAAAAAGCCGCAAAGCATACGACCAGTACCACGAAAATTATACTCCGAATCGCATTAGAATAACTGTTTTTCCGATTTGGCTGATTCGGCACATTTCTCTTCTTTTTCTCCGCCACTATTTTTCCTCTCTTTATAAAAAATTTGGTCTGGGTGACTGGACTTGAACTGCGATTGCCCCTTGGGACGCAACGCAGGTTCCAAACTCACTGCAGTCCACTTTGTAAATCTGGTCTGGGTGACTGGACTTGAACCAGCGGCCTCGACTTCCCAAAAGTCGCGCGCTACCAACTGCGCCACACCCAGATATCTATATTATACCATATAAAACCTTGCCCAGACCAATGTCTGGGCAAAACTTGATAAAATTGTGTAGTTTATTGAATATGTATTCCACTATTTTCGTCACCTTGCTTGTTTTTACCAAAAACATAATCATTACCCGGCAAAACAGCATTTAAAAAAATCCCAACAACCGACGCTACCGCGAGAGCTGTCAAAGTAACAGAAGTACCTCCAACATTAAAAGTAAGTCCATCAGTTAGCCCAAGCCCCGTCACGATAATCACCGCTACGATGATCAAATTTCGTGAATTCTTCAGCCTCGCTCGCTCCAACGTAGCCTCATCCACAGTATCCAAATTTGTCGTGTCAAACACATTGTTTTCCAACAAATTCCGAATTCCGATTGCCGAAATCATTCCGTACAAAATAAAACTAATTCCGCCAATAATCGCCGTTGGCATCGTCGCGATCACTGCAGACACCTTAGGTACAAAACTAAGCAGCAATGCATACACCGCCGCAAGTCTGATTACCAAAGGGTCGTGCACTTTACTCAGCTCCAGTACACCAGTATTTTCACCATAAGTCGTATTTGCTGGGCCGCCCATCAATGCTGCCGCACAAGTAGCCAATCCATCACCAAGTAGCGTCCTATGCAACCCCGGGTCTTCGATAAAATCATTCCCCGTCGTCGCCGAAATTGCCGAAATATCACCCACGTGCTCCATCATTGAAGCAATCGCAATTGGTGCCATTACCAGTATTGCCGTCAAATCAAACTTTGCAAAAGTAAAATCCGGAATTCCTGTCCAGCTACTTTTAGCAATCTCTGCTGTACTAATAATCACGCTTCCGTCTGCATTGGTAAAACCTACCGAATTCATAATCAAGGCCGCAATGTATGCTATCACTACTCCCATCAAAATCGGAATAATTCTAAACATCCCTTTACCCCAAATATTAAACACGACTACAGTCCCCAGCGCAATTAATGCCAAAGGCCAATTTTGCGAGGCATTACCAATCGCAGATGGTGCTAATCCCAAGCCGATGCAAATAATAATCGGCCCCGTTACGACAGGTGGCAAATATTTCATTACTTTCTTTGGGCCAATCAATCGTACCAAAAGTGCCAAAACCAGATAAAGCAGTCCTGCCACTACGACTCCACCGCAAGCATAAGGTAGTTTCTCCCCATAGCTCATATCTTTAAAAATCCCAGTATCTAGCTCCGCTACCGTCGCAAAACCACCTAGGAACGCAAATGAACTACCAAGAAATGCCGGCACCTCAAGCCTAGTCAAAAGATGAAACAACAATGTGCCAAACCCAGCACAAAATAAGGTCACCTGTACAGACAAGCCTTCACCATGAAAATAACCATTCACCAGAATCGGCACCAGTATCGTCGCGCCAAACATCGCGAACATATGCTGAAACCCCAGCACAGTCATTTTTGGCCAGCCTAACTCACGAGCATCAATGATTGGATAATTGTACGTCTCTCTCATAAAATCACCCCTCTCAAAAAAATCAACGTCAACTACTACACAATTTTATGTTAAGGTACTCTGTTAATTTTACCACAACAAAAAAATAGCTCCAAACATAAGCATGGTAAGGTCAAAGACCTTTCCATTTTCAGTCGCTCGGAAAAAGATTGGTCGGGGCTAGGAGATTTGAACTCCTGACCTCACGCACCCCATGCGTGCGCGCTACCGAGCTGCGCCAAGCCCCGCCTCTTATATTATAACACAATCTTCTTTCGTCGATACCGCTTCACTATCGTCACCACCACCGCCACAAAAGCAGCCACCGTCAAAAACGCCAAAATCATAAACCACACCGGACAAATCACCACCACCTGTTCCACATAAGACTGTTGATCCAGATACTCGATATTCTGCGTTATCTTCACCATCCCTATCAGCGGCAAATCCTCGATCTCCCGCGCACTCGAATAAATCGTCTCCGGCATTACCATTTCCGTGTACCCACCGCTATCATTATCATTTGGCAAAATCACCCGCCCTGTAAACACATCCGTCACCGTTATCATATATTTAGCCGCTTCATGGATATTGCCATCATTCTTTATCTTCGAGCTAATCTCCACCGGCACAGTATTTGCAAAACTCGGAATATTATTTTCCAAAATCTCCCCCTCGCGCACTGTTTCCCCATCCACCGTCGCGAAAATAATGCTCCCTAGACCCGGTGTATTTGCCACCTTAGCCTTATTCCCCTCTGCTTTTGCCGTATTATCCAGAGACACCGCCACCACCGCATACTGCCCGCCGGCCGGAGCGTCTTTTGGCGTTTTTACCGTAAAACTAATTTCTTTTTTCTCCCCCGCCTTTATCGTCCCGCTAGTCTCCGACAGTTTAATCCAATTCACTATCATCGACCGGTTATTTTCCGTCGCAAGATCCGCCGTGTATTCTTCATCCACCACACTGTATGGCGTCACCGATAGGCTGTATTTTGTCTCACCTTCCACATCATCTGGCGCCGCCACCGTCACCGTCCCCTCACGTGTCTCTCCTGCCACCAGCTCCATCGTCTGACTCATCGGCAAAACTATCAATGCACTTTTTCCCATTTTCTCTCCACTAGTTTCCCCCATTATATCACAACTTTTGTGTTATAATATATACAGTTATATGCACCCGTAGCTCAGTTGGATTAGAGCGTCTGTCTTCGGAACAGAAGGTCGTAGGTTCGAGCCCTATCGGGTGTACCATGAGAATTAAAAATACCCAAAGGGTATTTTTTAATTCTCATAATAATACTCGATATGGCGAGAACCGTAGGTTCATACGGCGTAGGAAACCCTATCAAGTGTTTTTGATATTGACTTTTTTCACATTTTATGGTATCATACTATACAAGGAGAACAAAATGTCCTATAGCTATACAAACAACAGTAGTAATAGTAGTAGCGGTAATGGAATTGGTGGAGTTGTTGCGATTATCGCAATAATTCTAGCAATAATCGGCTTTTTCGCGGTCATCGGGAATAATAGTTCAGGATCAAGCGGTGGCTACAGTGGATCAAGCACACGATTAGACTACGACCCTACCGATTACGCCGACGACGCTTATTATTACGAAGATTATGATTCATCTGATTATTATGAACCAGACTACGACGATGGCTATTCTAGCAGTTACAGCCAAGAATCAAATGTAGAAACTTGGGACTGTATAGATACGACCTCATATGACAAAAATCCCTACAACGATAATTACTGCACCAGCAGCTACGGACGCGAAATGTATACCACGGATTCCCAAGCCGAATCCTTAGATCCCTACTACACCGCCGGCACCTCCGGCCACCCCTACTATAACAGCTTTTAACTCGAATAATGGTGGGGGCGAATTGTCCAGGCATTAACACTCTATAGAGAAGACATCATGGAGAAATTGGTTTTTGTGCTATAATAAAAACAATCAGGGTGGGCAAAGTAAGGAGGTGTGAAATGAGAAAAGAGCGAATTGTTGCCCATAAAACTGAATTTGATAGTATAGCTAAGACTGAGAGTGGGGTTTTGTTCTGGTCAGCTAGAGAACTAATGCCTCTGCTTGGATATGAGAGATGGGAAAATTTTGAAACTGCTATTAGGCGAGCGATAGAATCATGCGAAACCGCTAGCGTTAACACATCTGACCATTTTCGTAAAGCCACGAAAATGGTCGTCATCGGTAGTAACACTAAACGAGAAATACCAGATTATTTTTTGACTAGGTATGCATGTTATCTTATCGCCCAGAATGGAGATCCAAGTAAAGAAGAAATCGCCTTCGCTCAAGGGTATTTTGCTGTACAAACAAGAAAGCAGGAAATAATAGAGGAAAGAATAGCATATTTAGAAAGGACTGAGGCTAGAGAGAGGCTCAAAGAGTCAGAAAAACGTCTATCCAAGAACATCTATGAACGAGGCGTGGACGATGCTGGCTTCTCTAGAATTAGATCAAAGGGGGACGAGGCTTTATTCGGCGGCTTAACTACCAGTGAGATGAAGAACAAATATGGAGTAAAGAATCATAGACCTCTTGCCGATTTTCTACCTACCCTTACAGTCGCTGCAAAAAATCTCGCCACAGAAATGACTAATTATAATGTTGAAGAAAATAATTTATACGGAGAGATAGATATAACGAATGAGCATACTCAAAATAATACCAATATTAGAAAAATGCTTAATGAACGTGGGATAAAACCAGAAGAATTGCCTCCAGCAGAAGATATTAGAAAGCTAGAGAGAAAAGTTAAGAGGCAAGATAAGGAAATTGCTTCGCAATCTGATAAATTCTCAAATATTATTGATGAAAAGTAGGTTTCTGGAGCACAAAAATGGTGGTACTGGGTGGTTTCGAACCACCGATAGCCAAATGTCCATTCGAGAATAAAAGCCGGCAGATTGGTATTTTCTTCTTGCGCCGCGCTATTATTGATAGAGCAAGCAAGAAAAAATGCCGAGATGCCGGCTTTTAACTCGAATGGTGGTGGTACTGGTTGGGATTGAACCAACGACCTTGGGCTTATGAGTCCCACGCTCTAACCAACTGAGCTACAGTACCACAATATATTTATTATACCACAAAAAGATGATATAATAAAGATATGAAGACAAAAAAAGGTTTTACCGTTCTTGAGATCATGATTGTGGCCGCTTTTGCTTCGCTACTTTTGGTTCTCTTCTTTGTCCAAAAGTCTAATATTGACGCCATGGAGCGCGACGAAGATCGCAAAACCGCCATTAATGCCATGTATTATGCTCTTGAAGAAAGTTTTTACGAGAAAAACGGCTATTACCCAGAAGAAATCTCCGAAGAAAACATCAAGGTCATCGACCCAGCCCTCTGGACAGATCCTAACGGCATCAACCTCGGCACCGAAGGTAGTTCCTATTCCTACGTCCCAGCCAATTGCAATAACGGCAAATGCAAAGAATATACTTTAAAAGCTGATCTAGAGAAAGAATCCGCCTACATTAAATATAATCGCAATTAATAAGTTTATTTGCTTCCCCCAGTGTCATCGCTATGATTATGCCGGCTACGCTTCTTTGCATCAGAAATCAATTTTGTCACCGCCTCCAAATCTTTGGACGAAATATCTGAATATTTAAAAGTATAAGTCGTCTCATCCCCAATCGTAGAAAGCCTCAAAGTTCCATAGTGAAAAATCGCCGCCAGTATCCCATCTTGATGAAAACTCGCATCCTCCACCGCCGACAAATCAATAATATTCACCGAATGCGAAGTCGGCGAATTCATAATCTTCTGTACAATCCGCTTATTTGTCACATATAGCCGGTTCCCCCGATAAATCATCAGACTCACATAGCCGATAATCGCGGCCGCCGCAAGCAAAGAGGCCAGAATTATAAACATGAAGTTCTTCCCCATCTCATCCAGCATCGACTGACCAAGCAAAGTCAAAAGAAACGCCAGCAATATAATAATTACCGACAAAGAAATCCCCATCAAGATAATAAGAAGTCGGATCCTAGCCCGACGAAACGCAAATTCCACATACTCGTTCTCCCCCAGATCTAGATCAGGAAAATCCTTCCTACTTCTCTCATGGCGCATTTTAGTTATCGATTCGTCCATAATGATCCTTTTTCCTATTATACACCATTTTCGGGGTTTTGTAAATGCCTCCGCCCTTTTTCAGTCACAATCCTCCCTTTGGGTGTCCGCGCCAGCAGTCCTAACTGTAACAAATACGGCTCATAAAAATCCTCAATCGTCGTCGGCTCGTCCCCCGTCAACGCCGCAATAGTCGTCAGCCCCACCGGCCGCTCTCCGTAATTTTCTATCATTAACCTAAGCATATTTCGATCTGCCGGGTCCAACCCTAGATGGTCTATCTCCATCAGAGCTAACGACCCTTTAGCTACCTCAGCATCTATAATCCCATCTCCATTCACATCCGCGAAGTCTCTTACTCGCTTAAAAATCCGGTTCGCAATCCTCGGTGTCAGGCGCGACCGCGCAGAGAGGAGCTCCGTCGCCTCTGGCTTTATCTCTGTTCCCAGGATTTTGGCTGTCCGCTTAATTATTTGCTCAATCTCCGGCTCTTTATAGTACTCCAACCGATGGATTATCCCAAACCTATCTCTTAGAGGCCCAGCGAGAGACCCTGTCCGCGTCGTCGCCCCAATTACTGTAAATCTCGGTAGATCCAACCGTACGCTCCGTGCCGCTGGCCCTTTGCCTATCACAATATCCAGCTTATAATCTTCCATCGCCGAATACAACACTTCCTCTACCGCCCGCCTTAGACGATGAATCTCATCAATAAAAAGTACATCCCCGTCTTTTAAATTCGTCAAAATACTAGCCAGATCCCCCGCTCGCTCTATCGCTGGCCCCGAAGTCACCCGTAGATTCGTGCCAAGCTCATGCGCTATCACCCCCGCCATCGTCGTCTTACCCAGCCCCGGCGGCCCATATAGCAGCACGTGGTCCAGAGTCGAACCATCATTTCGCTTTCGCACCGCTTCTATCGCCAGCTTGATATTATTTTTCAAATGCTCCTGCCCGATATACTCATCAAAACTCGTCGGGCGAAGCGATATCTCAATCCGCTCATCCTCCGTATCGTTTCCCGCCGTCGTCGGCTCTACCAACCTCTCTATTGCCATATGTTATAATTATATCATGAAAATAGCCATGTTTACAGATTGCTATCTAGACCTCACCGGTGGCATCATTACTTCCATGACCGCCGAAAAGGAAGCCTTAGAAAATCTCGGCCACACCGTCTATCTTTTTAGTACCGCCTATCCCAAATCCGACGAAGAAGTCCAAAAATTAGCCGAAAAACACATTTTTATCGTTCCCTGCTGCAAATTCTGGCTCCGCGGCATCACTCCATTGTCTAGAAACCCCAAAACCATCCAAAAATGGGTTTTGCAAACCCACCCCGAAATCAGAGATTTCGATGTCATTCACTCCCACTACGAAGCTGGCTGTTCCATCGCCGGTATCGAGCTCGGCCACAAATTCCACATCCCTGTCGTCCAGACTATGCACGGCCGCGAAGATGTCGGCGAAGCCAACATTATCCCCCGCGGGCTCCGGACTTTCATCGCGGTTTTCTTAAATGCTCTTCATGCCTTCTATCTCCCTCACAAAATCAAAATCCGCCCCGATAATTACCTCGCTCAGACTCTCGCCGCCGCCAAAATGTGGTCCCTCATGGTCAATCATGCCAACGCGGCCGACCTCGTCATCACCCCCTCCGAGCACTTCCGCAAAAAGCTCCAATTCTACGGTGTTTACAAAGATATCAAAGTCGTCAAAAACGGCATCGCCGACAATCTCTTCCCAGACTCTGCTATCGCCAAAACTTACAGTCCCGATAGGCCACTCAAAATCGTCTGGCACTCCCGCGTCTCCAAAGAAAAACGTATCATGCCTTTCCTTCGCGCCTTAACATTAGTTAATGGCAATTGGGAGTTAGATGTCTACGGCAGTGGTGGCGACCTCCAGCTCGCCAAAAGTTTTGCCCGTCTCCACAGGCTAAACGTCCACTTCCACGGCAGCATGAAATTCTCCAAACTCCAACAAAAAATCGCCGAAGCCGACCTCGACGTCCTCGTTTCTTATAATTTCGATACCTTTGGCATGACCCTAATCGAGGCCGAGGCCGCCGGTGTCCCCGCCCTCATCTGCGATCCAGATCTCGCCGAGACTATCCCTAAAGGCAGTTTCCTCCTCGCCGAGAGCCCCACCTCTGCCGATCTCGCCGCCGCCGTCAATCAAATTTTTGAAAAACCCGAAAAAATTGAAAAAATGTCCCGTGTCATGATAAAGAATCGCGACCAAGTTAAAGAATCCAAAATCGTCGAGCAGCTAATAGAAGTATTTAAATCTACTCGCAGTACTTCATAATCAGCGGCACATAGATTTCATCATCTGTATAACCAGCATGATGCGATACTAGCACCTCATCTTCTGGTGCATTTAGGCATGTCTTGCCTGTCGCTATCGCGATAAAGTCCCCCACCGCCGCCTCAAAGAACGGATGTTCTGCATTTTTCTTACAGTCACCAAATAGTTTACTTTTTATCACATCTTTCGCATCATACAGCTGGTAATCCGCCCCAAAGTTCTCCTTAAACAGCTTCTTAAATTCACCCTTTTTACCTGGTTTTACTTTAAAAGATACCGCTCTTTGGTCTATAGAAGTTTTTCTTTCTAATAGATCCAAAATCTCCGGATACCGCGACAAAGCCACATTCTTTACTTTTATATGCCCATGATCCGCCACTACAATCAGTAGCGTATCATGTAATTCCTTCGCAAATTGCGAAATCTTAAAATTCCGCTCCACTATTAGTTCCCGCGCATCTCCACTATCTGGCCCTTTTTCGTGCATCGTCGCATCCGGCTCCTCATTATAGGCATAAATATAATTTTTCTCCGCCCCCGCCGCAATTTCTTGCTTTACCTTAGCCAGCATTTCGTCAAAACTATTGTATTTTATCTCAAAAAACGGTCCAATTTCCACTCCATGCGCGCCATCAACCTTTTCCACCTGCTCCGCCACCGTCTCATAATCCAGCTGGTCTTTTACCTCTAAGAAATCAGTACAAATCCTTTCTTGCCCCTTTTCCGACTCCGCAAACAGCGTAACCACCTTATCAATCGGCTCTATATAGCTCGTCCAGCCCAGCCACCCGTGCTCCACCGGATTCAGCCCCGAGCGGATAGAAGTAGTCGCCGCGGTCGTTGTCGCGGGGAATACTGTCGTGATCGGCTTTACCAGGTTTTCTCGGAAAAACGCCGTCTCTGGGAGCGCCCGCTCCATGATATTCGCCCCCATTCCATCTAGCAAAATCACTACCACATTCTTTGGCTGGTACTTTTTGAGTAGCTTGTCTACCTCTTTTAGCCCCTTATGTTTAGCTTTCACCCCAAAATACCTCTGTACCGAGCAGGCCAGATTCGTCAAACATTCATCATAATTATTCCGTATTTTCATAATATATTTTACTATTATATCATACTTTGCAACTTTTTGCAAGCTAAACGGCTATATAGCAGCAAAAAACCCGCATTTCTGCGGGTTCCCAGTTAATCTTTCACATTTTTGTCATCACGTAATTCTCCAACTTTTCCGCCAACCTTTAGCTCCTTAATATAGTCTATCTGATCATATTTTAAGATTATCGCCCCATCACTAGACACATAATAATCATAATCATACACCCAAAACCTCGTACCTTCCTCAGCCGCATCAAACTCCACGCCATCTGTAATGATAACTATATTATCTGAATAATTAGGGTCTTCTCCCGCCCCCTCTTCAATCATAAAATAAGTTGACTCGTTTATAGTTCCTCTTAAGATTTTCTTCTTTGATGAAGTCTCGTATCTGACGTCAGAAACCCCTAGCTTCTTTAGCTCCTTTTCCAAAGTCCCTCGCTCTGTCTTTTTCAGACATTCCTGCCTGTCTAAACGGGTTTGCGGCCCAAGGATAGTAAGCAAGAAACAGAATGGTCCCAAGGCTAGATAAAGCACCTGAGCAATAATCACTTCTCCATAAAATATTACTTCTAACACGAACACCACTAGCATTATTATCAGCATTGCCGCCATATACACAAAAAGCCATAAAAAAGAATTAACCATAACTTCGCCCTCCTACATGTGGAAAGATCAACTGTTAAAGTACCATAATCCCATTATACCATAAACACTTCAAAAAGTCAAGAATGTGCTATAATGTAGCTATGAAAAGACTATTATGTTACTTAGCAGATATATTAACGCTTACGCGGCTAATTTTAGCATTAGTTTTATTTGGCCTTGCTTTCTCAGGCGGCTCCGCTAATGCAGCTTTTACGGTCTTTACTTTGGCTCTAATTACCGATATGTTTGACGGCACCTGCGCCAAAAAGTGGCCTTTCCCTAAGAAATCTACGCCAAGTTACCGCAAATATGCCTCTCAATTTGATATGTTATCTGATGTCCTCCTCGCCGCCGCCCAGGTCCTCTTCCTCACTCTCCGCGTCGACATTGTCGGCGGCATGGCCGCTATTGGCTTTTATGCCCTCTGTATCTTCCTCGAGCTCGTTCTCTACGGTAAATTCCTCGGTCACCCAGACAATTGCACCGAAAACTCCCTAGCCAAGCGCAATTTCCCCCTAGCGAAGAAGATTGTCCTCGCCCGCCGCTACGGCTACACTATTACGCTAGGATGCGTCAACGCCGCCATCCTCTTTGCTACCACCTGGCCAATTCCGGTCAAAGTCATCCTCTTTATCTTTGGTCTCTCCCTCTATGTCTTTACTTGGATCTTCCTCGCCCAGCGCCGTCAGAACATTTCTAGAAACGCCGTCGACCTCGAGCACAAACTCAGCCACGCCCAAAAACCCAAAAAATAACAAAAGCCGCTTGACCTCCATCACATATCTGTCCAACTCAGCTTATGCTAATCTCAACATCATAGCAAAACCATCATAGTATTTTTGCATCCTATCTGGCTCGGTATGATAAGAATTATTATTAAAAAAATAATCACAAAACTCCTCGCGCGCCTTCAGAATTTCAGTCAACCGCGCATGATTCTCGACATTAGCCTCAATAGTAAAATCAAAAAGCTCCAACGCCCGGTCAATAGCCTTATCGGCTCGGGGTTTATTCCCCTTCTCCGTCCATTTGAGCGCCCGCGAAACTTCACTACCAATATTCCCCATCTGGTATTCTATTGGCCTAGTTAGCCAATCCTTATGCGCCTCCTCGCTCAGGATTTGACTTACTTTACCCATTTCTGAACAACCTGTTTGATTTTTTCTTGAATTTCCGGATTTTCTACACTACGAGTCCGATTACCATCAGCGGGGCGCACATTTATCATAGAATCAAATTCCACCACATCATCAATATCGTCGCTATCCAGATAAAGATTTATTCCCCAAAGCTCCGCCTGCTTAGACCCATTTTCCAGCAAAAGCTGCTCGCAGTCATAATGCATTGGCGAATCCACCGCAATAATCTCCTTGTCAATATCCACCACGGCCTTAATCGCATTTTCATCAATAAAATTCTCGGACTGCCCTATAAGCTCCTGTCTCGTAATAGGTTCTTCCAATATTCTCATAAAATGATTATACCACAAGCCACATTTTATGTAACCTTCATACCTGGCAAAAGTCACTACTTATCACTGGCTAATACACCGAATAGAAAACCCGTAGTTACGATTGCTGAAATCGACGGGGCTGATATACGAGGTATAGACGTAGAGGAGGTAGCGATACGCACCACCGTGCGCAGTAGTAGACCACCAGTAGCCGATGCTACCCTGATTGTACGGCGAGCCGGAGTAGAAGTTGCCGGAGATGGGTAGATGGAGAGCATCACGGTATTTGTCATAAGTATTGTAGCTAGAGCTGCTGTAAAGCTTCTGGAAGTCTCCGTTAGAACCACCACTAGGCAATTTCCAGCCCTTCGGGCAGATGTCAAAAGAAGCCTCAGTAGTAGTGCTATCTGCACAAATAGTCCCCGCCGAGGCAGCACAATAATTATAATACACACCTACCTTCCTTCCTCCAGCTTGGTCTTTTGCATTAGATGAAACAGTTGCCTTGTCTGCTGAGCTAATATAGCCCGTCGTGTATGAGTTCTGCGCACTAGAAGTCCAGGTACCAGATTTTGGCAAGGTATAGCCATTACTATTTACATTTGAGTCTGCTTGGGTGAGAGAGTAAGTTTGCGTAGTGCTACCTAAGGCTAAGTTATCCAGCATCCAGCATTTACTATTTCCATCCACATCAGTTAGCTTTCCTACTTGGTATATAGAATTATCTCTAGTATCTTTCAGATACTTAGTCTGTCCTGGATTCATACTGCTACAAGAGAAGGTCTGCATAGCTGGGGCTGTTTCCCAAATTGCATATAGCACCACGTTATTACTACTACCAGAATCTAGCGTATATGTAGATCCTGGCTGGTAAGTAGTACCAGTACAACTGCTACCTGGAGCCACCTGGGTCGTACACCAGCCTAGGAAGTTATATCCATAGGTAGTAGGGATATTATCTGGCAGAGTCACCGTAGAGCCAGTAGTAGAATCTATCATCCTAGCCGGCATATCATCTACTGGGTTTACAAAAGATATATCATAGTCTATAGAATTAGTAGTAGCTGCTACTACAAAGTTATAAGAATACGTATCTGCTGCGGTATTAGTGTCTGTCTTGGCAGCCACACTTAAAGTGTAGTTACCAGTAGTGGCAGAGTTGGTCACATCTATTATTGCTGCATTACTGCTAGTGGGGACTGGCTGGTAGCTAGTATTGCTTGCACTATTATATGTACTCGGCTTAAAGCCCCAAGTGCCATTATTGAAATCTGCGGGAGAGGTAATGGCAGTAGCTATTGGCGAGAAGTAGTTACTACTGTCTGTACCGGTGAGCCTGCCATCACTATTTCCTCCAGCTATCGTAGTAGTATATCCACCAGAGCTAGTAGTGGAAACGCTGAAGCTTGCGGTATCGGATTCGCCGTAAGCGATGCCGCCTTCTGCGGCGACTAGATTTAGGTCTACAGAGTTATCATTGATGGTGACAGTAATTGATCCGGCATGTGCATTATCTGCGTGGCAGCCCAAAATCCCCAGCGCAAAAATAGCAGCCATCGCGGTTGCCAAAATCCCCGGTTGCTTAAAACCTTTTAAATTACCCTCCTCCCTACACACTTTTGATGTGGAAAAATTATCCACTTTCTGGTTT
>JAZRPP010000056.1:0-1010 GCA_045649285.1 Candidatus Nanosyncoccus sp. | reverse complement strand
AAAGGTCATATTAATAAAAATAAAAAGGTCAAAAATGATATTAAATAAAAATAAATATCTTTGGAGTTTTAGCGTAGCTACCGCTGCGGTTTTTGGCGCATTTATTGGGTATTCTATCCTCGCCCCAACCGTTAACACTAGCGCAATAGAGGATACAGCTTCTTCTAATGTAAGAGTTGGTATTACCCCGACCATTGCTCTCTCCGCTGAAGGGGCAGATGCCTCTGGTGACCTTATAATTGACACTAATTACGCTGCCGGTAATATCATGGGCACTGGTCAAATTGTTATCAAAGTTAGCACTAACGATCCCGAAGGATATTCCTTATTCATTAACACCGATAAGGCGGACACCACCCTTTCTCAAGATGGTGTAACTGCGCGTGTTAGAGCTCTTGATGGCGAAACCGCTGTGGAAGATTTTCCGGAGAATTACTGGGGTTATTCTATTGACGGCGGCTTGACCTATTATCCTGTCCAGCCAGATACTAATAATCCAGCTCTCTATCCGGAAGCTACGGAGACCGCTCCACGCGCCAAGGTCCACAACAGCACTGCCGACGAAGACGAGACCGAATTTACCATCGGCGCTAAAATCGGAGCCACACTCCCGTCTGGTACTTATAATAATACTGTAGTTTTCACCGCTGTCCCGAATATGGACATCGGAAGGGCTCTTGCCGAGCAAGCTAACCCGTAAAAATTTTCTCCGAAGCAATCTCATCTGGGAGGTATGATTTATCAAGATGAAATCCTGCCTCCCATTTTTGACCTTTACCAAATCCTAAATCTTTCAACAGTTTAGTCGGCGCATTACGAAGATGAATCGGCACCGGCAGCCCCATAGATTTACGCGCCAAATCCAGAGCCTTGTACCAAGCATCCGTCGTCGCTCGCGATTTTTTAGACTTAGTTAGCGCCACTACCGTATGCGCCAAAATCAACCCCGACTCTGGCATCCCAATCCGCTCCACAGCCTCAAAACATGCCACCGCCATAGAAAGACCTCC
>JAZRPP010000055.1:0-4361 GCA_045649285.1 Candidatus Nanosyncoccus sp. | reverse complement strand
TCATGCCAAATCCCCTTTTCCGGCGACACCATAAAGCTCGGCGTCTTATCCACCCCCCACGGCGAATGCCCCTTCAGATTCCGCCCCGCTCGCTTTAACTCTATGTACCTCCCCACCACATCCTCAATTGCGAGGCGAGATTTTATTTCCTCCTTCGCATCTTGCATACCACCATTATAACATTTTATGCTATACTAGAGACATGAATGGGCAAGAATATCTAGATGAAATTTCCAAAAAATCCAAACCAGCCACAGCAAATAGCGGTAGTCTTCTAGACAAAATTCTTCATTCCCCATTTTTCTTAGTCGGCGCCATCGGTATCGGAGTTCTCATTTTAATTATCATTATTGGCTCACTCCTCGGCGGCGGCAACAAAGGCAGCGAAAAAACCCTCATCACCGAGCTCCAGCTACATCTAGAAGGCACCGGCGAAGTTATCAAAGAATACCAAGATTACGTCAAGTCCTCCAATCTTCGTTCCAACTCTGCCTCACTCCACAGCGTCATTACTAATACTAGCGCCAGCATTTCCACCTACCTCGCCGAAAAATACGGCACCAAAGACACCGACAAAGAAGCCAGCAAAAAGCTCACCGCTGCCGCCGAAGAAGCCAAAACTACCCTAAACGACGAATTATTCGAAGCCAAAATCAACGGCATCCTCGATCGCATCTACGCCCACAAAATGGCCTACGAGATTTCTCTATTCCTAAATCAAGAGGGAAAAATAATCGACAAAACCAAAGACGAAAATTTTGCCGCCACTCTCTCCGAATCTTATTCTAGCTTCGAAAATTTGTATGAACAATTCAACAATTTTTCCGAAGGTAAGTAAATAAAGGAGTATTATGTCAGAAACCACTAAATCCAAATCAACCAAATCAGAAACCAAAAAGGCAGCCAAACAGCCCGAGAAATCCAGCTTTCGCAAAGAATTCATTGAGTTTATTAACCGTGGCTCAGTCGTAGATCTCGCCGTCGGTGTGGCTGTCGGTGGCGCCTTTACTGCCATCGTTAATTCTCTAGTCAATGACATCGTCATGCCGATCGTCAGCCTTATCGCCGGCGGTGTCGACTTTACCGAGCTCGCCATCGTCATCCCCAACTTCTTCGGCACCGGCGACGCCGCCGTCATCCGCTACGGCAACTTTATCCAAAACGTCATCGAATTCCTCATCATCGCCTGGGTCATCTTCCTCATCATCCGCTTCATGAACCGCATCAACCGCCTCAAAGATCGGAAGAAAGAGAAGAAACTCTAATTTTCATTTTAATCCCAAACGGGATTAAAATGTTATTTACAAAAATTAAGTTGGAATTCACTTCCAACTTAATTTTCTTACTGGTTTCTTTGCTGGCCTTTCTTTGCCCAAAGAAAGGCCACTACTCTACTACTTCACCTTCTACCGGTTCATCATTATTTTCTTCTTTTTTATCTTCAGCTTTTTCATTTTCTGCTTGATAAAGCTTCGCTCCTATCGGCATCATCTTATCAGACAGCTCCTTCAGTGCCGCTTCGTATTTTTCTTTATCCGCACTTTCATCATTCAGAACTTTCTTAGCCTCCTCAGCCGCGGTCTTCAACGTTTCCTTATCTTCATCGCTAATTTTGTCTTTGTATTCATCCGGCATCTTTTCTGCCTGATAAATCGTATTTTCTAGCTGGTTCTTCGCATCGATCGCATCGCGTTTCTTTTTATCTTCTTCTGCGTGCGCTTCTGCTTCTTTTTGTGCTTTTTCGATGTCTTCCTTACTCATGTTACCTGAGTTCTGGATGGTAATAGACTGTTCTTTGCCAGTACCTTTATCCTTCGCGGTTACATTTAAGATCCCATTCGCATCCAGGCTAAACGTCACCTCGATTTGCGGCACTCCTCTCGGCGCCGGTGCGATACCATCTAAGATAAACCGCCCGAGAGACTTATCGTCCTTAGCAAATTCCCGCTCCCCCTGAAGCACATGAATCTCCACCTGCGGCTGATTATCACTTGCCGTCGAGAACACTTGCGACTTAGAAGTCGGAATAGTAGTATTACGATCAATCAGCGGCGTCCGTACTCCACCCATCGTCTCGATCCCGAGCGTCAGTGGTGTAACATCGAGCAGTAGCACATCCTTCACATCCCCTTGCAGCACCCCACCTTGGATCGCCGCCCCGATCGCCACTACCTCATCTGGGTTCACCCCCTGCATCGGATCTTTACCAAAGATAGACTTCACCTTTTCTACCACCGCCGGCATCCGGGTCATTCCCCCTACCATTACGATCTCATCGATGTCTTTAGTCGAAAGCTTCGCATCTTTCAGCGCTTTCTCCACCGGCTCCGCCAATCTATCGAGCAGTGGCGCCACCAATTCTTCTAGCTTGGCCCGCGTCAAAGTATATTCAAAATGCTTTGGCCCTTCTGCATCCGCTGATAAGAACGGCAAATTAATATCCACCGAAGTCGAGGACGAAAGCTCCTTCTTAGCCTTCTCTGCCTCATCCTTTACCCGCTGCATCGCCGCCGCGTCCTTGGTAATATCTATCCCAGATTCCTTCTTGAACTCATCTACTAGGAAATTTACGATTAAGTTATCAAAGTCCTCCCCACCTAGATGCGTATCACCATTGGTAGACATCACTTCAAACACGCCATCCCCGAGCTCTAGTACCGACACATCAAACGTCCCACCCCCCAGGTCAAACACTACGATCTTTTGATCTTTATTATTCTCTAGCCCGTACGCTAGCGCCGCCGCTGTCGGCTCGTTGATAATCCGCTTGACTTCTAGCCCCGCGATTTTACCTGCGTCCTTGGTAGCTTGCCGCTGCGAATCGTCAAAGTACGCCGGCACCGTAATGATAGCTTCCGTCACTGGCTCCCCCAGGAAGGCCTCTGCATCAGCCTTAATCTTCGACAAAATCATTGCCGAGATTTCCTCTGGTGTATATTCCTTACCGTCCATCTCTACCGCTACACCGTTACCCTTCTTCACGATTTTGTATGGCGAAATCTTAATATCTCTCTGGACTTCCTTATCCTCAAACTTCCGCCCAATCAAACGCTTAATACCATAGATAGTATTCTTTGGGTTCGTCACTCTCTGTCTCTGAGCTACTTTACCTACTAGACGCTCACCCTTCTTAGTCACCGCTACTACTGATGGAGTAGTCCGGTCCCCCTCGGCGTTAGTAATCACCTCTGGCTTTCCGGCCACCATATAGGCAAAAGCCGAGTTAGTCGTCCCGAGGTCAATTCCGATGATTTTTGACATATTATTATATCCTCCTGTTTACTAATTTCGCTGGCACTCCCCCACACCGAGTGCTAATCTACCCCTATTGTACTCCATTAGCACTCGTTTGTCAATAGTGCCAGATTAGCAAAACGAAGTCGCAGTTGCTAATTAGCCCGGGTACTCGGGATGAAAACTAGTCAGCCAAACATCGGACGGTATACCCACGGCCCTTGTTGCTGTCGTTCTGGGAGTTGAAGTAGATGCTGGTGAAGCGGAAGTTGTGGGCGTGGGCAGCAGCAGCGCTGTAGCCTACAGACGACCAACAGTGACCGTGAGCACCCTGGTTGACGCGCTTACCATCACTCCATTCGTAGTAACCGGGGCGATTAAACTGTAATGGGAACTGTAATTGCTTAGAATATGCTGTGGATACATTTGAAGTAGGGAGTCCATAAGCACCTGCTAAATGGCTAAAGGAATTACTGGCACCTGTAGCATTTGCTGGTAATCTCCAGCCCTTCGGGCAGATAGAGCTGGTAACTTCACTGGTAGCGGCAGCAGTACCACTTCCAGCTGTAGCTGCATACCAATTATAAAGTACACCTGCTTTTTCGTATGGCTCGCCAGTGGTGGATGCCGGAGCTGTTTGGCTAATATCTGTGCCTCCATAATAAGTATTATCTGGAAAAGTATAAGATCTAGCTACATTGCCAGCTTGCTCCCAGGTTGGTCCAGTAGATGTTTGTGTAGAAGTAGTTGGTGTCCAAGAGAAGGTGTTATTAGTATTGAAATTATAGGCTTCTACTGCTACATCTTTTGTGAGTTTTAGCTCTAGGTTCTGGCTCATCCAGCAGTTACCATCTGCTAGCTTGCTTACTAGATATCTAGTACCATCGCGAGTATCTGTTAATGTTACCCGTGGGACGTAGCTGGTGTTACCGATGTGGGTGCCGTCTGTATCGGCCTGGGTGGCTGCGCTGGTAGGTGTAGTAGTAGCAGTACAGATAGCTGTAGTCATTTCCTGCATAGTAGAGATAGCAAAGATCCCAGAGGAGGCCTGCCATTGAGCATGGAGAGTAATATTCTCAGTAGGACTATAGGTGTCTCCTGCACCGCCGATCCTAGTACCGCCAGTA
>JAZRPP010000054.1:0-14955 GCA_045649285.1 Candidatus Nanosyncoccus sp. | reverse complement strand
ATTTTTCGTGCGGTGAATTTCGCGCCGGGAAGGCTTCTCGTGGCTTAGCCGGGACTGCGCCCGGAACTGTCCGGTACTCGTCTCGGTAAGCCACTCGTCGCCTTCTCGGGCTTATTCAATGCACTTAAAATTCTTATAATTAGTGTTCTTGCATTCCTCCACACCATGTGATATTATGGGGACAATAAACAAAAGCATATTAATTTTAATGAAGGAAGAAGAAATGGATCCAACACAAAATCCAATAGCAAACCCAAATCCAAATCCGGCGCCAGCGCCGGCGCCGGGAGCTGATCCGGTGGTATCTGGGGCGTCGGCTATGCCGAATTTTGCGCCGGCTTCGGCAGCACCAGCTTCGGCAGCACCGGCAGCGCCGGCGGCATCAAGCCCAGCGCCAAATCCTGCGGCGGGGTCGGTAAATCCGATGGGTGCGCCGACGGCGGCAGATGCGCAGGCGGCGACGGCGGCTGCGGGGGCGAATCCGGTAATTCAGCCAGGAGGCGGAGCGGTAAATCCGGTACAGACAGAAGGGTTGCTGGCGACGGATCCGATTATGAAGCCAGAGCCAGCGCCGGGGCCAGATCCGGTACAGCAAGAGCTTGAGGCACCAATGAAGGCGGCGGCGCCAGTGCCGGGGTCGATTGGTTCCTCTATTTCGGGGGATGGTTCGCAGACGGCGGCGCCGGCTGGCAAAAAGCAAGCGTTTAATAATCCGTTTAAGAAAAAAGAAACACCAAGTGTAGCGTTTAATGATCCGGCGATGCAAAATAATGATCCAAATGCGCAGGGAGCGGCGCCAGCGGGGAATATGCCAATAAAGCCAAAAAATAACAAAACTACCTTGATAGTTTTGATTGCAGTGGCGGCGATAGTGATAATAGTGCTAATTGTGATTTTGATAGCAACGGCTACTGGTGGTTTTGGTGGTAGCGATAGCAATCGAATTTCGACCGACGAAGTGAACACGGAAATTGAAGAGCCAGAAGAAGGGGAGACGACCGAAACGATAACGGTTTCTTGTAGGAGAGCGATGACGCCAGAAGAAGCGGCTACTTATAACGTAGCGAGTGGGACGATTTCGGTAGTGGGGAGTTTTGATGAGGATGATGAGCTGACGATGATTAATGTAGCTAAATATTCGGATGAGATGACGGAGACGACTCAGACAATGGAAACGACCGAATCTACTGAAACTACCGAAACGACAGCTACGGGTACAACTACGACAACTACGGAAACTACTGAAAAGACAACGGCGCCGGGGGATGAAGTAGGGACCGCGGCTAACTTGCTGGATTCGTCGCAAATAATGATAGAAGATTTGACACCGGATGTGGTAGATAATTATTATCTGACGACTGATGATAGCGGGGAAGTGGTGACCACTTCGCGCGAGGTACAGGATTACCTCGAATCGCTTGCATTTACTTGCGGTGAATAGTAAAATATATACATGACCAAAAGATATATTACTACGGCGATACCATATATGAATGGGGATCCACACATCGGCCATGCAATGGATTATTGCTTGGCTGATGTTTGTGCTAGATATTATAAACTCTGTGGCGATGAAGTGCGGTTCCAGGCGGGAGCGGATGAGCACGGTGGGAAGATTGCCCAGAAGGCGGCAGAGTTAGGTATGGAGACGCAAGAATTCGTAGATAAAAAGACTCAGGCGTTTATTGATTTTATTAAAATACTTGGTGTAGAGTATACGGATTTTGTGCGGACGACATCTTTAGGGCATATGAAGCGGGTACAGGAAATCTGGACAAAATTAAAAGATCATATATATATGGGGGAATATGAGGGGTGGTATTGTACTGGTTGTGAGAGGTTTATAACTGAAAAAGAATATGAAGAAAACAAAGGCGTCTGCCCAGATCATAATAAACCATACGAAAGATTAAAAGAAAAAAATTATTATTTGAGAATAGCGGATTTTAAAGAGCAAATTCGAGCAGCAATAGAAGTGGATGAGCTTTTGATTTTGCCGGAATTTCGTAAAAAGGAAATGCTGAGGCTACTTGATGAGACGGAGGATGTATCAATTTCTAGGCCGCGGACGCAATTAGAGTGGGGGGTGCCAGTGCCGGGGGATGAGACTCAGGTAATGTATGTCTGGATAGATGCGCTGTCTAATTACATCACAGTGCTAGGATACCCAGAAAAAGATATGGATGGATTTTGGCCGGCGACGGCGCAGTTTGTGGGGAAAGATATTTTGAGGTTTCACGCGATTATCTGGCCAGCGATGCTACTAGGGCTAGGGCTATCTTTGCCGAAAAATTTGGTTTCGCACGGGATGATACTGGCGAATGGGCAGAAAATGTCCAAATCGATTGGCAATGTAGTAAATCCAGTGGAAGTGGTAGAAAAATACGGGGTGGATGCGTTTCGATATTACTTTTTACGGCATATTGATACTTTTGCGGATTCGGATTTTACCTGGGAGAAGTTTGAAAGTGCATATAAAACAGAATTAGCGAATGATCTGGGGAATTTAGTGCAGAGACTCGCAGCTTTGACGGCGAAAAATAATGTAGAAATTGAAATTATAAAAAATTTTGAGTTTTCGGAAGAATACAAAGAAAAGATGAGTGAGTTCAAATTTTCGGAAGCGTTTGATTTGGTTTGGGGAAAGATACGAAAAATTAATCAAAATATTGATAACGCTAAGCCTTGGGCGATGGCAAGAGATGGTGAAACAAAAAAGCTAAAAGAATGTTTGGGAAGTCTGATTAATGATTTGCTGCAAGCAAATCATGAGTTAAAACCGTTCTTGCCAAATGCTGCTGCAAGAATAGAAGAGATCTTTACGGCTGATAAAATTCAGCCGCCAGAAATACCATTATTTCCTAAAGACTAAAAAATAGAGCCTTTAAGGCTCTATTTTTTAGTCATCTATTCTTCGCTAGATAGGTGGCTGGTGAAGTCGGCTAGGTAGAAGCCGCAGGCACCGGCAAGCATTGGTAGGATTGCGTAGAGCGAGAGAGCTTGCATGATACCACCTAGGATTTCGCCAAAATCTGCGCCCGAAGACGGGAAGATTTGGAGCATGAGAGCGATGGATGGATTCATTACGAAGTTGTTAGAGCCACCAAGGAAAGCAGCGGAAGCTACATAGCCAACTACGTAAGCCAAAGTGATACTACCAGCAACGATGGCGCCAAAGGTAAGAACACTTCTCTTGTATTTAAGTGCACGAGCGAATAGAAAACCGATCATGCAGGCACCAAGGATTTCGATGAGAGCCATGGGCCAGAAAGTACCTTCAGCTAGCTCGCTGATAGATGGGATATCGTAAGCGGTCTCACCACCAGCTAGATGGAATCCATTAAAGATGAGCCAAGCTAGCCATGCCCCGATAACCTCGGCGACGATATACATAACGCCGCGGATGACGGAGATGCGGCGGGTGGCCATCATCCCGATAGTGATGATAGGGTTGAGGCAGCTACCAGAAAATGCGTAAACAGCGATGATGATCGCGATGAGCGCAAATGCATAAGTAGCGATGTTTGGCAAACCCATCAAGAATACGGAAAAGATGAGAAGCGCGAGAAGCATAGTCCCGAGAATTTCACCAAGCAAAGAACCGTAGAATTTTGGATTTTTAAAGACAGTCAAAATACTTTCGGTGCCTTCGTATTTTTTGGCAAAGAAACCAGCAAAGAGTTTGCCGTTTTTAGCGGTTATTTTAATAGTTTTAGTATCTTTTGTCTCGATTTCCGTCTTTTCGGTAGAAGTCGTGACAGATTTAGATTTAGTCGACTCGTCTTTTTTGGATTTGTTCGACTTGTTCGACTTTTTCGACTTGTTTGTCGCCATTTTTCCTCCTTTTAGTAATAATTATGACTATTATATCATAAAATAGTGTGTTATAATAAAAAAAGTTATTAACTTATTTAGGAAAATATATGGGCGTAATAGTAAACAAAGAAAAAGAACAAAGTAAATTATCGAAAAGGATCGGGGCGGACCTTCGAAATCGCAAGATGGCGGGGGTAGATATCGAGGGGGAAATTGATCCGGATCTAGCAGAGGATAGCGAATATCTGAAGAACACCAAGAAGACTGGTAGATTTGGGTGGATGTGGATTGTTTTGATTTGTCTTGCGATATTGTCGGTAATATCAATTGTATTTATATAATATATATAATATATGGTGGAAGAAAACCCAAAAACAAATGAAATACGAGAGTCTGAGAAAAAGGGGATTCGGGCGGGGTTTTTGAAGGGGACGGATAATTATAAAGGGCCGCAAAGTTTAACTAGCGACGTGGGGGCAAAAGCGGTACAAGGAAAAAAGGCAGAGCAGGCAGAAAAAAGAGACACGGCGGCGGGTGGTCTAAAAGATGCAGAAGAAAAGGCTGCGGAAGGAGGGCTCTATCAGGGGGCGGATGATTTAGACGGTGCGCGGCAAGCTGAGGAAGCAGATGGATTATATAAATTTAGCGGTAAAAGTTTTTTTAAGGGGAAAGGTACGGGGGGTAAGAAAGGATTTTTAAAGAGCAAAGGGCCGTTTGTGGCGATTATTATGTCGCTTTTAGGAGTGGGGGGAATGATGTCGACGATGCAATTGTTTCAGCCGTTTAGTATAGTGGCGCAGATGCAGGAGGCGTTTAACTCAATGCATATTTCGGCGGATGAGCGTTCATCGCGGATTGTGAGATGGCAATTGAATAAAAATGGCATAAAAGATCCGGTGGTGAGTAAATTTGGCAGTAAGTCGACTTTGAAAATTACTAAGACTCAGGCCAAAAAACTCAAACAGCAGGGGATAGAGTATAAGGAAGATTATGATGATGGTAGCGGGAATAAAGTGCGAGCATTATTATATGATACTGGAAAAGTGGATGAAGATGGAGTAAAAGTGAAGTTATTAGTGACGGCGGAAGATTTCGATAATGTTTATGCAAATAATCCTGAGTTCCATAGTGCATATGATGCAGGGTCTAAGACTTGGCGGGGGCAGTTTGCGAATTGGTTTGGTTCAAAGACGGCGGATTTTATTACGACAAATAAATTGACGAGGAATTTGTTTCAGAATTTTAGGGAGAAAGTAGATGAGGATCCTAATAAGAGCTCAATGGATGTACTGAAGGATATGTTGTATGAAAAAATTGGCAAGAACGATAGTACTGGAGGAGTGCGAGGACGGACGGCGGAAGAGACTGAAACCGAAACATCTAAAGATGATGGTGAGGAGGTAACTAGATATAAAACAGGTGAGGCAACTGAAGAGTCCGTAAAAGTCTCAGACATGCAAGATGAAGCGAGCGTGCGTACGAAGCTAGATGGTATTGCAAAAAAATATTCGCAGATGTCAAATGTAGGGTGCGGGGCTTTGCAATTTGTGGGGGCAGTTTCGGCGCTAGTGGCGGCGGCGGAAGCATTGCAGATAATTAATTTGACTTCGGCAACTTTTGAGGCGGCGGATAAAACAAAGGATGAAAAAGGCACTGAGTCGCCAATTATGGAATTTGGGGAGAGTTTGAATGAGAGGGTGGTAAATGAAAATTATACTTTGGAAGGAACTGGAGAAAAAGCTAAATATGTTAAAGCAGAAAAGAGAGAAAAATCGGCGATGGAGGCCGAAGGGATGTCGGCGCTGTATGAGAGGAGGCTGGCTAGTGCGGCGGATCCGAGTTTGAATAGTTTTAATATTACGGGGCGGATTTCAGGATTTATGGGGGGGTTAGGGGTGAGTATGGCTAGTTTTAAGACTTGCTCGCTAGTAAAATCAGCAGCGGCGGTAGTGAGTGCTATTAGTGATGCTGCAGAAGTTTGGGGCTGTATAACTGGAGTGGTGGCGACGCTGGGGGCGTTTGGGGCGGCGGCTCCGGCTGGTGCTGCTGCCTGTACCCCTTTGATGGTGGGGGTAGCGATAAATATTGTAGCTGGGGCGGCGTTGTATGCGACCTTGACGACAATAGCGGGGATTTTGGCGCCGATAGTAGCGCATGCGTTTACAAGAGATCTGGTGAGTAATTTGGCGGGAGAGGATTTTGGTAATGCATTGGTCAGCGGTGGAAATATGTATCAGGGGTCGGTGCATCGGGGCAATGGTGGATCGGCGGCGACAGCAAAGAAATATACTGAATACGCGGCGGTGCAATCTAAAGTAATTGCAGATGATGCGAAGTATGAGCGAGAAAGTTTAAGCCCGTTTGATATGACGAGTAAAAATACCTTTATGGGGACTTTGATGACGGAATTAATGGCGCTAACGACGACTTCGGGGACACTGATGGACACGGTGGCGGCTAGTAGCTCGGTGATGTCGAATTCGATTGCGGATATTAATCAGACGGTTTCGGCGGCAGCAGACATCAAGATGGAGCTTCCTAAAAATTACGAGGAAGTTTGCCCATCTCTAGCATCAATCGGAGTGGTGGGGGATCAATTCTGTAATCCTTATGTAATTACGGATGTGGATACGATGGATACGCAGATGTCGGAAGTGATTGATAAGGTTCATGAATATGGCGGAGTTGAGGCAGATGCGGATGCGGAAAATGTAAAAGTAGTCGAAGGATCTAAGCTAGCAAAGTATATTGAATATTGTGGGAATAGACAGTCGCCACTGGGGTTGGCGGATAATAATATTGCAAGTTCGGTGTCTGGTGGAGTGGGGGCGGCATCAGCAAATCCGGCGATTGGGGCTTTGCCGATAATTGGGGATGGATTAGATATCGTAGATAATGCGAATCAGACAGCTAATGCTGGGTGGATCTCGGGGGAATCTTGCGTGGCGGGCAATGATGTATCGGGGCTTGAGATGTCGCCAGATTGGGAAGAGACGAAGTGGTATCAGAGGTTTGTAGAGGATCAATCGCTGGCTGAGTCGATGGGACTGATTGAAAAATCGGCAGTGACGGCCTACGTGGATGGCCACAATCCGACGGATCCAGAAGACGAAACTTACCTCAGTTTGCTTTCGCGGTATTCGGGGCTCTCGGAGGAGACGATTGCGGATACGGTAGACATTATGTGGTATGCGGACTATCTGGCGAATTATGATCCGTCGACACGGTATGCGTTTGGCGAGAGTGAAGAAGCAGAAGAAATTAAATTTGACAATGAAAATGTTCTAGCTTCTGGTAGGCAAGCCATAGAGAATATAATATATTTTGATCTTAGAAGTAGAAACTATATTGTATAATCATAACATAAGTTTCTCGAAGTTTCGCGAGGTGATAATCTGACGATTATATCACCTCGCTACACCTCTGCGCGAAAAAAATGTAAAATTTTTTTCTTGATGTTCTCGAAACTTATGTTATGATTATCTTTTATGTGATATAATACGTATTATATATGGATGAGTTAACGAGGCTAAAACAAGAACTAAAAAAATTAAATCTCGAGGCGGCGAAGATTCGCGAGGTAGCAGCAGAGAAGCGGGCGGAATTTGGGCGGAAGATAAATGCCCAGAAGCAAGAGATCTTGAGGCAAATCGCTGAGGCGGAGCGGGAAGCTCTAGCTGGAGAAGTAGAGGCTATAGATATAACGGCGCCTTGCGGAGTAAATGAGGCTTTGCCGGAGTTTTATTCGGTGGAGCAGGGCTCGCGGCATCCGCTGATGACAGAGCTAGACAAGGTGGCGGAGATTTATCAAATGATGGGGTTTAATATCGAGGAGTCACGGCAGCTGGATGATGAGTTTCATATGTTTGACTCGCTGAACTTTGCTAAGGAGCATCCGGCACGGGATGGGTACGATACCTTTCGGACAGAGGAGGGGCTGATCCCGCCGGCGCATACTTCTACGATGCAACATCGAGTGTTGAAGAAATATAAGCATTGCCTGGACGAGGGGAAGGCAATCGCGGTAGCGGTGCCAGGGCGAGTGTATAGAAACGAAGATGTGGATGCTACACACGAGCATACTTTTTACCAATGTGAGGGAGTGTATGTCTCGACGGACTGTACGATGGGGCAGATGCTGGGGATTTTGCGTGAATTTTTTGAGAAATATTATGGGCAAAAGCTAAACATCCGGACGCAGCCGGGATATTTCCCGTTTACCGAGCCGAGTTTAGAATTCATGATCGAAAAACCGTTTGCCTTGGGTGGAAAGAAAGGTGATTTCCTAGAGATGCTAGGGTGTGGGATGATTCATCCGAATGTATTGAAGATGGCGGGGATTGATCCGACTAAATATCATGGGTTTGCCTGGGGCGGTGGGATAGATCGGCTAGTGATGTTAAAGTATGGATTAAAGGATGTAAGATATTTTGAAAGTGGGAATTTAAAGTTTTTACGGGAGTTTAAATAAATGAGAATATCGTTAAATTGGATTAAAAAGTTTGTAAAAATCCCGGTGTCGGACGAGGAGTTGGTGCGGCTGATTGGGGCGCGGCTAGTAGAAGTAGAGGGGGTAATAGATGAGACGCATAAATATGACCATATATATATAGTGCGGGTAGAGTCGGCAGAGAAGATTCCGGGAACGCATTTGACGAAGTGCATGATAAATGTGGGGGCGGCTTCATTTCGAGAGCTTCCGGAGGTTACGACCGAGGATGAGGGCGCGAGCCCCGTAACGACGGGCGCGAGCGACTCGTCTCGAGAAAGAAGCCGCCCCACATTAGTACAAGTGATGTGTGGGGCTCCGAATGTGCGCGAAGGGATGCTGGCGGTCTGGATAGCGCCGGGAGCTGTGGTGCCGGCGTCGGTAAATGAGACGGCCCCGTTTGTAATTGGCAAGCGCAAGATGCTGGGTAAATACGATTCGTATGGGATGCTAGCTGGAGCGGACGAGCTAGACTTAGGTGATGACCATTCTGGAATTGTAGAGATTGATCCGAAAATGGCGGCCCCAGGTGATCTATTTGCGGATGTGTTTGAGTTAAATGATTTGATTCTTGATATCGAAAATAAATCGCTGACACACAGGCCGGATTGTTTTGGGATTGTCGGGTTTGCGCGAGAGGTGGCAGGAATACTTGGTGAGATGTTTGAGGAGGGGGCATTTGATGCACTTTTTCAGGTCAAGACTTGCTTGCCCGAAATGTCATACGCTGGGACGCCGGCAGAACCGTCTCCTTCGGAGACGAACCTGTCGGGTCCGTCAGGAATATACATTTCGGGACGCGCAAATCTGAAAATTGACCATGAAAAAGCACATTCAAATGCCCTCAGAATATCTATCCAGTCTCCTGATATCTGTTCGCGATATTCGGCAATCACATTAGAGAAGCATGGTGAGTTGAAGAAAAAATATCTAACCTGGGAAGATACTATGATCTGCAAGGCGGGGATGCGGCCGGTGGAGCCTATTGTGGACGCGACGAATTATCTGATGCTGCTGACAGGGCAGCCGCTACATGCGTTTGATTATGACAAGTTTGTGAAAGTCGGCGGGGGTGAAAAAGCTGAAATCAACGTACGACTAGCAAAGGATGGAGAGAGACTGACGTTATTAGATGGTAAGGAAGTGGATTTAAATACTAATGACATTGTGATTTGTAGTAAGGATACACCGGTGGCGCTGGCGGGGGCGATGGGGGGTGAGTCGACAGAGATCGATAAGAATACAAAGAAGATTATTATTGAGTCGGCGACGTTTAGCCTATATCATTTACGCAAGACGCAGATGGCACACGGGATTTTCTCGGAGGCGATTACGCGGTTTACGAAGGGGCAGCCGAGCTACCAGACTTTGTATGTAGCGGGGGAATGCGCAGAGATGCTCTCGCACGGATTTAAAGTAGCAGGGGTGGCGGATAAAATAAAGGTGCCGGAGGAGGAAATCGTTGTAAAAATTACAACAAATAAAATCAATGGTTTACTCGGGACGGAGTATGCAGATGATTTGATTATCAAGACTTTGGAAAATGTAGGATTTGAGGTAAAGGCTAAAGACAGCGAGCTGGCGATTAAGGTGCCAGCCTGGCGGACGGATATCCACATTCCGGAAGACATCATTGAGGAAATCGGGCGGCTGCTGGGGTATGATAATATCAAGCCGGTGTTACCTCTTCATGGGACGGCAGATAAGAATGCGATGTTTGAAATGAAGCGGAAGATCCGTGACACGATGAGTAGCTTTGGGGCGAATGAGATTTTGACTTATAGTTTTGTGAGTGTGAGATTACTAAAAAAGGTGGGGCAGGAGCCAAAGAATTCCTACAGGATTATAAATTCGATTTCGCCGGAATTGCAATATGTGCGGCAATCGATTATGCCGAGTCTGCTAGATAAGGCATATATGAACGAGAAGCTGCCAGTAGAAAAAATGGCGATTTTTGAGATAAACAAGGTTTATCAGAGAGCTTGGGGTGAGACAGAAGAAAAGGTGCCAGTAGAAAAAATGCATTTAGGTATTGTGATAGCAGAGAGGAAGAATCTGGGTACAGCATATTATAAAGCGCGGAAATATGTAGATGGGCTACTTGGTGTGTTTGGGATTACGGCGGAGTATCGGAAGTTGAAGTCGGATGCGGCGGAGGCGAAGATGCTAGAAAAAAAGCGTGCAGCAGAGATAGTAGTGGACGGCACAGTAATTGGCGTGATTGGAGAACTAAGAAATGTAGTGAAGCATGATTTTAAGTTGGGGGATTATACTGCTGGGGCAGAGCTGAATCTAGAATTGGTCCAAAAATACGCAGGTGGTACACCGACTATTGAATTTGGTGAGACAAAAGCGATTGATGAGACAATAGAAACTAAAAAAACTTATGCAGAGACATTAAAAGAGGCGCAAAAGAAATATAAAAACGCTAAGATTAGCCCGGTTTCGATTTATCAGGCAAGGGATAGCGAGATAAAAAAGATTACATTCCATATTGTACAAAACGATTAAACTTATGTTATAATAAAAATATGATACTGTTTGATTCGGTTACGAAGAAATATTCGGGCGACTCGGAGCCGGCACTCCTTGACGTGTCGCTACATATCGAGCCGAATGAATTTGTGTTCTTGGTGGGGAAGTCGGGCGCAGGGAAGTCGACTTTGATGAAGATGATTACCAAGGAAGAGTCGCCAGATGAGGGCAAGATTATCGTGGGTGGGATCGATTTGGACTATGTGAAAAAGCGGCACATCCCAGGATATCGGCGGCGACTAGGGGTGATTTTTCAGGATTTTAAGCTTTTGCCTAAACGGACCGTGTACGAAAACGTAGCGTTTGCGCTAGAGATAGCGGGGATGAGCGGTAAGGAAATCCGGCGGACGGTACCGAAGGTACTGGAGCTGGTGGATCTGGCTGACCAGGCTAAGAAATTCCCGGATCAGCTGTCTGGCGGGCAGCAGCAGCGAGTCTCGATAGCGCGAAGCGTGGCTAGACAACCAAAGATCCTGATCGCAGACGAGCCGACGGCTAATCTGGATAAATTAACAACAAAAGAAATCATTGATTTGCTCAAGAAGATTAACGATTTTGGTACGACGGTATTTATTACTACACATAATGAGGCGGTAGTGAATACTTTGCAAAAGCGAGTAATCACGATGAAACACGGGCGGATCGTGGATGATCAAAAGAACAATGGGATTTATAAGCTAGGAGAGACGCCGGTAGAGACCCAGCCCGGAGCAAAGGTGCAAGCACCGGGGCATGCTCTTAAGCCGACGAGAATAGTGCAGGCGGAGCGGGCAGCTCCGGTCAGCCGGGCGGCGGCTAGGCGGCCAGCAACAAATCAGCCAGCAACAAATCAGCCAGCGATGAGACAGCCAGCTAATCAGCCAGCGATGAAGCAAGCGCCGAAACGGGAAGTAAAGAAAACAGTACAAAGAAGAAAATTAGTACAATAAGGAAACAAAAATGGTGGACATAGAAAAAACAAAAAAACTCAAGAAAAACTCGCGTAAGAGTTTGAAAATGATGCAAAAAAACCGTAATCGCAACGTGGCACGCAAAGGTGTAAGGATCGTAAAATACGGCGCAAAGGGATTTGGGCGGAATATTTGGCTTTCGGTGGCGGCGACGATAGTAATGGCGGTGACATTGATTATTTTGTTTGTAACGATAGTGGCGAGTGTGATTTTGACTAACACCGCGGAAATGATGAAAGATAAAATTGATATCACGATTTATCTAAAACCAAGTACATCGGAAGAAGTCTTGGCGCAGCTATCGGAGCGGATAAAAGAAGACCCAAACATTAAGTCGGTGACGACGACGACTTCGGTGGAGGAGTATAAGCTACTGCTGGAGGAGTACAAAGACGATGCGACTCTGACGGAGATTATCAATGATGATGTCTCGACGAAATTGGTAGAAAATATGTACTCAACGATGCGGATCAAGGTGTACGATCCGATGAATCTAGACAGCATTAAGGCGATCGTAGAGACAGATGAATTGTTTACCGCAAATACGAGTAAAGAAAAGGAGCCGACGTATGATGTAAACCAAGCAGAGATTAACACGATTACCTCGTGGGCGCGGATAGCGCGGACGGGCGGGGTGATACTGGCTATCGTGTTTTTGATTATTTCGGTATTGATTATCTTCTCGACTATTCGGATGGCGATTTTCTCGCGGCGGGAAGAGATCTATATGATGACGCTAGTGGGGGCAGACAAAGGATTTGTGCGGGGGCCGTTCCTCATCGAGGCAGAGATTTGTGGGGCGATAGCGGGGGTAGTAGCGGCGACGGCTTCGTATTTTGGCTTTAAGTTCCTTTCGCCAAAACTGGCGAATTATGGGATTGGCGTGGACCAGATTACAAACATTATGGAGTCTAGCCAGCTGGTCTTGGTATTCCTAGCGTTTATCGGGGTGGGGGTGTTGATCGGGTGGCTATCGTCGCGCCTTGCCGTATCGCGGTATCTACATAAGGCATAAAAATATTTAATTTTGTATTCCATTTTTGAAAAGCCTATGTTATAATGGGCTTATGGTAAGGTCACAGTTTAAATCAAGTGTTTTTTATAAAATTTTAATTTTTGGCGTGGTCGCGGCGGGAGTGGGCGCGATTTTTGCGGCGCAGTCGGCTTTGACGGCGGAGGCGCTAGAATATCAGACTTCGGTAGACCAGTCTTTTACAATCAACGATACCCTCACGATTATTTTGTCGGACAATAAAGTCTCGATCGATAATCTTTTGCCGGGGCAGAGTGCAGATAGTGACATCCTAAATGTGACGGTGTTAAGTAATAACCCTTATGGCTATACACTAAACGGTACAGTGGGTGACAGTAGCTATGTGGCGGACTCTCTATATAATCAAGGTGACAATACCAAGACCTTTTCTAGCATCGGCTATGGCAATAATAAGGCTACGCTGGGGGATTTTGACAACGATACTTGGGGCTACTCATACTCTACGGACGGCGGGACGACTTGGAAAGGTAGCGGTGAGAATACTGGCTACACGGGGCTGCCGATGTATAATGGGCAAAACACAGTGACTTTTCTGGATACGGATGATGTCTCGGCGGCGAGTGGGGATGTAATGCAATTCAAGATCGGGGCTAAGGCCGCCTCAAATAAGGAATCTGGTGAGTATAATAATACGGTAAACTTTACTGCGACTGGGTATAGCTTCCCGCTATATACGGTAACTTATAACGCTAATGGCGGCACGGTTTCTCCGACTTCGGAGACGGTGCGGGCGTCGTCGGTAACTTTGCCGACACCAAGCAATGGTAGCTATGTCTTTGGTGGCTGGTGCGATGCGGCGATCGTAAGTAGCGTCTGCTCGGGGAATACTTACGCGGCGGGGGCAGTCTATACACCACAGTCTGATGTGACTTTTACCGCCGTCTGGAATACTGCTGTGACTGTCCCCTCTCCAGCTAGTAGCCTAGTCTACAATGGCAGCACACAGACTGGTGTAAGTGCTGGTACCGGGTATACTCTGACAAATAATACCGCAATAGATGCAGGCAACTATACCGCTACGGCTACATTACAGCCAGGCTATATCTGGAGCGATGGCACTACGGCGGCGAAAAACATCAACTGGTCCATCGCCCAGGCTACTTGCTCGCTCTCGCAGAGTGCGGTGTCTGGTAGTGTGAATGTGGCTAGCTACGCTAGTTTTACTGCAACTCCTACTTGTGCGGGTTCCTTTACTGTGACTTCCGGCTCGCCTAGCTATGTAAAGGTGAGTGAGAGTACTAGTAACTTTGCCAACTCCTTCACCGCTAGTGGTGCGGCTAGCACGGCTAAGACAATATACTATAATGGTGTAGCAGCCGGTAGCTCTAATATCACTATCGCCTATGCGCCTACGGATACCACTAACTACACCGCCCCAGCTAATAAGACTTTCGGCGCGACAGCGATAGAAGTCACTATGCAGGCTTTCTCTTGTAGTACGCTTAGCGTGGGGCAGACTAAGACCCTGAAGGATGCTAGAGATAATATTGAGTATACGGTAGGAAAACTAGCGGATAATAAATGCTGGATGCTAGACAACCTGGCCTTTAATGGAAAGAGTAACCAGGGTAGTGGTAGCTACGTTACGATGAATAGTTCCAACACTCATCTTGCATCTGGCAGCAGTGTAACTTGGAATGATACGGTAAGAACTGGCTGGACTTCTAGCTCGCAGAACTCATATACGGCTAGCTACATCAATGATGCTTCTAAGAATGTAGTCCCTACAGATGCTACCAGCACAGCAGGTGGCTACAAGGTAGGGGTATATTACAACTACTGTGCTGCTACGGCGGGGACTATCTGTAGCAGTAGTACATCTACTGTAGCTAGTTATGACGTCTGCCCGAAAGGTTGGAGGTTGCCTACTGGCGGCTCTAGCGGTGAGTTCCAGGCACTATACAATAATAGCAACTACAATACTTACGCTAAATACCGTTCCGCCCTTCACTTACCCCTCTCTGGCTACTTCTACAGTGGCTCGGCGGGCGGTCAGGGCAGCTACGGCGTCTTCTGGTCTTCTACGCGTTACGATAATGGCAATATGTACGAAGTCAGCCTCGGTACTAGCGATGTGTACCTGTCCAATAACTACTATCGCTACAGCGGTT
>JAZRPP010000053.1:0-34508 GCA_045649285.1 Candidatus Nanosyncoccus sp. | reverse complement strand
GACGATGCGATGCACCCCCCTGCCCATCTGGAGTCCCCGCACAAGTCATTAGTGCCAGCTTATGCCCCCATGCCGAAACAATTCCTCCCATATTCCCCACCAAATCCTCGTATCTGTAAGTAATCATAGCGGTAACCTGATATGGAGTGGTCACCCCACCTTCTGTCACGGTAAACGTTTCGCCATATTCTAAACTACTCAAATTCCCCAATAGATTACTAGAATTATGGGCAAAAATCATCTTGTTATAGCGATAAATATCACTATAGCTAGGACTTGCAGCCACGCTGACATACTCCGAACGCGACAAAACCCGTGTCACCGTGTAATTAATCGTCCTTTTGGGTGCTGGCGCAGCAGCCACTGACGCATTTGGCGCTGCCGGCGCAGTATTTACCGCAGCTTTAGCCTGGGTATTTGCCTTTGCTAGCACCTGTTGCTCTGGCTCAGGTTTTTCCTCTATTACCTCTGTTTTTTGATCGTCAAAAGCTACCACACTAGGGGTAAAATCGTCCGCATTCGACAAAATCGCCGGTGTAGACACCAACCCTAGTAGAAATGATGCAATTAATGCTATAATTCGCTTCCCCATAAACATACTCCTTATGACCTGTTTATGCTTCTATTATAGCATATTTTGGCAAAAAAAGCAATAGCTATATCACATTTTATACATCTGTAGGCAAGGGGTACTTTTTGGCTGTTTTTTGGACTTCTGTGTGGATTATGTCTAGTTCTTCCCTATAATCTTCCAAATTCTCCTCTGTTTCGGCCTTGACACAGATTTCTGCTACCTTTTTCATCCATTCTGCCAATTCTTTCATTTCTGCCTCGCCTAGACCTCTGGTGGTTATCGCTGGTGTCCCCAGTCTCACCCCTGATGGGCGAAAAGCTGCTGCTTTATCATTAGGGAGAGCATTAGCGTTTAAGGTTAGCCCCACCTTATCTAGCGCCCGCTCGTAAAACTTCCCATCTATCCCAAAGCTTTCCTTCACATTGACTAGTACCAGGTGATTTTCCGTCCCACCCCCCTGTAAAATAAATCCTCGTGCTTGTAATTCCTTGGCTAATGTTTTCGCATTCTTGACAATATTCGCCGCATATGACTTAAATTCTGGCTGCAAAGCCTCTTTAAAGGCTACTGCTTTAGCCGCTATCACATGCTCCAGCGGCCCGCCTTGCGTCCCCGGAAATACCGCCCGGTCGATCAAAATCGGGATATTTTCTAGAGTTTTTTCTGGCTTTTTTAGAGGTGAAGCCACGTTACCCTTAGAGAGAATCAATCCACCCCTCGGCCCACGCAAAGTCTTGTGCGTAGTAGTAGTCATCACATGGAAACCATAATCCAGCGGATTTGGATGCGCCCCACCGGCAATTAGCCCCGCTACATGTGCCATATCCGCCATCAGAAGGCACCCCGGTACTTTTTCTGCGATCTTCTTTACCCGCTCAAAATCCGGGATCTTCATAAAAGCCGAAAACCCTACTAAGATAATCCTTGGCTGTTCTTCTACCGCTTTTTTCTCTAATTCCTCATAGTCAATATCACCATCCTCTGTCACCCCATAATTAATAAAATTATAAATCTTCGCCGAGCGTGTCACTGGGCTACCATGAGTCAGATGTCCACCCGCCGGGAGCGACATCGCGAGGATCTTATCCCCCGGCTCGCACCAAGAGAAATACACCGCTTCGTTCGCATTTGCCCCTGAATGTGGCTGTACATTCGCATGATCCGCATGGAATAGCCGGCACGCCCGATCTATCGCTAGCCGCTCTATCCTATCAATATTCTCTTGTCCACCATAGTAGCGATAATTTGGCAAAACCTCCTCGGCAATTTTTGCCTCGCTCCACTCATCGTCTCCGTATCCTACCCCCTCAAAACTCGGATATCCTTCCGAATACTTATTTGTCAGTATCGACCCCATCGCTTTGAGGACATCCTTAGATACACAGTTCTCGCTCGGAATCAGTTCCAGCCCCTCCGCTTGCCGTTTTTTCTCATTTTCAATCAAATCAAACACTAAATCTTTCATATTTTCTCCTTTCAATTAATTATCCACCCTATTAATGTTGATCTGATTACACCATAGGCTCGCCTTTCTTTGCATATTTGACAAATTCATACTTATATTTTCCATCACTACCCTTACCTAGTACCGTCCGCTCATATTTATTCTTATCAAAATTCGGGAAAAACGTATCCGCCTCTACTTCTACCTCTACCTCTGTCAAATACAAATTATCCGTCACCCCTATCAGCTCATTATAGATCATCGCCCCGCCAATCACAAAAATCTCTTCCTCCTCCCCCCGATTCTCCTGCACAAACTCTACCAAATCACGTATCGTCCGGTCCGCCCCCTCTACCTCATCCCTAGCTACTACGATATTTTCTCTCCCCGGCAACTTCCCCGGCAGCGAATCCCAAGTCTTATGCCCCATCAAGATTTTATGCCCCATCGTCGTCTTCTTAAAAAACTTCATGTCTTCCTTGATGCGAAAGACTAGGTCTCCATCCTTGCCTAGTTCCCTGTTTTTACCAATCGCCGCGATAATACTAAACATTTTTACTCCGTCACTGGCATCTTAATAGTGCCTAAATTCTTATAATCAATTAGTTTAATGTCTTTTAGCTCCCTAGAGTTATCAAACTGGTGGAAATCTTTGATTTCTGGGTTTATCCATAGCTTTGGCGCCTCTGGCAATGTCCCGTCTTTTACCGCTTTTTCGTACTTTTCTATCTGTTCTTTAATTCCGTCTATCTGATTTTTGTAAATGTGCGCGTCGTTAGTAATAAAAGTCATTTTACCCGGCCTTAGCCCCACTGCCTGCGCGATTAGCTCATTTAGCACCGCATATTGCACTACGTTGAAAGGTAGCCCTAACGGCACATCGCTAGATCTAGAGGTCACCAAGGTGTTTAACCGACCGCCTGTGATATTCCACTGCGAATTCCAGACACAGCTAGGCAAAGCCGCCGTCTCTAGCCATTCGTTCTGCCAGAGCGAGATTACCATCCGCCGGTTCCCCGGGCTGTTTTTTAGCGTCTCAATCAGGTTATCTATCAAATTATACCGCCGTACGATCCACCCATATGCCGTCCCGATAGTATGCGCAAAATCCACCTCTGGCTCCTCCGGATGTCTTTCGTGGAAAATCTGATTAATATTCCGCCCCTGATAGTTACCATTCTCGTCTATCTCCCACTCATTCCAAATCTTCACATTTCTCTCTTGCAACCAACGGATGTCATTGCTCGCCTCCTGGAAAATCCACAGCATCTCCAGCGTCGCCGTCTTAAAAGCTACTTGCTTAGAGGTCAAAATCGGGAACTCTTCTTCTAGATCAAAACTCATTATCTGGTGTGGCAGCCGCAAGGTCTTGCTCTCGCTCGCCCCCTGAGCCTTATGATCTGGGATTACCATTGTCGTCTCACCCGACCGCGTATCCGTCTTGGCATAATTCTGCACCTCTTCCCCCTCCGCCAGGATCCGCTTGCACAGGTCTATATATTGCTCATCAAATTTGCTCATTTTACCTCCACTTTTCCTCATTATACCATAAAACCTCGAAAGTATGATATAATATAGATACGGGAGGCTTGACAAATGGGGCGTTAGCTCAGCTGATAGAGCGCAGCATTCGCATTGCTGAGGTCGCGGGTTTGATTCCCGCACGCTCCACCAGAGTAGGAACCGAGTAAAAATCTAAAGCTTGCTTTAGATTTTTTTGAGGTGACGCCCTCTGGTCTTTTAGACCAATTTTTTATTCTACAACAAAAAGCGCCTCCATCAAGAGGCGCAAAAGGTTTACGAAATCTGTTCAAAAAACTTATCCGGTAGCTTTAGCTCGCCATACAAAAAATCACCCACGGCGTCCCGTTTATTATACAAACGCCGCCTTATGACTTTATGCTGCTCAAGATTAGCCTCGACAAGCGCTTGCAATTCTTTTTCGGAATTAACCGAAACAAACTTTCCACCGACATTATCCCAAACCCGTCCAACGATATTGTATGGATAACGAATATCCACCAAAAAAGCACAATAAGCCTCAGGATAGCACAAAGGCGTAACCGGTATCTGCTCATCATTATGTTGAATTATAAACCCCGAGTCAGAGCCTCTAAACCCCGGCGGAATCGCCAGATCCGAGACCGGTAAAACCTTCTTAAGCGTATCTTTCGTATAAAAAGCGTACTCTCCCACACCATGATCATGACCGACCTCAGCAAGCAAGAATTGCCCGTCAAACAAACATTTGTCTTTTTTACCTTCAAAACTAACTCGAGCCCCAAAATCGCTCAATCCCAAACAGCACCTAATAGGATCGTATTTATACCTGCCATGAAAGAAAAAATGCTTCCCTTCGTCTATCCCCCATATATCAAAAGCATCTTCTTCTACCTGGCGGACAATTGTGTAATAACTTTTAAACAGAGTCCTGCCTATTACCCAGGTTCTACGTTTATTACCTACATTACGAGTAAAAATAACCGTCTGACAATCCGAGCTAAACACTACTTCCCATTCCGAATCAGGGAACAATATGACTCCCTTTGGGAAACCAATACTCTCGAATTTTGGTTGCTGGCAAACAAAATACCCGGGCTGCGTAAGCAAATTACTTATTACTAACGACCGAATATATCCCTGGGTTAGACATCTGCACTCGTTATATTCTCTTTGCTTGTCTTGCAAAATCTCTTGGGCACACCTCAATCTCTCCTTCACTTCCCCAGAAGAATCAAAAAATTGATTAGTAACCGAATCATAATACGGGGTCAGACGTCGCATAGTTTTGTAGTCACAAAGAAAGAAAATTCCATGCTTATTACCAAGCCCATACAGCCTAGACAGCTCATAGTAGCGCTCCCCCACCGCAATAGGGCTAGAATAATATTCAAAAACTTCATTCTCAATTTTATACTTTTTGGTACACGAAGCTAGCTCAATCCTATGAGTAGACACATCATAAAAATATTTCTGAGAGATCCACAAGAGATCCTTTCTTAGAAAAATAGGCTCCATAAAACCATCATAAATATGTCGCTCCCCATATTTTAGCCAATTATCACCAGTGATTCTGATATATTTCATTTTGCCTTTGGTCAAACGAATATGATTAATATCGTACCACCCCTCCAAATCTCGCATAAAAAACACAAACTGCCCCGACTTGCCATCTTTTACGTTTATTATATAGCAAATATCATAAGAAGAGCTATTCTTGACATAAATTTTACCAGTCCTTAGATCGGTCATAATTACAGCCCGATTCTCTTCTGCAAATTCAATCCGCCAATGCTCTGGAATATTTACTAACTTTGGCTTTTCAGATCTCGTCATATCCAACCTCCTTTTAAGGTACAAAACAATAATTTCTACCTTTATTATACCAGATTAGAGGGATCAAGTAAAAACCTATTGCTTTTTAGCAAAAATATGGTACAACATTAGTGTAGTTATTCTACGCTCTTTTTTATTGCTATTTATATATTTTCGTAAAATACAGCGTCTTCGGGATCATCATCGCCGCTTCGTTGGACTCGTCCGAGTCTAGTTTTACGGTCAAGATAATCGCATATACATAATCCTCACCATAATTTGTGGCCCAAGCCTGAATTGCACCCTTCGCAGCGTAGGCCGTACTCCAGGACCAACCGTTGACCACCCACGCATCCTGCTCGATCGTTAGATTTGAGTTTTTACTAAGTAGATAATCTCGCGCATCCTTTTCTGTCTTTTCTACATAAATCTTTACATCCGCCCAGCCATCGTCATTGACTAGATTATACACGGTCTCCGACTCGCTACCCCCACCAGCCTCGGAACCTTTCTCAAAATGCTTTGGTAGATAGAACTCCAAATTTTCCACCGAGACTAGATTACCATTAACCTTGACCTTTGGATTAGGATTATCCATCATCCCTGCTCCGCCATCAGTAGTCGTGCCAGCACCCCCAGTAGAGCCACCCGCAGCATTAGAAGTCACACCGCCAGTCGCCCCACCAGCTATATTGTCTTGCTCGGCACCGCCAAACTTAATCATCCCCGTCGCAAAGGCGATGATGAGGAACAGCACCACACACGAAAGCACCGACGCCAGCACCGAGATAATAATAATTTGCTTTTGACTAGCCCCCTCCCCCTTAGTAGATTTTTTATTCTCACTCTTACTCATATCTACATTATAGCATATCACTGGCTAATACAGCGAATAGCTTGCCCATCACTACGAGTCCCGTCACCCATCTTTGCATTGACACTGGCACTAGTAGAAGCGACTAAAAGATAATAACGAGATGCCCCAACTGACGCAGTAGCAGACCACCAGTCACCAGTTTTACCTTTATTAATCGGCGAGTTGCGGAAGAAGCCAGACATAGGCAGATGGAGAGCATCGCGATATTTGTCATAAGTATTATAGCTTGTGTTATCATAAAGCTTCTGAAAATCTCCGTTAGAGCCACCACTAGGTAGCTTCCAACCTCTTGGACATATATCGTAACCAGCATCCGCAGTGGCACTAGCAGTGCAAATCGTCCCCGCCGAAGCAGCACAATAATTATAATACACCCCCACCTTCCAACTGCCAACTTGATCCTTTACATCAGATGAAACAGTTGTTTTATAATCTGCATTAATATAACTAGCCGTACTAGAACTACTCCACACCGCAGATTTTGGCAGATCATAAGTCGCCCCACTATTTAAATGCGTATCATTCGAAGTCAAATGGTATGACTGCGAGGTACTACCAAGTGCCAAGTTATCTAGCATCCAGCATTTACTAGTACCACTTCCATCTGTTAATTTAGCTACTTGGTATACTGTACTATCTCGGCTGTCCACCAAATATTTAGTCTGCCCCACACTTAAGCTACCACAAGAGAAATCCTGCATCGTATCAGTCACCGCCGTCCACAAAGCATACATCGTAACCACATTATTAGACCCCGAGTCCAGTGTATATGTCGCCCCCGCCGCATAAGTCGAGCCAGTACAGCTACTACCTGGAGCTACCGATTCTGTACACCATCCCGCAAAAGCATAGCCACTTCTAGTTGGGATATTAGATGGCAATGTTATGGTCGAGTCTGTAGTCGAACTCACCATCCTAGCCGGCATATCGGCTCCCGGATCCACAAAAGCCACATCATAATCTATCGAATTGGTCGTTGCTGCAACTATGAAGTCATAGGAGTAAGTATCTGGAGAGGTGTTGGTATCCGTCTTTGCTGCGACGGATAATGTATAATTCCCCGTCGTAGCAGAGTTAGTCACATCTATTATTGCTGCACTACTGCTAGTAGCTACTGGTTGGTAGCTAGTATTACTTACACTATTATATGTACTAGGCTTAAAACCCCAAGTGCCATTATTAAAGTCACTGGGGAAAGAAATAGCACTAGCAATAGAAGAGAAGTAATTAGCACTATCGGTGCCAGTTAGTTTACCATCGCTATTTCCTCCAGCGATAATAGCCGTATAGCCGCCAGAGCTAGTGGTAGACACAGAAAAGCTGGCAGTATCGGATTCACCATAAGCCACTCCGCCATCCGCCGCTACCAAATTCAAATTCGCCGAGTTATCATTTACTGTGACCGTAATAGATCCGGCATGCGCATCCCCCGCAAAAATCCCGAGCGCAAAAATAGCAGCCATCATGGTTGCCAAAATCCCCGGTTGCTTTAATCGGTTTAAATTACCCCCCCCCCCAGCACGCCTCTAGTAGTGGAAAACTTATTCGCCAAGCGACCCACATTTCCACAACTTATTCGATTATTCTTCATTAGAAATCTTACCTCTCTTTACTTTTATCTACTATCATTATACCACAAGGTTTTTGATTTGAGAAGATTAAAAAACAAGAACCACTAAATCTCGTGAGCATCAAGGAAAAAATTTTACATTTTTTCCGCGCAGAGGTGTAGCGAGATGATATAATCGTAGATTATCATCTCGCGAAACCTCACGAGATTAGTGGTTCTTGTTGTTATGATTTTACCGTTTCGAGAACTGCTCCCTGCGCCGTGCAGAGCGAAGCCCGTATTTCTTCCGCTCTTTTTCCCGCGGATCGCGCTTCATCATTCCGGCTTTCTTTAGTACTGGGCGTAGATCCGGTGCCTCCGTCACTAGAGCCTTCGAGATAGCAAGCTTAATTGCATCTACTTGCCCAGCTAAGCCACCGCCTTTCACTAGGATAGTAATGTCATACTCTTTTTGCTTCTCAGCTAGAGCTAGCGGATCAGTCACCTCAGCTAGATAAGTCTTGTTGTTAGACAAATATTCTAGTGCTGGTTTATTATTGATTGTAATCTCGCCTTTACCTTTGTAAAGTCTCGCCGTAGCGGTAGCTGATTTGCGCCGCCCGAGACCATAAACGTATTTCTTTGTTGCTACCATTATTTAATCTCCTTTGGCTGTTGCGCTGTGTGAGCGTGCTCTTCGCCCGGGAATACCCGTAGCCGCTTCAGTCGCCCTGCAGCTAATTTGTTCTTTGGAAGCATCCCCTTTACCGCTGCCGTGATAGCCCGCGCTGGGTCTTTTTCTATTACTTCCTCAAGTTTTAGTTCCTTCAGTCCACCTGGGTAGCCACTATGCCGATAATACTTCTTGTTTACCATCTTGTCGCCAGTCACTACCAAATTCTTGGCGTTAGTTACGACTACATAGTCACCATTATCGATATGTGGAGTATAAGTTACCTTAGATTTACCCATCAATTTATCGGCGATTACCACCGCAAGCTTGCCTAGTGGCATACTCGATGCATCAATAATCCACCATTCACGACTAATTTCTGCAGTTTTTTGAGAATAAGTTTTCATTATTTATCCTCCTTTTTAGCTGCAACCTTTTTTGCAGGCTTTTCCGACTTATTGTCTGCCTTTGCAGCGGGTTTAGTATTAAAATCATAATCGATTTCATCTACAAAACTAATCGTCCCCATCTCAGCATTATCACCTTTGCGATACCCCGCGCGCTCAATTCTAAGATACCCAGAATCTCGCTTAATCTGCGGCGCAATCACATCTATCAGGATGTTTGCCGAATCGAGATCATTTAGTCTTGCGATAATAATCCGTCGATTGTTTAGCCCACCTTTCTTTGCCTTCGTCACCAACTTTTCTAACTCCCGGCGAGTTTCCTTCGCCCGTGCCAGAGTAGTGGTAATTTCCGAAGTCCGTACTAGAGAACACATGAGCCCACGCATCAGTGCTTTCCTTTGGTCTGTCTTCCGGCCAAATTTCCGGCCTACTTTTCCGTGTGCGTGCATATTATATATTTAACTCCGTTAACTTTTCTTTTACCTCGTCTAGCGCCTTTTGACCAAATCCCTTCAAATCTTTCAAATCAGTTTCCGACAAAGTCACGAGATCGCGAATTGTCTTGATATCGTTATTTAGAAGAGCATTAGCTGTCCGTGCCGAGAGATCTAGCTCCTCGATCGGTAGCATTAGTCCTGAATCAGCTTCGTTTTCTGTAGTGCCAGGCACCGGCGCCGACTCGACCGTGGTTTTACCCGCGAGCGCCGTGTATTGATTGACGAGAATTGCCGCCGCTTCTTCAAAAGCTTCCCGCGGAGTAATCGTCCCGTCAGTCTGAACCGTCATAGTGAGTTGTTGCAAATTCGTATCCTGCCCCACACGAGTATTCTCTACCTTGTAGCGAACCCTTAGGACCGGTGTAAAGACCGCATCGATCGCAATCATGTCCGAATGCAAACGATCTTCACTTGCCTGGTCGATAGTCAGATAGCCTCGCCCAGACTCTACCACAAAATGCATCTTGAGAGTTTTCTTTGGATCGTCAATGTGGCAAATCAACTGATTTGGGTTAGCGATTTCGACTTCCGCAGGAAGTTTAATGTCACCCGCGATTACTCGTTTGTCGCCATCCTTCTCAGATTGCTTGTCACCCTTCATTTCCAAAGTCAATTCTACTGGCGCATCTGTGTGTACTTTAAAGCGAATATTTTTAAGGTTTAGCATGATATCTACAGCATCTTCCCGTACACCAGGCACCGTAGTAAATTCATGCGTCACGCCTTCGATCGAAAATGCCGTAATTGCCGCCCCCTTCACGCTCGAAAGCAATACTCTTCTCAGAGAATTACCCAGAGTATTACCATAGCCATGATAAAGCGGCTTAATCACGAACTCGGCTTCGGTCTCGCCTAGATCCTTGACTTCGGCTAACGTTGCTTCATGAATATTTTTTGTTGTCATATTCTTTCTCCTTAGCGTGAGTAATACTCAACGATTAATTGTTCGTTAATGCCAGCCTCCGCCTCTTCTCGTTTTGGCGTGCCAGTAATTTCAATTTTCATCTTTTTCGCATCGACCTTCATCCACGACAGCGGAGCTACGTTCGCTGCCCCCACAACATTTGCGAGATTCTTGAAATATTCAGTCTTAGCTGATTTCGGGCGCACTTCTAATACGTCACCAGCCTTCAAACGAATCGACGGAATGTCGATCCGATGGCCATTCAGTAGGAAATGTCCATGCGAAACTAGCTGTCTAGCTTGGCGCCGTGTCAAGGCAAATCCTGCCCGATACACTGCATTATCTGCGCGCCGCTCTAGGAACTCTAGTAATTTCTCACCAGTTAGCCCCTCAGCTTTTTGTGCTTCTTTCATCAGCTTTGCAAATTGTTTTTCTAGTAGCCCGTACATCCGGCGAACCTTTTGCTTTTCACGTAGTTGGGTTAGGTACAAACTACCACCCCGCATCCGCATACCGCTATGCTCACCTGGGATACCAGACTTCTTTGCCATCACCTTGTGTGCCTTTGGCGCTAACGCCACCGACTCACGACGACTTTGTTTTACAATTGGAGATCTATCTCGTGCCATTATGGTTTCCTTTCTCCTTTAGGTCTGACCCCACCGTGCGCAATTGGAGTCTTGTCCGTAATACTGTCAATCTTAATTCCTGCCGCCGAAACCGCTCGCACTGCCGCATCACGCCCTAGGCCGATGCCCTTGACGTAGACATCTGCCGAGTTCAATGCGTGATTTTTCTTGGCAATTTCTAATGCTTTTTCTGCTGCCACTCCCGCTGCAAAAGCCGTCCCCTTCTTCGACCCACGAAAACCATTGGCTCCCGCGCTAGATGCAGATAGTACACCACCGTTTTTGTCCGACACTGTAATAATAGTGTTATTAAAGGTCGCCTGGATATGTACTGCACCTGCATTTACAATCCGCTTAGCTTTCTTATTCTTTTTGCGAGAAACGACTTCCGTGCTCGGAGCCTCTACAGTTGCAGTATCTTTCTTTACTTCTTCTGTCATATTACTCCTTAAGTCTTACTTGCTGCTTTTGGTTGTGCTCCACCGACCGCGATCGCCTTACCCTTACGAGTACGTGCATTCGTCCGAGTCCGCTGGCCGTTTACTGGCAATTTTGCCTTGTGGCGCATTCCCTTATACGAATTAATGTCTTTAATCCGCTTGATATTATTACTCACGAGTCGCTTCAAATCACCTTCGACATTATAGTTCTTAGCTATGATGTCGTTGATTTTTTGTTCGTCAGCCTCGGTGAGATCTTTCACCCGAGTGGTAGGCTCGATTTTAGCCTCCGCAAGGATTTTCTTTGATGTCGTGCGTCCAATTCCATATACATAAGTCAGCCCGATCCAGACCTGCTTATCAGACGGAATTACCACACTAGCTATTCTAGCCATATGTCTTAGCCCTGCCTTTGCTTATTCTTAGGTTTTTTCTTATTGATAACACGTAGCACACCCTTCCGGCGCACAATAATGTCATCAGGGGAGATTTTTTTAACACTAGCACGTACTTTCATGGTGTTAAAATCCTTTCCTTTGATTATGTTGTAAAAGACTCGTTATTTTAGCCTTTCGCGATTAGGTTAAAATAATTAGAGCTTAACAACTGTCTAATATTATTTGTGCCGATAACTTATCCGCCCCTTTGTCAAATCATAGGGCGTTAACTCCACTTCGACACTGTCACCCGGAACCAAACGAATGTAATTCTTACGCATCCGCCCGCTCATATGGGCAACAATAACATGACCATTCTCGAGTTCAACCCGAAACTGGGTATTCGGCAGCGCTTCAATAACACTACCTGTGAGTTTAATCACTTCCTTTTGACTAGCCATAAATTACTCTTTAAGTTTATCACAAAAATTTTGCTTTGTAAAGCTTTTTATTCGCAATTTGCCCCCGCTCCAACCAACTTTATCTCAATCGATTCTAGCCGTTTAGACAACCCTGTCGTCCCTGCCGTAGCTCCATCCTTGACCCAACCTTGCCAACCAATATCCTGTACATGCGTCCTATAGCACACATCATATCTAATGGCCGCCTCATTTAACAAATTGATCTCAATTGCCTCCAATCGTTTTGATTCCCCAGTCGTCCCAGCAGCCATTCCATTAGTCTTCCACCCCATCCAACCATAATCTTGTGCATGTACCCGATATATTATATCCTGACTATTTATTCCGCCCGTGTCACCCAGCTTAATCTGAATTGCTTCTAATCTTTTACGCTCTCCAGATGTCCCGGACATTCCTCCATCCGCAGTAAAAGTTTTTTCCCATCCAATACCCTGTACATGTGTCCTATATTGCAATAATCCCACCACCGGTCGAGCTGTCGTACCAGGCGCCGCCCTTCCCTTCTCCACCAAAACAATCTGCAGTGCTTCTACTCGCCTACTTAGCCCCACCGTCCCAGCAGTCTCACCGTTTTTAGCCCAACCTAACCATCCATAGCCCTCTACATGTGCTCTATAATATATGTCATAATATTCTGCTACCTGAGCTTTTAGCTCAATCTGCAGAGCCTCCACACGCTTTGATTTTCCGCTAGTCCCGGCAACCCCACCATCTGTATTCCACCCCTGCCAGCCAATTCCCTGTACATGCGCCCGATATTTTACGCCACTCCCAGCGCCACACACGTTTTGACCACATTTCAAATCATCCGCCAAATCAATTTTTATTGCCTCTACACGCTTTGATTGACCAGTTGTCCCAGAAACAGCACCATCTACTACCATTTTTTGCCAACCGATAGTCTGTACGTGTGCACTATATCTCACCTTTTTATCGTAAATCGGACTATCCCCCAGTATCTCCCCTAAATTACTAAAATCAAAATATCCACCACCAAAATAAATATCATCCCCAGCCGGCCCAATATCCGTAGCCTTTCCATCCATAAGGCTAATCATCTCACTTGCATTATAGTCTGGGTAGTAGGATTTTAACATTGCCGCTGCTGCCACCACGCTAGGAGTCGCCATCGAAGTACCAGTTTTTGTAATATAGTCGTTAAATTTTGAATCACCATTCTGGTCTTTATAGTTTGCGCTTCTTATACCATCTCCCGCCCCAGCAAAAGCAATACTAGATTTTGTGGCACCATAAAAAGAATAATAGGGGCTATAAAACGTATAATTTACTGTATTCGTTGGCCACTGCGGAGAATAATAATTATAATACTGCTTATGACCATAAGAGCTAATCGCCAAGGCATAGCTACTTGCCGCTGGATATGATACGGTCTTCTGGCGCATTGCATAGGCACTACCATCCCCCGCACATAAATACGTTACACCCTGTCCGTCAATCGGAATAGATTCTCCACAAGTCGATAATCCCGCATTTCCCGAAGCCGCAAACACCAAAACCCCATGGTTCCTTGCGTCCTTCAGATATTCATCAAAACGATTTTTCCAAAACACCCCATCTTTTGTAGATAAATCAAGATTCACCCCTAAACTCAAATTAATCATATCTACTCCATCATTCACCGCCTTCTTAATCCCATTCAAAATATCCTCCATATATCCTGACCCATCACGATCTAGTGCCTTATAAGCCACAATTTCTATTTTACTCGAAGTCCCATCTGCGATAATCCCCGCCACATGCGTCCCGTGCCCCTGATCATCAGAAGTATCTGTCGCATCATCATATCCCTTAGCCAAATTCGCCCCACTAGTCACTGTCCGCCCCTCAAACATCTCATGCGCCAAATTACACCCAGTATCTATCACTGCTACCTTCACTTTACCAGAATCATCGCTAGCCTTATTAGCATATTTTTTCAAAGCTGCTAATTTTGTCTGTGTAGTCCCCCAGGATATTGGAGCCCTCTCTCCGTCCATTATATGTACTGATTTTTCGTCTACTACTACCTTCTCATCACCCACTTCATTTTGCAAAAAATTATAAGCTACCTCAGTAGCTTCTGATGATTCAAATTCCAACACATAGACCCCACCCACTTCATCATATTCTTTTTTGACCACTCCAGCTATTTTATTAACTGTCTCTTCATTAGCAAAAGTCAAAATTCTCTCCGAAGCATAAGGTGATTCTTCTTTTGCTTCTACCTTTACTAGATCATCTTCCTCGTTTACTCTTGTTTCTGCGGCTACTTCTTCTACTAGGACCGCTCGCACAAACTGCCGCGAAAGATAAGTCCCTTTAGATTCAGACCATTCGCCCGAACAAGAAATCAACGTCACTGACTCTTTGCCTCTTTCTGGCGAAGCTGATGCGGTACTCATATAGGCGTCTGCTTCCGAGAGCGGCACTTCTTTGTTCTCTACCACCTTATATTTATATATAGTGCCATCGCCCCGCTCCACTTGGATAATCTCGCCTACGGCGAGATTTGGCAAAGCTTTAAATACTCCTTTTACATGTGGCCCACCGTTATGTCCATCGATCACCATCGTTCCACCCTTTCCTGGCAAACCCGAACCATCATACCACCCCACATCAAAAATATTCCTCGGCGTGTCCATCTCGCCTTTATTATTTACTCCGACTTGCAAAATCCGCGCTTTTTTAATCCCGAGTGCTGGCACCGTCAGATATCGCGGATGATCAGCCGCTACTGTATATTCCTTGACTTCCTCTTCTGTTGGTTCCGTCTCAATTAAATCATCTCGATCTCCGTTCTCCGATATCGCTCTTTCTGACCCCTCCTTTTCGTCATAATAACCAGCCTCAAAAGTCGCCACTCGAATCAAGAACACCAAGAATAATATCCCGGCTAATGCCCACAGCCCCCACTTTACCACCTTTTTCCAACTAATCTTCAAGTTCATGCCCAAAATCGTCGTATGTTACCATTAAGGCTCTAGAATCTATCGACCGTAGATTCTCCAAAGCCACCGTCACTACAATCAATAACCCTGTACCCGAAATAGATAAACCAATTGGCGATCCAGTCAACATAATAAATACATAATCCGTAATAAACGGCAGCATTGCGATAAGGCCAAGCGCTAACGCACCAAATAAATCTAACCTATTTACTACTTTACTTAGATAATTAGCCGTCTTAATCCCTGGCCGCACCCCCTCAATAAAGCCGCCCTGCTTTTGCAAATTATCTGCAATTTCTTTGGTGTTAAAGATAATTGAAGTATAGAAATACGTAAAAGCAAATACCAATATAAAGTACATTGCCGGATAAACAAACCACTGCCCAGTAATCCCATCCGGATACATCGTCGCAAAGTTACTCGCCGAAGGCGCCGAGAAAGTCGAAACTAATCCCGCCCCGACCTCGCTGCTTGCATCAAACGACAACATCACCTGCCCCACTAGTGCCGGCAGAGATAGGAACGAAGTTGCAAAGATTACCGGAATCACCCCCGCCGCGATAATCTTAATCGGGAGAATCGACTTAATTCCACCATAAGATGAATTACCATGTACTCTCTTAGCATAATTAATCGTGACAATCCTCTGCGCTTCATTAATCTTGACCAAGAAGTAAATCACAATCACCATCGCGATCACGAATCCTACCATAATCCAAAATACCGTCGGATCCACCGGAAGCTCTAGCCAGCCAAACAAACTCAAACTACCGTTACTGGTGTTAAACAGTGCGTTACCAAGCGATGCCATTGTCGTCGGTAGCTGCGAAATAATCGAAGCAAAGATCATCATCGAGACACCATTCCCTACCCCCTGCTCCGTAATTAGCTCACCTAGCCACATCATAATCACCGAGCCAGCTGTCATTGCTGTCACCGACAATGCCCAGTCACCAAAGCCCGGCACAAACTCGGTCGTCAAATTAGCATTTAATGTCGACTGATACAGAATAAAGATGTAAGCAATCGACTGCACTATAGCGAGAGGCACTGTCAAAATCCGCGTCCATTGGTTAATCTTGCGTCGGCCCGCGCCACCATCATTAGACATCTCCTCTAGTTTTGGAATCGCCTTGGTAAATAGCTGCACTACAATCGAGCTGGTAATATACGGCGACAAACCTACCAAAATAATACTAAACGAAGCTAACCCACCACCAGAAATCAAATTTAAGAAATTCGAAAAATCAGACTTAGCCAAAAGATTTGTCACTGCTTCCTTAAAGGTCGAAGCATCCCCCATCGGCACTGGTATTTGTGCCAAAAACCTATAAGCCACAATAATTCCGAGTATAATTAATACTCGCTTTAACATATCTTTATTTTTTAGGGATTTAAAAACAGTTTTGAAATGCATATACTCTACCTTTCCTCCATTATATCATACTTGAGAGAGAAAAAGTCCCTTTTTCAGGGACTTTTTCTAGAAGATTTAACTTATTTTACAGATAACCACCATATATTATATATAATATATGGTGCCACCCCTGTTACGCTATATATTATAGGTTCTCCAAATCTTCTTCAGTTGGCTCTTTGGTGCCTTTAGTCTCAAAGTACTCGAGTGGCCGTACCCCCGTACCTACCGGGATCTTGCGCCCGATAATCACGTTTTCCTTCAAGCCCTTTAAGTGGTCGACCCGACCATTAATCGCCGCATTGATCAGCACGCGAGTAGTATCCTGGAAGGATGCCGCCGACAAGAACGAATCAGAGAAGATCGAAACTTTAGTAATACCCAGCAGCAAGTTGGTGTAAGTTGCTGGCTCTTTACCTTCGGCCTCTAGCTTATCATTTTCTTCGATTACTGTTGCTTTCGACAAGATATCTCCAGTTACAAATTCTGAATCACCCGGATCGTTAATTTGCACCCGTGAGAACATTTGCCGGACCAAGATTTCCAAATGCTTTGGCGAAATCTCATGCCCCTGCGCCGCATAGACGTTCAAAACGTCGTTCATAATATAGCGCTCTGTAGCTTCAATTCCTTTATGCTTCAACAAATCTTGTAAGTTCAAAGAACCAGTTGTGATTCTATCCCCCGCCTCAAACATGTCACCTGACTTAACCACTAGCTCAGCATCACCCGGGATCTCGATCTTTACTGGCGAACCAGCTTCCCCGACCAAGATAATCCCGTCTTTTACTAGCTCCACGATACCGGCATTTGGTGCCTTAATCGCTGGTTTGTCACCACTCTTGCGGACTAGGACTGCACCGCTCTTGACACTTTCGCCATCCTTGACGGCAGGTTTGCGTCCATCAGTTTCAATCTTTTTAACTGAACCTGATTGCGGAGTGATTTGTACAATGTAGCGATTATTATCTTCGCTAATTTGTACAGTACCGTCAATTGGTGTCACGTAAGCTTGACCTTTTGGCGCCCGTGCTTCTAGTAGCTCCTCCACCCGAGGAAGACCTCTAGCAATGGCACCAGACCCAGCCACACCAGAACCGTGCTTAGTGTCTAGCGTTAGCTGCGTACCAGGCTCACCCAGAGACTGCGCCGCGATTACACCTACTGGCTCGCTTGCATCAACTAGCTCACGAGTTGACATGTCGATACCATAGGCCTTTCGTGGTACTCCTACCACTGCCTTGGTAGATAGAATCGACTGAATCCGCACCGAATCGATCTTTTCGTCATCTTGAATTGCATCTGCCACCGCGCGAGAAATTAGCTCATCTGCTTCGAGGTAACCCGGAATCGGCTCCGCCGTGTAGCGGCCCACAATCCGTTCACTAAACTCAATCCCAGATTGTTCAGTTTCATCACGATAAACGATAAAGCCTGGGTCCTCCGCCTCTTCGTCGGTAGTAAACACGTCTTGCGACACATCCACAAGCCGCCGGGTTAGATACCCAGAGTCCGCTGTACGTAGAGCGGTCGACACCTGCCCCTGCCGCGCACCCCGCGTCGCGATGAAGGATTCTAGAGTATTTAGACCCTTCTTATACGAAGATTTGACCGGGAGCTCAATCTCGTTGTTATTAATATCCACCATGATCCCGATTTCTGCCGAAGCCAGCTTAATGTTGGAGATATTACCCCGCGCCCCGGAGTTCACCATCACCGCGATATCGGTATCCATCTCAGCTAGCTTACTCTTAAGGAAATCAGAAATCTTTTTGTCAATATCTCGCCAGTTGGCAATTGTTAGTTTATATCGCTCTTCATCAGTCGTCAAACCATCATTGTAATCTTGCTGAATAAGAGCCGTCTTGGCATCGCCTTCCGAGATAAAGTCGTCAATTTCTGAATAGGTCGGGTAATCGTCCTTCGCTGTCGAAATCGAAGCTACAGTCTCATACTCAAACGACAAATCCTTGAGCGCATCCGCCGTCTTTACCATCACATCCGATCCATACAAATCAAAGATATCTGCCATTACCTTCGACAAATGTTTCTTGGTCTGTACGCCATTATCATATGGATAATCTTCTGGCAAAATCTCATTGAAGAGAACTCTACCTAGAGTCGTATTACGAATTTCTTTCTTTACAAATACCCGAATTGGTGTCTGCAAAGCAATCACCCCGTTTTCGTAAGCCATCTCTGCCTCGTAAATCGAAGAGAACGCCCGTGGTTTATCGGTGTCCGTACCTGGCTTATCATAAGTCAGATAGTAAGCACCTAGCACCACGTCCTGGTAAATCGCTAGCACTGGCGAACCATCCGCCGGCTTCAATAAGTTCTTACCTGCCGACATCAATTCTTTAGCCTCCGCCTGAGCAGCTGCCGACAACGGCAAATGTACCGCCATCTGGTCACCATCGTAGTCCGCGTTAAACCCATTCGCTACTAGCGGATGCAATCTAATCGCCTTTCCTTCGATTAGCCTCGGCTGGAACGCTTGTACCGACAACCGGTGCAACGACGGAGCCCGGTTAAGTAGTACGTATTTACCCTGGATTACTTCATCGAGTGCATCCCAGACTACAGTTTCTTTAGCCTCAATTAACCTCGAAGCCGAGCGAATGTTTGTCGCATATTCACGCTCAATTAGCCATGAAATCACAAACGGCTTAAATAACTCTAGCGCCATTTGCTTTGGTAGACCACATTCATTCAATTTAAGTTCTGGTCCTACTACGATCACCGACCGCCCAGAGTAGTCTACCCGCTTACCAAGTAAGTTTTGGCGGAATCGCCCTTGTTTACCTTTAAGTAAGTCAGACAAAGATTTAAGCTTGCGCCGACCGTTAGTCGAGTTCGCACCCCTAGAGCCCCGCACTGCCGAATTATCAATCAAAGCATCCACTGCTTCCTGTAGCATCCGCTTTTCATTTCGACAAATCACTTCCGGTGCATTCAAATCTAGTAGTTTCTTCAACCGATTATTTCGGTTAATCACTCGCCGATAAAGATCGTTCAAATCCGAAGTTGCAAACCGTCCACCAGGAAGCGCAATCATCGGACGTAGATCCGGTGGCACTACCGGGATCACCGTAAGGACCAAATCTTCTGGCTTAATCCCCGCCGACTGCATACCTTCCAAAGTCTTCAGGCGTTTTTGAATTCGCTTTTCTTTTTGGCCTTTGGCTTCGTCTTTTTCTTTGCGAAGATTTTCCACTAATTCATCCAAGTCGATCTCGTCGAGCATCTTCTTGATTGCCCCCGCTCCCATCTCGACTGTAATCAAATCTTCATATTCTTCCGGCAAACTCCGATAATCCGCTTCCGAGATTACTCCGCCCTTCCTGAAGGAAGTTAGAAAATCTTTCTTTGCCTGATATTCTTTTTCCAACTCTTCTTGCTCTTTGGTCTGAGCCTCAGCTAGCGCTTTGACATCAGCACCTTCTTCCTTGGCTGCATTTTCGTAGCGAATTTTAATCGCATCGCGCGCTGCCTTGGTTTGCCCTTCCAAGTTTTCCAAAGTTTTTTGGATTTCCTCAGTCTTAGCATCCGTAATTAGATAAGTCGCAAAGTAAACTACCCGCTCGATATTCTTTACGGTAATGTCAAGTAATAAAGACACAGCGGAAGGCACTCCCCGCATAAACCAAATATGCGCTACCGGTGCAGCTAGAGCAATATGCCCCATCCGCTCACGTCGTGCGATAGACTTCGTCACTAGATTCCCCTCTTTATCTACCGCGACTTCCCTAGATCGCACGCCTTTTAGCTTTGAATCATGCGGATTAATATCCTTCATCGGGCCAAAAATCCGTTCACAGAATAACCCATCCCGTTCTGGCTTTTGAGTCCGATAGTTAATTGTTTCTGGTTTTGTTACTTCACCGTAACTCCAATTCAAAATGTCGTCCCGGCTCGCCACCGTTAGTCTAATTGAATCGAAATCAGAAGCTGAAATAAAATTATCCATCCAAGCCATTTTTATTCCTCCTCTCCGAGATCTACGTCAGCTTCTAGCTCGTCGACCTCCGTTATTTCTACCCCCTCGTCTGCCATCATCGCCTCGGCCTCCGATTCATCCAGGTCAAGGATTTCTGGCTCTGCTTCCTTTTTCTTTTGATCGTAAATCGATCCGTCGTTCTTGTCTTTCTCAATTTCACGCGTAGTCCGTTCAATTACATCTCCTGCATCGGTCGATTCACCGTGATCTAAGAGATCTACTTTGAGGCCTAGACCTTGAAGTTCCTTTACAAGAACGTTAAAACCTTCTGGGAGCTTCGGCCCCTCAATCGGCTCGTGCTTAATGATAGCCTCATAAGCTTTAGCCCGTCCGTAAACGTCATCCGACTTAATGGTAAGCATCTCTTGCAGTGTAGTAGCTGCGCCATATGCTTCGAGTGCCCAGACCTCCATTTCCCCAAATCTCTGACCACCGTTCTGCGCCTTACCACCTAGCGGCTGCTGTGTTACCATCGTGTATGGACCAGTCGACCGTGCGTGGATCTTGTCTTCTACCATGTGATGTAGTTTCAAAATATGCATCACCCCGACCGAAGTCCGCCCATTAAACGGCTCCCCGGTCAGACCATCGTAAAGTTGTACCCGACCATCTTTGTTTAGTCCTGCTTTTTCTAGTTGTTCGTTGATTACTTCACCTGGCACTCCGTTAAACGATGGTGTCGCTACTTTGTAACCTAGAGCTCTAGCCGCCATCCCAAGATGCGTCTCAAATAGCTGCCCCAAGTTCATACGAGAAGGTACACCCATTGGCGAGAGCACTACATCGATCGGCGTCCCGTCTTCCATAAATGGCATATCTTCTGCCGGCATCACTCTCGAAACCACACCCTTGTTACCGTGCCGCCCCGCTAGCTTATCACCTACCTCAATCTTTCGTACTTCTGCTACAAAAATCTTAATCTGCATCAGTACACCAGCTTTTAGTTCGTGACCTTGCTCACGTGTGTAAATCCGGACATCTACAACTTTACCGCTACTTGCGCCGTTCATTCGCACCGAAGTATCGCGTACATCCTTAGCCTTCTCACCAAAGATTGCCCGAAGTAGCCGTTCTTCCGAAGATAGCTCCTGCTCACCTTTAGGCGTAATCTTACCGACTAGAATATCGCCAGCTTTAACTTCTGAACCAATAGTCACAATACCGTCCTCACCAAGGTGTCTGAGAGAATGCTCCGAGACATTTGGGATATCCCGAGTAATCTGCTCCGGCCCTAGCTTTGTCTCGCGGACTTCTACATTGTAATCTTTGATATTAATAGATGTCAAAACATCTTCCTTGACTAGCCGATCCGAAATCACAATCGCGTCGTCCATGTTATACCCCCGCCATGGCATAAACGCTACCAAAAGATCTCGTCCGAGAGCCAACTCGCCATCGTGGATCGATGCGCCTTCAATTAAGACATCACCTTTTTTGACTTTCTGCCCTCTAGCCGCCACACATCGTTGATTATAACAACGATCATCATTGGTCTTTTCAAAATGTTGTAGTTTGTATTCTTTTTTACCAAGTTTATCGTAACTTACTATTACGCTATCACCATCAGCTTTTTCTACTACGCCCTTATCTTCGGCTACGACTAATTGCGAGGTATTGCGTGCTACCGCCTCTTCGATCCCCGTCCCCACCGTCGGGTTGTCTTGCTGAAGAAGTGGCACTGCTTGCTTCTGCATCGCGCAAGCCATTAGCGACCGGTCAACCCGGTTCTTCTCGATAAACGGAATTAGCGAGGCTGATGTACCAAGAATTTCCTTGTGTGCTGCATCAATGTGTGTAACTTTGCTGGCTTCTACCTGTGCTGGCGAACCATTCACCCGCGCCGATACCCAGTCTTCGACAAACCTACCATCTTTATCCAATTTCACCGAAGCGTCCGCAATCACCATTTGTTTCTCGGTGTCTGCATCCATATAGACTACTTCTTTGGTCACTTTGCCGTCTTTGACTACCAAATATGGAGCTTCGATAAAGCCATATTTATTTACTTTAGCGTAAGTCGCAAAGTTCAGCACTAGACCCACGTTACCACCTTCTGGCGTCTCTACTGTACAAATCCGCCCGTAGTGTGTCGGGTGTGCATCACGCACATCAAATCCAGCCCGTTCCCGAGTTAGACCACCAGGACCCATTGAAGACAAGCGCCGCTTATGCGCCAGCTCTGCAAACGGGTTTACTTCGTCCATCAGCTGCGAAAGTTGCGAGGTTGAGAAAAATTCTTTCACCGCTGCGACAACTGGTCGCGGATTTAATAATTGCGAAGGTGTCACTTCGTCGATATTTGCCATCGACATCCGGTCGAGGATATTCCGCTGTAATCTCAGCATCCCTAGCCGGAATTGCCGTTGTACCAATTCTCCGACTAGCTTAACCCGCCGATTAGATAGAGAGTCGATGTCGTCTGGTGCTTCCTGGGTATTATTCAAGCGAATAATCTCGGAAATAATCTTGACCACATCCTCCATCTGCAAAGTCCGATGCATCGGATCGTTCAGAGTCTCAAGGCCAAGCCGCCGATTAATCTTAAACCGCCCCACTTCTGAGTAATCATACCGCTTCGGATCAAAGAACATCCGTTCAATCATCGAACGTGCATTCTCTACCGTGGCCAGATCGCCTGGGCGGAGCCGCCGATACATTTCAAGCAAAGCCTCGCCTTGTGTCGAAGTGGTATCTTTGTCTAGAGTTGCATCGATGTATTTTTTATCACCGTTATCAACTTCAGCAAACGCATCTTTAATCTCGGTTTGTTTCATCCCGAGCGCGCGTAGGAATGTAGTCACTGGTAGCTTGCGCCGCCGGTCAATCTTTACATATAGCGCACCATTAGTCGCCGTCTCAAATTCTAGCCATGCGCCCCGGCCTGGAATTACCTTAGCGCCATAGTAGTTCTTGAGCCCCACGGTATCGGCCATAAAGAATACCCCAGCCGACCGTATCAGCTGTGAGACAATTACCCGCTCAGTCCCGTTAATAATAAACGTAGCCCGATCGGTCATCCATGGGTAGTCCCCAAAGTAGATGTCTTGCTCTTTTTTCTCCCCCGTTACTTTGTTGTCGAGCTCTACCACTACATGTAGCGGCGCCTCATAAGTCGCCAAATTGTACTTTGCCGTTTTCTCGTCTTCCTTTGGCTCCTTAAAGTAATAATCTTTAAAGCTGAGAGATAGCTTCTGCCCGGTGTAATCGTCGATCGGGTTCAACTCAGCAAAAATCTCCCGCAGGCCATTTTTCACAAAATCTTCCCAAGAATCTTTTTGGTGGATTGTTAAATCCAAGATCGGCAAGCTGGTATCACCATCAGTGAAAAATACCCTTTCCTTCGGTGCTTTTGGTTTTGTTGCCATTTTACCTCTTTTAGTTAGTGTTATTAGTCTTATAGCTGAAGGCTACTGCCGACCCCTCTCTAGCCTCGCTAATTCTAGAGTTTTATGAGGAAACGGCACACTTTCTTCTACTTCCATTATATCACACTTTTGCAAATAATTCAAGCTTTACAAACCAAAAAACCGCCTAGCCGTGCGGTTTTTTAGCCATATAAAACTCTCAACGTTGGATTTTTTTAAGCCGACTCGCAGTTAGTTAGCTTAAGTACAATTATACGCTCACCATTTGCATTGTCAAGCACTTTTTTATACAAAAATGTGGAAAATTATATATCGAGATCGTCGTAATCTGCCAGCTCAGCCCGAGTCTTTTCGGCTAGATGTGAAGCTGCTGTTTCTTCTTCCTCAGCCTCTTCTTCTGGCTCTACCTCAGCTACTTTTTCTTCTACCGCCTCTACAGCCTCTTCCTCGGCTTCGTTTGCTGGAGCCTCGTTTGCCTTTGTCTCTTCTGATTCTTCGTGTGTGCGACCTTCGTCGGTGTTCATAATCTTGAGATTAAACCGTGCATCTTGCTTGGTCCCAAGTGCCCTTAGTAGTACTCGGATCGCCTGCGCCGTCACACCCCGCCGACCGATCACCCGGCCCACATCTTCTGGATTCACAGTCAAAGACAAAAGCACCCCTCGCTCATCGATTTCGCGTTCTACTCTTACATCGTCAGGATTATTTACTAAAGTTTTTACAATATATTCGACAAATTGTTGGTCAATAGTCGCCATCTTTCCTCCGTTTCTGTTATTGTTTGTATAGGTAAATTATATCACAAAAAATAAAACTATGTAAATTGCTTTTTGCGGGTATTTCGGAGCGCGGCAGCGCGAGAATTAGCGCCGTCCGCCCGTGGCGACGGGCCGGACGGACGCGACCCGAAAAAAGTAATTTAATAGTTTTATTCTTCTGGTGTTTCTTCTTTAGCTTCTTCTTTCGGTTGATTTTTCCGTAGCTTATCTGCGTGCTTTGCTACTCCTTGTTTCTGAGCCGGCTCCTTATACCATTTTGGTAACTTTACGCCATTTTTCTTCAAGATAAATGCTACTCTCGAAGATGGCTGCGCGCCGTTGCTTAAATATTTTTCCACGGTCGGCTTATCTAGGGTAAGAGCCTTCGTCGCGGGATTATAATTGCCGACCTCAGCCACTACACGTCCCGACAACGGATGACGCTGTGATTCTTGGACGACTATCCGGTACGTAGGGTAATGCGTCCGGCCTTTACGTTGCATGCGAATCGCTAGCATAATTCTCCTTTAATTAATTATTCCCCCTATTCTACCACATTCACCCCTAAAAATCAACCCCTATTCCACCTTGCTTCTATCCACCACCAATTTTAGTTCCTCATTGTCCCCCATTTTCGCCTTGTATTTCTTGATAGCCTCAATTGCCGCCTTTTCTTGCGCTGCTTGCTTAGAATGCCCCTCAGCCGTCACTTCCAGGTGTCCACCTATATATAGTCCGATCGTAAAATGTTTATTATGATCCGGCCCATCCTCTTTCAAAGTCCGATACACCGGCATTTCGCCGTCTACCTTTTGCGTCAATTCCTGCAAATATGATTTGGCATCTCGCCAACTCTCACTCTCGATAATCTCTTCGATCTTATCCAAAATGTGTTCGTAAACAATTTTCTTGGCCGCCGCATATCCCTGGTCTAGATACACCGCCCCCAGCACCGCTTCAAAGCAGTCCGCCATAATCGCCTCATGCGCTCGTTCCGTCCCCCGCTTCTCGCCTCGAGACAAGCGAATCAAATCTTCGTACCCTAGCTCCTTGCCAGCCGCCCCAATCGCCTCTGTCCGCACCAGTGCCGCCCGCACTGCGGTCATAATCCCTTCAGGATATTCAAAACACCGATACAAAAAATCCGAAGTGATCAGCTCCAGCACCGCATCGCCCAAGAACTCTAGTCTTTCATTATGATCATATGCGTGATTTCTATGCTCATTCACGTAGCTCCGATGCGTCAGCGCCGTCACCAGCAAATTAATATCATTAAATCTAAAACCTAACTTTTCTTCCGCAAACTTTTGATACTCCTCAAAATCCATTCTCCTCCTAAAAATCCCCCATCCTAATTTTTTTCTTTGCGATGAGCATCAGTTTCCCGATGTCGTCATATTCAATCAAATCCAGCGCCTCTACAAACGAAAACCATTGAATCCCTCGCATCCATTTCTCCGGAATCGGCCGCTCTTTACTATCTAGCGCCTGCACCAGATAAACCTGCGTCGTCATCAGCACTAACTTATCGATCCGACGATATTTAAAATGGATCTTCCCTAGCCACGTCAAAATAGATAGGTTCCTTAAGCCCGTCTCCTCTTCGATTTCGCGCCGCGCCGTCATCTTGGCTGTCTCGCCCGGCTCGATATGCCCCTTCGGGATAGTCCAGCGCCCCTTCGAATCTTGGATTAGCAAAATTTCAATGTCGTTTTTATCCTTGCTCTGTCGAAACACAATTCCACCCGAAGTCGGCTCCCGCACGATCTCTTGGATCGGTACCTTTTTCCGAAATACCGCCGATTTAAGCCGCGAAAAAGCCGACTTGTGTCTAACATCATCTGGCAAGGCCTCCTGGACTTTTAGACTCCGCCTTGCTAGCGGCTCTTTACTTTGTGGCCTCGGTCTGCTCTGCGGCCGCGGCTTTGCTGTCGCCCTTTTGGGCTGAGCCATCGTCCGCTTGGGCTGCCTCGCCGGTACCGACCTTCTTGCTTCCGGTACTTTCCTTCTCGGCTGGTTTATTTTGTTCTCCATAGTTTTCTGATTCTTTTATATTCAATTGCTTATAGGCCGTCCCGAGCACCCCGTTCACAAACCGTGACGAGTTCTCCGAACCAAATTCCTTAGCAAGCTCCACCGCCTCGTTAATTGCCACCTTCGGCGGGATCGACTCTCGACATTCCGACAACTCATATAACCCCATCCGGAGCACATTCCTATCAATTGCCGCAATCGCCGCGATTGGCCACTCTGGCGCAATCGGCGCGAGTACTTTGTCTAGAGTCTCAAAATTCTCCGCGACCTTAGTCGCTAGATTATATACAAACTCCGTATCCCCCAGTGCTTTTTCATAAGGTTCAATATTCTTCGCTACAATTACCGATAAATCGGCTTTTTCGTCCTTTGCAAGCGTCCTCAGCTCGTACTCATACAAGCTTTGTAAGACTATTACCCTACCTAAATGTCGATTACTTGCCATCTTTGTAAAATTCTTATCCTATTTTTTAGTTTTTACTTTTAAGTTCGGTGTTTTCTTCTTTGTCTCAAAGGCTTTGACCGGAGAAACCTTGTTTACGCTCCTCGCTAGTTTTAGCCTAAGATGACTCCGCCGCAAACCAGTCTTGCGCGGACTACTCTGTTTCTTAGGTTCTGGCATGTTGCTCCTTTATTATTGTATAATTTTACTCATTTTATCACTTTTTGCGCTAATTGGCAAGCCCAAACATCGCAATCCCTGCCGCCACCGACACATTAAAAGATTCCTTCTGGCCTTTCATCGGAATCTCTACAAACAGATCAATTATATCATAAAGCGAATTATCAATGCCATTTACTTCCTCACCCAAAATCAATACTACTTCTTCGCCTAATTTTTCTTTTAGTTTCGGATCATTCAGCAGATAAATCGGTTTATCAGTCTCCAAATTATTCTCTAACCCTACAATCTTTATACCCGATTCCTTTTGCTCTTTTAACAGAGTAAATATATCATCGGATGCATAAATATCCACAAGCTTTTCCGCTCCTAGTGCCGTCTTATGGATCTCATGATTTAGCTTTTCTCTTAAGTGTGGCAGCACTCTGGCATCATCCACCCTCGGCGTATACCCCGAGAGTACTACTCGCTCCACCCCAAATCCTTCAGCTGTCCTGAGGATCGCTCCCATATTATAAGTGGACCGAATATTATGTAAAACTATAGTTAAACGCATCTGTCCTTTTATTAGGCTTCTAGTTTTTTAATTGCTTTTTTAATCGCTGGCCTATCAAACCCAATAATTCTCTCACCATTAATCTCTGTCACTGGTACCGCCGAGATATCCGGCTCCTTTGTCGCATCCATTTCTTCGTATTCTATCCCCTGCTCGTCTAGCCAATTCATCAGCGCATGGCAATATGCGCAAGTTGGTGTAGTATAAACTTTGATCATTTTTCCTCCTTTATTTAAATTACAATATTTACCAATTTTGCCTTCTTTACAAAGATAGTTTTCTTAATTTCGCCAGTGATATATTTCTTTACCTTAGGATTATCTAAAGCTAGATTTATAATCTTCTTTTCATCTTCCAAATCTTCTACTGGCACTTCTAGCTTTCCGCGTAACTTACCATTTACCTGCACTACTACCGTCACGGTATCTTCTATCAGATATTTCTCATCCCACTCTGGCCAGCTATCGTCCGCGCTAAGTTGCTCTAACATCTCCGAAGCCAAGTGTGGTGCAAACGGTTTCAAAAGCTTCGCCAGCGTCACCAAGTCTTCTTCCTCCGCCCCATTTCGGTACAACTCATTCACATATTCCATCAGCGCCGCCACCGCGGTATTGAAGCTGCATCGGTAAATATCTACGGTCACCTTCTTGATGGTTTTATTTCTGATTACGGCAGTAGAAGACGCTTCCCATTCGGGGTCGCGTCCGTCCGGCCCGTCGCCACGGGCGGACGGCGCTAATTCTCGCGCTGCCGCGCTCCGAAATCCCCCGAATCGGGAATCATCTTCTACTCCCAACACCAAGTTATAACACCTATTTAAAAACCTATACACCCCACCTACCGACCTCGGGTCCCAAGCCGCATCTAGCTCTACCGGCCCGATAAACATTTCATACGTCCTTAGCGTATCCGCCCCGTATCCATCATTAATCACATCTAGCGGATCTATCACATTACCTTTAGACTTGCTCATCTTCTTGCCGTCCGGCGCATTAATATAGCCATGATAAATCAATTTCTTGATCGGCTCACGGAAGGGTAAATACCCCTGGTCTGCAAAGAATTTGCACCAAAACCGTATATATAATAGATGTGCCACCGCATGGTCTGCCCCCACATAAGTATCCACCGGCTCCCAGTATTTAATCGCCTCCGGATCCCAAGCATGCTCCGCATCATGCGGCGATGCATAGCGCCACAGATACCAAGACGAGCAAGCATAGCCATCTAGCGTATCCGTCTCCCGCGTCATCTCCTCCATATGCGTCTCACCAGTCTTCGGATCCTTTACTGGGATTTCTACCTTTAGCCAATCCTTAGCCTTAGCTAGAGCGCTCCGCCCAGACGAATCCGGCTTATAATCCTCCACCTCCGGGATCATAACTGGCAACTGATCCTCTGGGATCGGATGCGGATTGCCTTCCTTGTCGTACGCAATCGGAATCGGGCAGCCCCAATACCGCTGCCGAGAAATCAGCCAATCTCGCATCCGGTAAGTAATCTTCTGCTCACCGTAGAGATCTCTGTCCACTAGCTCAGTCTTTACAATCGGCAAATCTAGCTTTTCCGCAAACTCGCGGTCTCGCTCATCCATATCTGGCACCGCCATAATCGCCCCCGTCCCGTAGCCACCCAGCACATAGTCCGCTACATAAATCGGGATTTTATCCTTCGTCGCCGGATTAATCGCGTGCGCACCGGTAAACACCCCGGTCTTTTCCTTGTTTTCTTGCCGCTCGATTTCAGACTTTCTGAGCGCCTCCGCGCAGTACTTCTCTACCTCTTCCCGCGCATCATCCGAAACGATATAACTCAGTCCAGGATACTCCGGAGCAAGCACCAGAAAAGTCGCCCCCATAATCGTATCTGGCCGCGTAGTAAATACCGTGATAGACCCCGTACCTTCCAAAGCAAACTCAATCTCCGCCCCCACAGACCGCCCGATCCAGTTCTTCTGCATCGTCTTAATCTTGTCCGGCCAATCCAGCGCATCGGTCTCGGATAATAGCTCATCCGCATACTCAGTGATTTTAAAGAACCACTGTTTCATCTTTTTCTTTTCGACTTCGTGTCCACACCGCCAGCAGCGCCCATCCTCTACCTGCTCGTTGGCCAGCACTGTCTGATCTTCCGGACACCACCACTGATATGACTCTTTCTGGTACGCCAAGCCCTTTTTGTATAACTGCAAAAAGCACCACTGCGTCCACTTATAATATTCTGGACTCGAAGTATTAATCTCCCGATCCCAATCTATTGCGTAGCCTAGCCGCTTGGCCTGCTTGCGAAAGTTCTCAATATTCACCGCCGTCGCCTCGGCTGGCGACACCCCAGTCTTGATCGCATAATTCTCTGCCGGGAGCCCAAAAGTATCATACCCAAAGGGACGTAAAACATTCATCCCCTGCTGCCGATAGAACCTCGCCAGTACATCTACAATAGTAAAGTTCCGTACGTGCCCCACATGTAGCCCTGCTCCGCTAGGATAGGGAAACATCTCGGCCACCATTTGCTTTGGTACGCCCGGCTCCTCCGTCGCCTTAAAAGGTTTTTCTTTTTCCCACTTCTTTTGCCATTTTTCTTCAATTTTTAGCGGTTCATATCTATTCATTTTTTTATTATAACATGTTTATAGATATTTATAAACTTATCCAGAGTCTTCTCAAAATCGTGCTCCTTGGCGATTTTAAGCGCCCCAGCAGCCAGCTTTTCCCGCAGCTTATCATCGGTCAAAATCTGCCGCATCGCCTCCGCAATTTCTTTCACATTTCCCGGCTCACATAGATACCCATCTTTACCAGTAATACAAACTTCCGAGACCGCCCCCTTATTTACCGCAATCAGTGGCAAACCCGTCGCCGCCGCCTCGATCAGGACTATCCCCTGCGTCTCTATCTCACTCGCCGTAGCAAACACCGTCCCGACCTTATATAGTTCATAGAGATCCGGCCCCACCACTCTCCCCAAGAACTTAACCGAGTCAGCAATTCCTAGCTTCCGCGCCAGCCTCACTAGCCTTGCCTTGTCTACCCCATCCCCCACGATCACCATTTGCGGTAATTTCTTAGGCGCTTGTTTCATTTGCTTTATCTCAGATAAAGCCCGTTTAAATGCCTCAATTATCACCCCCACTTGCTTCTCTGGGTCCACTCGCCCCACATATAGCACATACTTTTGCCCCTTCTCAAGCCCATATTTCTGATATGTCTCCGCGCTCGCCTCCCCCGGATGAAAATTAGATAAATCCACCCCATTCGATACCGCCGCCACCGGCATTCCCAGCTCTTTTCGCTTCATCAGATCCATAATTGCCTGCTCCGTCGGCATCGTCACAAAGTCACTCTTGCTTTGCCTATTCCGAAAGTAAGCAGACAACAAATAATTCACCGGCCGCTTAATCAAAAACGGCAGTTTCATCGGCCCGGTCAGCACTTCTGGCTGATTATGTTCCGTCGTCACTACTGGTATCCCGCGATGCCGCGCCATCCACACTACTGATAGTCCGATCGGGTCAGACACCTGCACATGCACCACATCTGGTCGGAACTCATCCATCACCCGCTTCACTTCCAGCTCCGGAAACACCGACACTCTAAACCCATGCTTATGCCATTTGCCCTTCGCCTCATGGATTTGATCCGGATAAATCTTTACCTGTACAGATTTTAATCTAGCTACTTTTACCCCATCGATTGTTTCTATATGATTCTTGCCGTTTTGCGACGGGCATACCACCATCACTTCGTGCCCCCTCTCTACCAGCCCCCTCGCTAGATTATGAGAAAATACTGCCACCCCGTTTATCATTGGGTGATAAACTGCCGTCGAAATCAAAATCCTCATAGTACCCTACAGACTCTTAGCTTTATCCATCTGCGGATCTTTCATCGCGTTGATCTGCTCATATGTCCGCTCTACCTCTACATCTGGCGTGATCCCCTCGCCATTGATCGAACGATCCTTTGGTGTATGCCAGTCTGCCGTCGTCACTTTTAGCTCTGTCCCACCCGAGAGGTTAAATAGCTGCTGCACCACGCCCTTGCCATAGGTCTTTTCCCCGACGATCGTCGCCTTTTCGTAGTCCTGCAGTGCACCTGCCACGATCTCTGATGCCGATGCCGTCGAGCCATTCACTAGCACCACTGTCTTCATATCCTTCAAAATCGCCTTACCCGAACTAGCCTTAGTCTCAGAATCTCCAAAATGCAAAGATTTTTGCCGCACCACTACATCACCATCTATCCATAGCCCTAGCATCTCCTGTGCCGCTGATACATACCCCCCGCCATTATTACGCAAATCCAAAATCACCTTCTTCACCCCCTTATCTTTGAACTCTTCAGCAAACCCTGCCACCATTTTTCCCGTATCATTATCAAATCTCGTCACCGTGACTATCGCCGTATGCCCACTATAATCCACATAGGCCGAGACGTTATTTATCTCCTCCCGAGTCATTTTGAATTCCTTTTCCTTGCCATCGCGCACGACTGTCACCGTGACTTCCGTCCCCGCCTCACCGCGAATCTTGTTCGAAATTTCTTCGCTCGAAAGCTCATACACTTCTTCGCCATTTACTTTGTAAAAAATATCGCCAGCCAGTACCCCCACTTCTCGTGCTGGATTATCCGGCAAAGTCCGAAGTACTCGCACGTAGCCATCACGCATCCCTAACTCCACACCAATCCCCGCGCCTACATTACCATGCAAATCATCATTAAATTCTTCCGCCTCTTTGGCGCTCATATAAACTGTATATTTATCGCCTAGAGCCTCGGTCAGCCCTTTCTTAGCCCCTTCTATTATTGCCGTCTCGTCTATCTCGCCGTTATAAGAGTCAGCGATTTTGTTATAAACTTCATTTAATGGCGACCAGTCGACCCGGCTCGAAGTATCCTCCAGCCCCAAATATACTCCATACCCAGAAAACCAACTCCCCCAATTCGCACCAATCACCCCGCCGATCACAGCCAGCACTGCCCCCACGATTATCGCGCTGGCCAGACTAACCTTCTTCTCTTTCCACTCCACCTTTTCTGTCATATATATATTATATCACATTAAAAGTGGATGTAGTTGTAAATCCCCACTTGCGAAGCTGGAATCGTCCGAGAATTAAAGTCACCGTACCTCGGCCATGCATTATACTCGGTGATATTAATCGAGCCATCTGCATTCACACCTTCCACCCAGAATACATGCCCATACGCTCCCCCATCGATCTGCCCCACCGACCCACTAGACGGGTTATGATCTACCGTATAGCCAAGCGCTCTCGCCGCATCATCCCAAGAATACGCATTACCCCACGCTGGCGCCACTCGCCCCGAGGTATACTCATAAGCTTTCCACCCCGCATAGCTCACACACTCACAGACGTACCCGCCGATCTTGCGCCCATCACGATAAGTGATATACGCATCCTGCCGCCCGGGGCACTCCGCCTGCCACGGATATGTATTCGCACCCGTATAAGTACTACCAGAATAACTACTGCCGCCTCCACTACTGACAAACAAATTCTGATGCGCATCTAGCCACGCTCGCTCTGCTTTGATTTTTTCTTGCCGTGCTTCCTCGGCCACTGTTTCGTATTTTTCTGCGTCTTTTTCATATTTTGCTACTAATTCAGCCTGGTCTTTCTTTTCTTGCTCTAGCTCTGCCTTGGCCGTCTCTAGCTGCTTTGTCTTTGCTACTACCTGCGCTTTGTTATCTTCTAGGCTCTTTTTCAGATCTTTAATCTTAGTCGCATGCGCATTGATCTCTTGTTTGGCTACCTCCTCCCGCGCCACCTTTTCCGCGAGATCCGAAATCGAGGTCGAGCCTGCTAGTACCTTAATCGGCTCCGCATCCTCCTCAAAATGCATACTGACGAGCAACTCTGCCAGCGCATCCTGAGTCTCACTAATTTTCCCCTCCGTCTCGGTAATTTGCGTATTTAGATCGTTTACTTCCACTTTATTTGCGGCAATCTGTGCCTCCTTTGAAGCGATTTCTGCTTCTGATTCTTTTACCTTTTTTTGGTAAGCACTAGCATTATTAGATGATTCCTCTGCATCCTTGACCGCCTTCTTCTCTTTCTTGGCCGCCGCCACACACTCTGGCGAGCTCTTACAGGCTTGCGAAATCCCTTCCGCCTCCTCGCTATTTATAAACACAAAAAGCGGCGACAAAACCGCCACGCCCACTACCATCATCAATATTTTTTTCATTTTTGTTTTCATACCTCCATTATAACATAACCTCTTTCCTTGGCAACCCCCTAATACTTATCAAAAAAGAGAGCTTGGCCTCGCACCTCCGGCGCAAGGTCGCCCTCAATAACCCAACTATAGCACACCTACTGACTAAAATTGCCTATTTTGGCAATTTTCGTCAGTGGAGCGCTGTAAGGTGGAAAGACATTATAATCTTGTTGCAGCATCTTTATTTTACCAAATTTTTCCCCGCCAAACTACCAAACTACCCCTGTTATTTGCAAAGTAAAAACGCTCTCTGTGTCTAAACTCAAATAGATCGTGAACACTTCACCTCGTTTATAATAGTTATTATAAATACCAAATTAATAACTAAAGGAGATGAATATGCGCGGAAGAACCGGCACGTCCACGATCTATACTACTATTTTACCAAAACAATC
>JAZRPP010000052.1:0-9614 GCA_045649285.1 Candidatus Nanosyncoccus sp. | reverse complement strand
CCAGCTTCGAGCGATTTTTCCATCACCTCCCGCATTTTCACCAATAAATCAGCAACCTCCGCATCACTTAGCTCCCCCGCCTTTCTCTCCGGATGTATCCCCGCCGCGTGCAGTGCCTCATCCGCATAAATATTCCCTAGCCCCGCCACCACAGTCTGGTCTAGTATTACCGCCTTAATCGCCGAATTCTTATGTCTTGCCAAATTCTCTTGCAGCTTCTCTACTTTCATCTGCCACGGCTCCGGCGCTAGCTTCCTTATAAAATCATCCTCCTCCACCTCCGCACTCGGCAAAATCTTGATAAACCCAAATTTCCTCTGGTCATTAAAATACAAGGTCCCATGCGTTAGTTTCAAAATCACCCGCGTCTGCTTATTAGGCAGCTCCTCCACAAAATTCTCATTCGGATGCCCGCCCGCAAACCGTTCTACCAAATTATCTTCATAAATCAGCTGCCCCGTCATCCGAAGGTGTATCATCAAAGAATAATCATTATCAAGATCAATAATCAAAGCCTTACCAAACCGCCGGAGCCCCACAATCTTCCCAGTCACAAATTTCCCAATCAAAGATTTCTCGCACAAAACTTTACAACCCAAAATCTCCTGCCCGACAATCAAATCAGACAAGCCTCTCCTAATTGTCTCCACCTCTGGCAACTCCGGCATAATACATATATTATATCACGATATACTCAGCTCGTTCGGGGTAATAGTCAAAGTCGAGCCTGGCGTAGCCGCGCCCGAGAGGATCGCCGCCGCCGTAATATTCTCCACCGTCTTTTGCACCAACCGCCGCATCGGCCTCGCCCCCATCTTTGGATCATACCCTCGATCTATCAAAATCTGCTTCGCCTCTGGTGTCAAAGTCACCGAAATCTTCTGCGCTGCGAGAGTCTTGTTTGTTGAGGCAATAATCAAATCCAGTATCTGCACCAAATCCTCCTTAGACAGAGGCTTAAATAGACATATCTCATCAAACCGGTTCAAGAACTCCGGTTTAAACTCACCGCTAGAGACCATTTTATCAGTCAATTGCTCCTTAAACCCAACAAATTTCGCCGCAAAATCCGCCGCGCCCGCCTCGGCACTTACGAACTCCCGTATCTCATTCGCCCCCGCATTACTTGTCGCAATAATAATCGTATCTCGAAAACTCACTTCTCTATTCTTTTCGTCACGCAAAATCCCTTCATCCAACACTTGCAAAAGCGTCGTCAGAACAGAAGCATCTGCCTTCTCAATCTCATCCAAAAGCACCACAGAAAAAGGTTGCTTTAATACTTGCGCTGTCAAGCTCATCCCATCCGTCGCCCCATCCCGGATTAGTCTAGAAACATCCGCACTAGATACAAACTCATTCATATCCAGCCGAATTATATTCTCCTCCCCGTCAAAATACACTTCAGACAGAGTCTTAGCTAGCTCCGTCTTCCCCACACCAGTCGGCCCAAGAAATAGGAATGTCCCAATCGGCCGATTCCGATTCTTCACCCCCGCCCCCGCTCGCCGAAGCGCATTAGCCACCGCCGACACCGCTTCCATCTGATCTACCATCCGCTCGTGTATCAACTGTTCCAAATTCAGTAGTTTATCTCGGTCTTCTTCCGCTTCCGCCACTTTCACTTTCACCCCATAAGATTTTTCCACTGCCGTTTGTACCGAGCCGGCCGTCACCAGCCCCCGCTCCGCATAAGCCCCCGCCGCTTCTAGTAACAACTTCGCCTTCCCCGGCATCTCCACATCATGTATATATTCGTTCGAAAGCCGCCACGCTTCCTTGAGTGCCATATATGTATACACTACATTTTTCTGGAACTCAACAAACGGCACCTGGTCCATCAAAATCTTCAAAGTTTCTTCTTCATTTGTCGGATGCACCACGATTTTATTTAGGGCATTTGCTAGTGCCGGATTTTTATTCGAAATCTCCAGGAACTTCTGCTCATCCATAATCATAATAATCCGAATCTTCCCAGCCTCCAATATCGGTACTAGCAAATTCGTAATATCAATCGACCCTGGCCCCTCTTCAAAGAATAAATGTGCATTATCTAGCGCCAAAATAATATTCTTTGCCGCATAGATTTCATTCAGAATTTTTACCATCAAATATTCCAAATCGCCCTGATTCTTTGCCGCCGAAATTAGGCTCGTACTATCTAGCGCATAAATCTGCCGATATTTTAAATTCTGCGGTATCTTACTATCCGCATTCATCAAAGTCTCCGCTAGATACTCCACGATTGTCGATCTCCCAGAGCCATACGCTCCCACCAGCGCAATATTCTGCCGCCCCTCTTTAGATAACGTATCGATCATTTGTTTCAAAATCTCTTCGTTCTCTGCTTGCTGCACGTGATTCGAAGACCCCGCATACCTAGTAGAGAGATTAATCGCAAACTGCTCCAGCGTCGGCGTATAGCCAAAAGCAAAGTCCCGCGCAATTCCGCCCGTATGTACTGGCTTTTTTTGCTCATTCACAATTCCGTGCAAATAATTAAACCACACTACCCCTTGATATAAATCATCAATGCTTAGCTTCATTTGATTCAAAGCTTGCTCATAATTTGGCAAACTCTCGATCGCCGCCACTGCCAATATCGCCCCCGTAATCGTCGTCGAGCCAGTCTTCGTCCGAATTTCTTCCGCTTTTCGGTATATCGGCTCTACCGCCGCCGGCAAATACCCACTGATATAATCAAAGAAAGGAATAGACATTTCAAATCTCGCCATCAAGAACGCTCCGCTCTGCGTCGTCGGGATTATCTTTAATAACTCCGCTGGTGTTAAATCCGGTTTTAACTTTAGCAGCAATTCTTCACTCAGCAAATCCGTAAAACTCCCCGTCTTCCCCGGCAAAATCTCCGCCAAGTCATTTTTGATCCAAAACATCATCATTACCGGCACCACCGAAAACCCAATCAAAATCCATCCCACCGCAATTTTTATAATAAGAAGTGCAATTCCACCACCGATTAATCCCAAAAAAATCAAAACCAAAACTACCATCATAAATGCATTATTTAGCATCTGCTTCTCGCGCGCCAATCTCACTCGCGGATTTTTCGGATCAAAACTCGCACCATTATTCATACTAGCACCCCCATTACAGCTAGCGCAATTCCTATAATCGGACAGAGCGGCACAATCGGCCACAAAACTATCAAAACCAAACTACATACCGCACCCACCAAAATTATCACACTTCCCACAATTAGCAGTACCAGCCGCGAAAAGAATCCTATCACCCGCGAAATCAACCGATCAATAAACATCTGGAATTTACGATCAATAGATACCGTCCCCACCGCTGTCTCCGCCGATATCTGCCGAAACGGTTGAAACAAAGTCCGAATAAGCGAACTCATCGAGAAGAAATCCAAAATATTCCCCAAGGATCGTCGCAATTTGCCAATAAACACCCCCCATCCCTTCACATACCACCAAGAAAATAATTCAACCGCAATCATAATCACATTATATCATATTATTCTGTGCTATAATATGCTTATGGATGAAGAGCAGGTTCAGCTAAAACGTCGCGAATCCGAAGAGCAGGCTACCGCACGCCGCGCTAGCATCCTTGGCATGCCTTACTTAGATACCAGAGAATTCGAAAATAGCATCCCGCTCATCCCAGACGTCCTAGATACCGCAACCATGCATAGAGACTTCATTATCCCTCTCGCCAAAGGTGGTGGCGATGCTAGATATGAGTTTATGGTCACCAGCCAGACTCCCCGCAGCATCATTTCCGAATTCACCAAAAAATACCAAGACGAAGGCGAGCGCGTCACCTTCTATTTAATTTCTAATTCTGCTTACAAAGTTTTTATTCTCCGTTACGATCCCCCCATGCAGGTCCACTACGACGACATCAAAATCGCCGGCGAAGGCGATTCCTCCACTATCAATGAAGTTTCTAAAACCCTAGATACCGTTTCCACCGAAAAAGTCTTCGACTTCCTTATCGACCAGGCCGACAAGCTCGGCGCTAGCGACATCCACATCGAGAACCTCCGCGACAAAATCCGCATCCGCATGCGTGTAGACGGCATCCTCCACCCCGTCGCCGATATCAGTCGCGACCGCTACCGCGTCTTCATGGGCGAGCTTTCCTCCCGTGCCAACGTTTCCATGGCTTCCCGCGAGCCCCAGTCCGGCCACATGCAAAAAGATGTTACCGTAGGCGGCGTTACTCATTTATTAAACATCCGCGTCGAGACCATCCCCACCATGCACGGCCAGGATGCCGTCCTCCGTCTTTTTAATTTTGACGAAAGCCTGCTTAATCTCGATTTACTCGGCCTAAGCAAAGAAGAGCGCGCCGAGATCGACGAAGTCATCTCCCACCCTCGCGGCCTCGTCCTCATGGTTGGTCCTACCGGCTCTGGTAAATCCACCACACTTTATTCCATGTTAAACGCCCTCAATACCAGCAGCCGCAAGATTATCACTCTAGAGGACCCAATCGAATACGGCATCACCGGCATTTCTCAAATCCCCATCCATACCAATGATGGCGCCTCCTTTGCCGATGGCCTCCGCTCTGTCTTGCGGTTAGACCCAGATGTCGTCATGGTCGGCGAGATTCGCGATGCCGACACCGCCAAGACTGCCATCCAGGCCTCCATCACCGGTCACCTCGTCCTTTCGTCTTTCCACGCTAATTCTACTAGCGCCGCCTTTTCCCGTATGATTGATCTTATTGGTGTTAATCCAATTTTCTCTAGCTCTATCCGTCTCGTCGTGGCCCAGCGCCTCGTCCGCAAACTCTCAAGCTCTAAAGCCCCTCGCCCCGCCACCGAAGCCGAAGCCAAGTATATTAAAGAGACTTTAAAGGGCGTCCCCGCCGAGAAACTACCTAGTGGTGTAGATTTAAATAATATTACTCTGTACGATCCAATTCCCAGCCAAGACGATCCTTTCGGTTATAAAGGCCGCACCGTCATTATGGAGCAGCTCGTCGTCTCCGACGACATCCAAGCCTTCATCCGCGGTGATGTCGCCGACATCAATACCGACGCCATCGAAAAGACCGCCAAAAAGCACGGCATGCTTACTCTCACCCAGAAAGGCCTCCTCGCTGTCCTCCGCGGCGACACCACCCTAGAAGAAATCTCCCGCGTCATCTAAATCCTATCAGCGGGGTAGATACCCGAGGTATCGACGTACAGGCGGTAGCGATGCGTACTACTGAACGCTGTAGTAGACCACCAGACGCCGGTGCTACCCTTATCCATTGTGATATAGCTACCGTTGCCTTGTTCGTCCTTGCCGTTAAAGGCGAGGTTATCTAGCATCCAACATTTGCCGTCTGCGAGCTTGCCTACATTATAAGTAATCCCATCTCTAGCATCAGGAAGGACAGAGCTACTACACCAGCCATCAAACTTATACCCGCTCATCGTCGGCGTAGCACTAGGTAGCGTCACCGTAGACCCAGTAGTAGTACTATTCATCCGTGCCGGCAGATTATCTGCCGGGTTTACAAAAGCTATATCGTAGCGGTAGGTATCGTTAGCACTTACCGCCTTTTCATCCGCTACTGCATTATTTTTACCAATTATACCCCCCAGCTACCCCTCATCCCCTACTAGCCAGTCAGCTATATCCACGATCTGTATCCCCTCATAGTTTTGCCTCGGCTGATGAGTCTCTGCGATAAGCAGCTTCTGATATCCACCAGGTATATTCATTAGCGGCTTTACCTCCCGCTCCATAGTAGCCTGCTCGGTCATCAAATAAGAAACCTGGATATAGAGCTTATTGCCATTTTTAATAGCCACAAAATCAATCTCCGAGTCTCGCATCTCCCCTACATATACCTCGTATCCGCGCCGCTTTAGCTCTATAGCTACGATATTCTCATATATACTCCCCGTATCCTTCCACCTCTCACCCATCTTCGCCAAGCGAAAAGAGTGATCCGATAGATAGTATTTATCCTGCGAAGCCAGATACCTCTTACCGCGAATATCATACCGCTGAACTTTATAAAAAGCGTAGGCCTCGCAAAGATACTTTAGATATGTCCCCACAGTCTTATCCGAAGTCTCGAGATGCTCAGAATTAAGCACATTCGCGATGTTACGAATCGAGGTGACTCTAGAAATATTATCCATCAAAAAATCCGAGACAGCATCCAGCACCACCTCCCCCTGGACATTGTATTTATTCTTAATATCCCTAATTATCAGCGTATCATACACCTCCCGGATATCCCCCAGCTTCGCCTCTAAAGATGGATATTTATACGACCCAGCGATACCGCCCTCCTGGGCATATTTTTGAAAAGCTTCCTGCCTATCTGTATATTCAAAATACTCCATAAATTCTTTGAAAGAAAACGGGAAAACCTCAATAGTATAAGTCCTCCCCACAAACAGCGTAGCCAGATCACTACTAGAGAGAAAAGCGTTCGACCCCGTGACATAAATATCGTATTGATGCGTAGCATGGAGGCTATTGATGGTCTTTTCAAATCCATCACACATCTGCACCTCGTCAATTAGTACAAAATTCGCCTTGCCCTCCTCATACGCACCTTCCACATAATCATTTAGTGCATGATACTCCTGTAATTGCTCAAACTTCACTAGTGAATAATCAATAAAAATAATATTAGCCTCTGGTACATTCGCCTCTATATATTTCCTAAAATCCGCAAGTAGAACAGACTTACCGCTACGGCGGACACCAGTAATCACCTTAATATCCTCTGTGCCGATTGCCTCTATGATTTTATCGAGGTATTTTCTGTGTATATTCTTGCTCATGCTATATCCTTCGCATTTTATATTTTACGGCTATTTCCCCTATACTTTTATGCTTTATTACCTATATTATACTCCACATTTCGCAAAATTGCAAATTTTGCGAGTTTGCGAACTACCCCTGTTATAATTAGTTTTCCATTTCGCAATCTCGCATTTTTTTCAATTTTGCGAAGTGATTATGGCTTCAAAATATCCAGAAACATCCACGTGTTATCAACGCAGCCTTTCCGCGATCCCCAAAGTAGAGCTACTCCCTTCCATCCCAAAGCCCCCCTTTATATCCTTCTATATCTTAAACCAAATCCAAAATCGGAATTCACTCCCATTAATATAAATCAAATCCGAAATCGGAATTCACTTCCGTTTCGGATTTCGTCCTGGTTTCTCTTGCTGGACTTCTCTTTCCCAAAGAGAAGTCCAATACGAAGCTACTGGCTACTAATACACCTAATAGAGCTGCCGCGCCAGCGACGATGTTCATAGTCGGGTTTGATACCCGAGGTATCGACGTACAGTTGGAAGCGACTCATACTATCGCTCGCTGCAGTAGACCACCACCAGCCGCTGCTACCCTGATCGCCCGGCGTACCAGCGCTGAAGTAGCCGGAGAGGGGCAAACGGAGAGCCGCACGATAGTTAGCATAAGCTGTAGGATCTGAAGTAGAACCTGTAGAACCATAGATGGCTTGTGCTAGAGCAGAGAAACCTTCGCTAGAATTATTGCCCGCTGGCAACTTCCAGCCCTTCGGGCAGACATCGTAGCTAGCTACGGTAGTTGCACTAGATGAACAAATAGTATCTAGCGTAGCAGCACAGTAGTTGTAGTAAACGCCTACTTTGTATTGACCAGCCTGGGAAGTAGCGTCACTAGGAACTACATCTTTTGATGCGTCATTGATATAGCTGGCAGTGTAGGTGTTTTGCGTGCTACTGGTCCAACCTGTCCTAATTGTATCGTTCCAAGTCTTGGTAGTATTTATATGCGTATTGGTACTATCCATAGTGATATAGCTACCGTTGCCTTGGTTATCTTTGCCGTTAAAGGCGAGATTATCTAGCATCCAGCATTTACCATCTGCGAGCCTGCCTACGTTATAGGTAATTCCATCTCTGGCATCAGAAAGTGTTACCGTATCACCTGTACTTAGGCTACTACAAGAGAAATCTTGCATAGTAGGCTGCTCACCCCAGATAGCGTAGAGTGTTACATCATTATTCGTACTAGCGTCTAGGGTATAGACAGAGCCAGCAGCATAGGTAGTACCAGTACAAGCAGCCCCAGGAAGCACAGAGCTACTACACCAGCCATCAAACTTATACCCACTCATGGTAGGGGTGGTAGTAGGTAGTGTTACTGTAGAGCCGGTGGTGGTGCTAGTCATCCTAGCTGGCATATTATCTGCTGGGTTTACAAAAGCTATATCATAATTATAAGTAGCATTAGCATTTACCATTGACTCTTCCGCAGAAGCATCCATCGCACCAGCATAGCCTAATACCCCAAGTGCAATAACAGCCACTAGTCCCAATATTTTTTTACTTACTCTTAAAAACATACTTATGACCTCATTTTGTATTACCTTTCCCCCATTATACCACAACCATTTTAATTTTTTCAATAAATTTGTAAAACAGCGGGTGCACAGCTAGTGGCCGCGATTTGAATTCCGGGTGCGCCTGTGTTGCTACAAAGAATTTACATTCTGGCGCTTCTATAAACTCTACTAGCTTCCCATTTGGGCTAAGGCCAGATACTTTCACTCCACCCTTCTCAATCGCATCCAAATATTTCTGGTTTACTTCATAGCGATGCCGATGCCGCTCTATTACCTTCACGTCTCCATTTTTTAAGATTTCCGTCCCGTCCACATATTTTCCCGCCTCAACCTCAGAGCGATAAATCTCCGCCGTCAGAGTCCCCGCCTTTAATTTTGCCGGGTAATCCCCTAGCCGCATCGTCCCCCCAGTCGAAGCCTTCCCCTCTTGCCCCTCCATAGTATAGATCACATTTTTAAATCCTCTTGGCTTCTCATAATTCTCGTCGTTCAGGAACTCTTCACTCCCCGCCCCCTCCAAGCCTCCTCTTCTCGCTGCCGCGATTGCAGCCACTTGCATCCCAAGACAAAGCCCCAGATACGGGATGTCTCTAGCCAGTGCATACTCCGCCGCCTTTATTTTGCCCTCTACTCCGCGCAGCCCAAACCCCCCCGGCACCACGATTCCATCCAACCCCACCAGTTTCTCTTCCACTACGCCAGTCTCCAGCTCCTCCGCATTTACCCACTTTAAGTCCAGATTCACTTGTGTTTGCGCTGCCGCCGCCTTCAAGGCCTCCGTCACGCAGATATAAGTATCCTCATTCCCCACATACTTCGCCACTAGCCCAACTCGCACCGTCTTGTCAAACTTCGCCGCTCTCAGCTCCGAGAATTTCTCCCATTTCCGCATATCCGGCTCCGACTCATCCCCCGCAAACCTATTCAAAATCGGCAGCACCCCGCTTTTCAACACATTAAACGGTACATCATATACTGAGTGAATATCTGGCAGATTCAGCACCGCCTCCGGCGCTATTCCTGAAAAAGCCGCGATTTTTTCGCACACGCTCCGTTTACATGGTTTTTCCGTCCGTACCACCACAATATCTGGAATAATCCCAAACCCCCGTAAATCTTTCAAAGCATTCTGCGCCGGCTTAGTCTTTAGCTCCTTCGACGTATTTAGCCACGGCACAAAAACTACAGAAAGATACAAACAATTCTCCCGCCCCACCTTATTTGCAAACAGCCGTATTGCCTCAATAAACGGCAACCCCTCATAATCCCCTACTGTT
>JAZRPP010000051.1:0-19463 GCA_045649285.1 Candidatus Nanosyncoccus sp. | reverse complement strand
AGAGCGCGTCACTGATAATGACGAGGTCTGTGGTTCAAGTCCACATAACCCCACCAGTTAATTTAACATGGGGTAATAGCTCAGCTGATTAGAGCGCCGCCTTTGCAAGGCGGAGGTCCAGGGTTTGAATCCCTGTTACTCCACCATTTTTTTGTTAAAATACCCGTTCGGGTATTTTTTAGATCTAATCTAGCCATAACCATTTTACCCCAGAAAGAAAACTGCCTTTAGAATGGCAGTTTTCTTTAGGTCATACATAGATTTAAGTAGCCTCGCAGTTTACTACTTAAACTACCCCTATTTTATATCACAAAATGCATATTGTCAATACCCTTTTTGCACAATTTGTGCAAAACTTTTACAAAAAGTGTTCGGGAAAACAAAAAATATTACACCACATTTTTAAGAATATGCATATTGACAAAACGTAAAGGCTATGATATAATGGAATTATTCATTAACAATATATGGGTTTTGGTGGGCAGAATAGGAGTTTCAAATGGCTGGAACTAAAGCTGGTGGCATGAAAGCTGCTGCAACCAACAAAGCCAAATACGGTAAAGAGTTTTACGCTCGCATCGGCCGGAAAGGTGGCCAAAATGGTCACACCGGTGGTTTCGCTGCTAATCCTGAATTAGCTCGGAAAGCTGGTGCTAAGGGCGGCCGGATCTCTCGCCGTGGCCCTGCCAAAAAGGCTTAAGGGAAGGAAACTGCAGTAATATTAGTTGCTGCAGTTTTTTATTGCAAAATAAACTCCTCACATCTGGGGCAATGAAACTCTCCATCTGGTGTCACATATCTGGTCAATCCGCATCTGGGGCAGCGTGATTTAGCATGCAGATAATCTCGGTAGGTATCCAGCTCCTCTTGCATTTTTTCTTCGTCAAACTCTACCCCATACAGATTCGTCAGCTCTCGCGCTTTTTCCCAGGCGGCCACCTCCATTTTTAGCCGCTCCACCTCAGTTCCAAACGTCCTATGTCCTAGAATCGCATGCCCCACCTCATGCAAAAAAAGCAGCTCCGCTCCCTCCTCTGGCGGGCCGATCTTAATCCGTCTAGGCGGTACAAAAGCAAATTTCTGATCAAATTTAAAAGCAAACTCCGGATAATCCCCCTTCACCCGCTCAAAAAAATCCAGCTCCTCCTGAGTATACTCCTTCATACCTTGATTATATCATGAGTTTTTGCTATAATGGGTAACAGTTTAGGCCCATTCATAGGTATTTTTTATCTAGAATATCTATGAATGGGTCTAAGGGAAGGAAAAATAATTTATGGCAACAGCCAAAAAACTCACAATGGATGAGCTTTTGTCTGCAAACGAAGAATCATCCAAAAAAATCATGACAGGGGACACTATCAAGGGTAAGGTCCTCTCTATCAAAAAACACGAAATCCTAATCGACTTGGGTTCCCAAGGTGTAGGTTTGGTCCCTCGGCGGGAGGTTTCTTTCGTCCACGACGCCAAGATCGGCGACGAAGTCACCGCTTCGGTAATTGATTCCGAGATGCCAGATGGTACCGTGCTTCTTTCGCTCCGCAAGGCAGCGAAGGACAAAGGTTGGGATGAAATCCAAGCCAAATTCGACGACAACGAAACCATCGAGGTCATCCCTTCGGATGCTAACAGAGGTGGTCTCCTAGTTGAGTACGAAGGTATCCGGGGCTTCATGCCTGTTTCTCAGCTTTCAGCTGAGCACTATCCGCGTGTAGGTTCATCCGATAAGGATGAAATCTTGCAGCGCCTCAACTCTCTAGTAGGCAAGCCAATCAAGGCTCGCATCCTAGATGCAAATAAGAAAGAAAACAAGCTAATCCTCTCAGAGAAGGAAGCCATCAAAGATGGTCTCGCTGCTCGCTTTGCCGAGTTAAATGTTGGCGATGTTATCGAGGGTGTAGTTACTGGTGTAGTCGACTTTGGTGTCTTTGTCAACATCGACGGCATCGAAGGCCTCGTCCATATCTCCGAGATTTCTTGGGAGCGTGTCAATAGTCCATCTGATTACGTCAAGGTAGGCGATACCATCAAGGCCAAGATTATCGCCATCGACAAAGAGCGCTTGTCCCTCTCGATGAAGCAACTAGTCGAAGATCCTTGGATTTCCGAGGTCGAAGGCTTGAAAAAGGGGTCCCGTGTAGAAGGTACCATCACTCGGATCACTCCGTTTGGTGCTTTTGCTCAGATCTCGCCCGCTGTAGAGGCTCTAGTGCATGTCTCTGAGCTAGGCGAAGGCTCCGATGTCGACCCAGAGAAGATCTTCACGCTCAACGAGCGCAAGAATTTCCGCGTCCTCGACATCGACAAAGAAAATCGCAAGATTTCTCTAACGATCGCCAAATAGCAAAATCAAAACCGCAGAGCCTAGAATCTCTGCGGTTTTTTTGTGCTTGAATTTTCTATCCTTAAGCGGTATAATAGAATAAACTAACAAGAAAGGTTATGCTTCATGGACGCGCAAAATATCGATGATTTTTTAGAAACTATCTTGAAAGATAAAGGCATTACCGATCTTGAGCCCGAAATAAAAGAAGAATTGAAGGCCGAAATGAAGGCTAATCTCATGAATCAAATCAATCAAGCCGCCATCAATCAGCTCAGCGAAGAAAAGGCCGCCGAGTTAGCCACCATGATAGACGACCCTGATTTTACCGCCGAAAAAATGTCCGAGTTCCTAGTTAATTCCGGCATTAATCTCTCTGAAGTTGCCCTAGATGCCATGCTTAAATTCCGCGATTTTTATCTAAGCGCGAGGGCTTAAAAGATGGACAACAAAAATCAAAACCCCACCACACCAAACTCATCCCCAGAGCGCACCGAATGGGATAAACTAGCGGATGTCAAAAATTCATCAGAGCTAAACCCTGAGTCTATCGCCAGCGCCATCGCCAGGGAAATGCTCAATTCCGAGCAAAAGCTACAAGCCTTAGATCGAGCCGACGAGCTATTCGGCTCCGCAGAAGCAAATGTAGGTCAGATAGAACAGTTAGATTCTCAAGCGGCTCAGATTAATGAAAAATTAAACCAATTAAACGTCCTCGACCATATCGAAACCGAAATAGCCGGAGCCAATGAAAAACTCAATATCCTCAATAGTATAGACCCTGAGCTAGCCAGCCAAATCGAAGGCCAAGAGGCCGACATTAACAGCAAGCTCGGCGCCCTCGACGATCTAGAGGCTCCTCTAGCCGCTATTAATGCCGACTTTACCCACGATAAGAAAGAACTCGCCAAAGATTATGCCGAAAGGGAACTAAATGCTGAAATCGCCGAGGCTAAAGGCCTTAAGGGTGTCATTAGCCGCATTTGGAAAGGCAATTTATTCAAAAAATACTACCAGAAAAAATATGAACAAGAAATTTACTCAGACGAGCGTGAAATCAACCAAAACGGCGAGAGAATTACTCTTGGCGACATTATCGAGAGTCGCAGCGACAGCGCCATGAAACGCTTCTGCATAGGCGCCACCGAGGAATATAGCAAAGTTATTCACGAGGAGGCCGGTGAAAGCCTCACCGAGGCCGACGCTCGCACTACCGAAATCGTCAAACAAGCCATCGAGGAATACGCTACCGCCGAGGTCCCCGAAGGCGGCTCTCTAGAAGATCTCCGGACAGAATTTGGCAACAATATCGCCAGACTCAAAGCCGAAGCTCGCGACAATAGCGAGCCCATCAACGAAAACATGATCAATAATTACTTTGAAGTCGCCGTCCAGGCCCGGCAGCGTGCCGAGCATGGTATGGCTATGGAAAAGGTTATGAAAGGCTTCAAAGTTTATAATGCCGACGTCCGAGGTAATATCCGTACCGAAACTCACCGCGATAATCTCGACAAAATCACTAACTTCCTTGAAGGTAGCAAAGTTGGTCAGATTATCCCCACCGAAGTCCTCGCCGCTGCCGTAGGTACTGCCTATAGCCTTACTCAAACCGGAGCTCGAGCCATAGCTGGCGCTGGGCTGGGTATTGGTGTTTCTGCCGCCTTTGCTGGTCTCAGGGAGCGTAATCGCGTCACCGAAGACCGCGCTCGCATGCTACGCGACGTCGCTTCTGGTGGTGAATATAGCGGCATAAATGGGGAAGAAGCAAATAACCGTATCGCTAAAAAACGCAGTCGGTACGAGGCTCGTATCGGCGGCACCCTTTATGACCTTCGCCCCGCTAGTGAACTTACCCAGGCTCTAGAGGAGGCCATGAAGAGTGATGATCTCAATTTTCGCCGCAATGCTATCGCCGAGGCCAGGGTTCGCATTGCTCTCTCTGATTCTGAGCGCAAAGATCTTATCTCCTACTCTTCCGAAGACCAGATTGGCGATGAACGTCTGAAGTTAGATATCGCCCTCATCAAGGCCGAAAAAAGCCTCTCAGAGGATGATGCAGAATTAAATCTCATGAAAGATACCATAAAAAACCATATCACCGAAGACATCGAACAAAAGGACAAAGATTTCAAAGTTGACCGCACTAAATTAGCCCTCAAGGCCTCGGCCAAGACTGCCGCCATAGGTAGCGCCTTCTTCTTTGGCTCCCAAGAGCTGATGGCGGCCATCGATCCAGATAAAATCGGTTTCTTCGAAAAAGCCGGGCTTCTCAAGACTAAAAACAGCAAAGAAGCCGAGGAAACCATCCTTGCTGGCTTTGCCGGCTCTCGCAAATATACCGAGACTATCACCGATATCAGCGGTAGCGACAAGGCTGCCATTGCCAAGTATAAAAAAGCCGGTTTTAAACAAATCGAAACTCATAAAGCCTGGGAACAGACCAAGACTGACTTGGTTGAAATCGATCCATCCAAATCCGATCACAAGATCAAGGCTATTTACGATGGCTGGGCTGATAATGGCACTCGTGCCGCCGATGGCAACGAACTTAACGCTTACCTAGAAAACGGTAGTTTCCACTCCAATGCATCTGGTATTTCTAGCTTTAATGGCCAGACTCTAGATATCGACAGTCTCGCCGCCGCTGGCAAGGTCAAAGGCTACCTCACAATTGGCGGTGCTAAATTCGAAATCCAAGGTCAGATGGGCGAAAACGGCCTCACCTGGGGTGATAATGGTGTCTTTACTACCACTACTGGTGAGACCATCAAAGCTATAGGCGATAACGGCGAAAAGCTCTACAAATACTTTGAAGTCGCCGTTGATAATGGTGTAGACGGGAGTGGCTATACTCATCTCGTCCCTCTAGCTACAGAGGTCGGCAGCGATAATTTCTCCGGTAAGCTCCAAGCCATCACCGAGACTATTAGCCGTCACCCCGCCACCTATTCTTTTACCAAGACCATCTCTCGCGATGTCTATACCGGTGGCGCAGTTTTGCCTGCTGGCATCAACTCTCGCGTCGGTCTAGGCGAAGCTAGAGGCTCTTCTCAAGATTAGACGTTTATGGTATAATTAGGGCAAAGGAGTTATTGTGAAAAAAAGTCAAAAAACTGCCCCAAAGGACGCTCCTTGGAGCAAATATTATAAAGAAGAAAAAATCCCCGCCCATTTAGAATACCCAGATTGTTCTATGGTAGATATGGTTATCCAAAGTGCTGAAAAATGGCCAGACAACATGGCTTATTCCTATTTTGGTCACAAGGTTTCCTATAAAAACTTTGTCAAAAAAATCGAAAAAACCGCCCGTGCTCTTAAGAATTACGGAGTCAAAGAAGGGGATCGTGTTACCATTTGTATGCCTAACACCCCAGAGGGTATTACCATGGTCTATGCCGTCAATATGGTTGGTGCCGTCTGCAATATGGTCCACCCCTTGTCATCAGAGAAGGAATTAGAGTATTATATCAAGACTTCTGAATCCAAATACGTCCTCGTTTTTGACGCGGTTTTTGACAAAATCTACCGTTTGCGCGATTCTGCTCAGCTCGAGCGGATTATCGTCGTCCGCCCCTCCGATGGTCTCGGCTTCTTAAAGCGCCGCATGTACAAATTACTCCATGTTAAGAAGGTTAAATTGCCCGCTAACGATGCGAGAGTGGTCCTCTGGGAGGATTTTATCGCCAACAGCTACTTCTACCAAGGTAATTTCCACGAAGACCGTAGAGGCGATGATTTGGCCGCTATCCTCTATTCTGGCGGTACTACTGGCGCCCCTAAGGGCGTCATGCTAACTAACCGCAATTTTAATGCCCTCGCCATGGAGTGTACTTCCTCTATCCGTCAGTGTGTGCCTGGCGCTACTGTTCTCTCTATTCTACCCCTATTCCATGGGTTTGGCCTCGGAGTCTGTATCCATACCCCTCTCTCTAAGGGCATGGGCTGTATCTTGATTCCGGTCTTTTCGCATAAAAAATTCGCCGAAATCATCCGCAAGAACCAGCCTAGCTTCATCGTCGGTGTGCCTACCCTCTATGAGGCCCTTCTGAATACTAAACTAGGCGAAAACGAGCTAGAATTTGTCTCTGCCGCTATCTGTGGCGGCGATGCCCTTAATCAGACTCTTAGGAATAAAGTCAACAAATACTTTGCCGAGCACGGCTCCGCGGCCAAAATCCGCGTTGGTTACGGCCTCACCGAGGCTTCTGCCGCCGTCTGTCTCTCCCCAGAGAACTCTTTTGCCGACGGCATGATCGGTGCTCCGCTCTCTGATATGACGCTCAAAATCGTCCGACCTAATACCTTCCAGACTGCCGACGTCGGGGAAGAAGGCGAAATCTGCGTCGCCGGCCCTACAGTCATGATGGGGTACCTCAATAACGATGCCGAGACCGCTCAGGTTCTCCAGGTCCACGATGATGGCAAGACTTGGCTTCACACTGGCGATATGGGGAAGCTAGGCGAAGACGGTTTCTTCTACTTTGCGCAGCGCCTCAAGCGTATGATTATCTCTAGTGGTTACAATATCTATCCTACCCATCTTGAGTCAGTTATCAATTCTCACGAGGCCGTCCTCACCTCTACAGTCATAGGCATAGATCACCACTATAAGGGGCAAGTCCCCAAAGCCTTTATCGTCCTGAAGCCTGGCTACAAGGCCGGCAAGCGCATCGAGCGCGAAATCAGGGAATTACTAGAGAGAAACGTTCCTATCTACTCTCTCCCCGCCGCCTACGAGTTTAGAGACAAGCTTCCAACCACTCTAGTCGGTAAGGTCGCCTTCAAAAAGCTTGAGGCTGAAGAAAAAGCCAAGAAAAAGAAATAGTTAAAATCCCCTTAAAAAGGGGATTTTAAACGCAAAGTCTCCATTAAAAGCTATCTGTAATAATTCAATCTCACTAAAATCTTAGTTTTTAATCGTTTGGATTTTAAGAACTCATTTTTTCGCCAGTCTGGGAAATATTTTTTCATCATTTCCCGAGCCCGTCTATATCCACTTTTACCCTCAGGGAAACTGCCGAAATCTTTTGCCGAATCTATCAGTAGATTCCAGATAAAAAACCACTCTAGTTCTGAATAAAATTTTTGTTCAGCCCCCGCATCTTTAAAACGAGCATATAATCCCTCCAGGGCAGGGAAGATATCAAACACGTGCGGGTCAAACTCAGACTTATGTAGTACCGACTCCGGGGTAAAGTAGTAATAATACAGCGGCTCGTCTACACTGGCATATTTATCGGTATAGAGTATCAGAGCAGACATTAGCTCCATATCCTCCTGGATAATCCCCTCGCGGAACTTAAAACCATTTTTCTCCCACCAAGCCCGCCGGATAATCACCTGCCACGGCCCCATCCCGTATCTGATGAACCGGCTTTTGTACTTTGCATCGTTCTCATCTACTGCCGATAAATACTCTTTGCGGCCGACCCACTCCACGCGCTTGGCCCCCATCATCACGATATCCGCCCCTGTTTTTTCCGCTTTCTGGACTAGTTTCTCTACTGCCTTGTCGGCCACTGTGTCATCCGCATCTACGAACCAGATATATTTACCTTTAGCCTGCTTTACCCCATAATTTCGCACCACCGACGCCCCTGGTGTCTTACATTCCAGCGGCTTTACTATCTTCGGATACTCTTGCGCCAACTCCCCAATCACTTTTGCCGATCCATCATTAGAATTATTATCAATCAAAAGAATCTCCCCCCGTGTCGCCCCCATAGCCTTTACTACACTCTTTACACACCTCTGCAAGGTTTTTTCCGCATTATACACCGGAATAATCACCGACATCTCCATAACCACATTATATCATGATATAATTAAATTATGTTTTGGAAAATCTTAGTTGTTTTAGTTATCTCAATGATCCCTCTAGTAGAGCTCCGCGGGGCTATCCCCATTGCCGTCGGTATGGATCTCGGTCTCCCCGAGTGGCTCGTCCTCATTGTGGCTATTATCGGCAACATTATCCCTATCCCCCTAATTTACTTCTTTGCTCGCAAATTTCTCAACTGGGGCGCCAAGAATAAATGGCCACCTCTTAAGAAGTTTTGTAATTTCTGCCTCAAAAAAGGCGAAAAAGCCGGCAAAAAGCTTACTAGCAAAGTCAAAGGTGGCGTCTACTGGGCACTCTTCCTCTTTGTCGCCGTCCCTATCCCAGGTACTGGCGCCTGGACCGGCACTCTCGCCGCCAGCATCCTAGATCTCAATTTTAAGAAGACTATGTTTGCCATTATTGCCGGCATCATTGTCGCCGGGGTGATTATGCTTCTGGCTTCCCTTGGGCTGTTTGAAGGTCTTTTGAGGTAGGCATGACTAAATACCTTGTCAAAGTCAAACCTCGCTCCAGCCAGAACAAAATCGTTCAGGCGGGCGAGGAACTTACAGTCTGGACCACCAAATCCCCTCACGACGGGGAAGCAAACCAAGCTGTCATCGAGCAGGTCGCCAAATTCCTCAAAGTCCCCAAGACCAGTATTGCCATTATCCGCGGCGCCAAGTCCAAGACCAAACTCATCAAAATCAATTAAAAATCAGTTAAAACCAGCCAAACCCAACTAACCAAAAATCAACAAAAAGCCCCGTCTCGCGAGGCTTTAACATTTGTAGAAGGGTGATTATTACGCTATTTTTATCCGCATCCCACTTATCGCAGCTCTAGCATGCTTCTGGGCATCCAATGTAGGTATCAAACGCTCTGGTTTCGCCAGGAATTGCGCAAGTATCTCTTGCGAGATTGGCATTTGCTCTTCGAAAAAACAATAGCCTTTTCTAATACTCCTCAGTCTGCCACTCCCCAAGCTATTTACGCAAAGCGAATCAGCATACATTTTGTTACTGGTTGGATCTCGCCGAAACAGCCCTAACTCCCCAAACAAATATGATGTCTCACTTTGATTTAATCGCTTATAAAATTTATTTGCAAGCGAAGAAGTCCAAAATCCGCATGAGTTAAAATCTCTAATATAATGCGTAAAATGCACTAAATTATATAGCCAGCGCGGCATTATATCCACGGGATCACCCTGAGTTGGGTCAATCACCCACCAAATCCCATAACATTTTACCTCAATCCAAGAATGATCATAACGACATCTTTTTCCTCTATCTCGGATATTTGCGAAAACGTAATGCGTTGCCCGGTGTCCCTGCCAGGCCATCATCTCCAGCGCAGCGGCTTCATAGCAAAGATCATAGCCCACATAAAAGCGCAGCCTAGAAAAGATTCTGGAATCAATATATTCCCAGGCTGGATAACCATTTAGATAAATCCTCTGTAGGCGCTCAATGTTCTCCGTATAGACATCATACATAAAAAAATATGCATAAATACTACAAAGAGAAGCTATGATTGCTACTACCCCTAAAAGGATAACCAGGACAAACGACGTTAAGTCTATCCCGACTATCGTGGGGGTCAAGCAATATGCGGCCACAATCAACACAAACAGAGTTGAAAATATCCAACTAGGCATCATCATTATCAATAAGCAGCGATTTTGATGATAAAATCTACAAAGTTTCATGGATAATTTACTGAGTTTCATACATCACACCCCTTCCTGAAAGGTACCACTTAGTATCTATTTCTAGATACCAAACAACAGTTACAGGCTAAAAGCCATATCCCCCCATTATATCACAGTATCCATATTTTGTAAAGATTATGCTACAAGCTCATTTTTTCTCATTTATCCCAGTCAAATCCCTCGCCGTAATGCCCATATTCGGCGGTTTTGGCATAAATCGGCCGCTTCAAGTCCAGGTATTTAATTATTCCGTTCGGAGTTAAATCATATCCCTCGATTTCCTCTGGCTTCCCGTCAATTATCACAGTCTTTTCTAGTGGCTCTGCGTAGCCTATCGCATAGGCTAGCCGTACCAACACCTCGTGCGCCTTACGCTCCCTGATATAATCCACCGCGATTTTTCGCGCCATATATGCCGCTGAGCGGTCTACCTTTGACGCGTCTTTCCCAGAGTAGCAGCCGCCGCCAATCGCCACTCTCGGCCCGTAATTATCTACAATTAACTTCCGTCCCGTCAGTCCAGTGTCCGCTTCGAATCCCCCCTGATTCCAATCTCCCGCTGGGTTGATATGTAGCTCTAGCTTTCCAGTGAGCTTTTCTTTATCAATAAACTCCCTTACTGCCTTCTCTAAATCTTCCTTTGGCACATTCTGGAAACTTGCCACCACCGACTCTACCTCGCCAGATGGATCTAGGGTTACCTGCGTCTTGCCGTCATACGGATATTTATCGTAAATAAACTGGTTTAGCCTCCTAGCCAGCACCACTTCTAGCGGCAATAATTCCGGCGTTTCGTCGCAAGCAAAGCCTATCATGATCCCCTGGTCGCCCGCTCCGCCAGTATCCACCCCCTGTGCAATCTCTGGCGATTGCTGAACAATTTTTGTGTGCACCTCAATTTCATCCCCCGCAATCTCATGTACAATTTTTTTAATGTCAACCTCGCCCTTCGAAGTCACCTCCCCTGTTACAAAGACAATTCCATGTCCACCGCAGGTCTCTACTGCTACTCTAGAATCCGGATCCTGTGCTAGGAACGCATCTAGAATCGCGTCCGAAATCCGATCACATAATTTATCCGGGTGTCTCGGAGAAACACTCTCCGCAGTTCTATAAAACATATTTACCTCCACTTATTTTCTTCTATTATATCACAGATGACTGCTCGTTCATAAGACAAACATGCTATAATCAAAATATGAGAATAGAAAAAATCGGCGGGGCGGGTTTGCCTCTAGATAACGACGATCCCGAAAGGGGACAAAAACGATTCGAATCGGCTCGCGATCTCGACCGCAAAAAATCAAGCCAAGAGCGTTTTAGGAGGGAAGCTGGCATCTCAAAAGAAGAATTCCTAAAACAAACTGAACGCGCCCGCAAACTCGGTTTTGATGCCTTATTACAAGAAGAAACCAACAAAATCAACCCACGCACAAATAATAATCTACAGTAGCTTTGCATTCGGATGTTGCCTAGCTAAGGCCTTGTCAAAAGTAAAGAGCGGCTCGGCGTTTTCTAGCTCCGCGTAGCTAGCCAAACAACAATCATAGAAAGACAGTTTCGGATGCTCCAGATAAAAGGGAAAGACCAGCTCCGTCAAATCATGATTATACTGCAAGGAGTCATAGCGTTCCAAAAACATCGCCAAACTATTTGCCGCACTACTTCTATCGTAATGATAATACTCTTCCAATACATATACGGTCTCGGCTAGCGCCAAATCAGCTATATAGTGTGTAGTTCGCGGAGTATCTAAAAGTTCCAGTACTTTTTCCCGTTGCCCTGGCACATCATCAACAATGTAACGCACAATCGCGTTTGTGTCAAGAGAGTCGGTCATATTAGCCATATTTTCGCTCCAAATACCGCTTGCCAGCGGGGCTTTTTGCCCATTCGTGGCGCAATTCACTCATAGTTTTGCCAGCGTTTCTCCGTATTGCAGCTTTAGTTTTTTCACTTTTCATAGCATCCAGCTTCGCAAAGAACTCCTCATCGCTCAGCCGTCGCTGGATCTGCACCCCATCTTTGGTCTTCTCAATTTGGACGCTCTTCGCCCCATCCACCCCTAGGAACTCCCGCAGAGCCTTCGGCAGAGTCATCTGCCCAGACTTCGTTAATGCCACTGTATAGGTCATTTTATTAATCCTTTTCATTTTATTAATCCCACTCCTTATTATTAATCATACCACAAATTAATAATTTTCACAAGGAAAAATCAAAAACGAGATTGGGGGTGGCATATTTTTAAAAACTGTGATAAAATGTTTCTAGACGGTTATTCCCGGGTAGCTCAATGGTGGAGCAAGAAGCTGTTAACTTCGAGGTTGCTGGTTCGAGTCCAGTCCCGGGAGCCATAAATAAAAAGATGACCCGTAGGGTCATATTTTTATTCATATTTCCAAGGAACTGGACGCGAACCGTAGGTTCGGACGCGGTAGGAGACGAGTGAAAATCTCAAATAATTTTGAGATTTTCCGAGACGACGCCCCGCGTCTAGCTTTTGCAAAGCAAAAGCTAGCGTCCAGTCCCGTTTACTTTTTTTCCGAGACGCCGCCGCGAGAGAGGGTATTTGCTTCGCAAATACCCAACGTCCAACCTCATAAAACTAACATCTACTATAATGCAATTATCATAAAATGTACAAAACAACAGTTTAAGATTGTTCCCTCTCGTCAATTTCGTCCAATATTATTTCAGATATATTAAATCCAAAGAACATTGCTTCCATCTCTACAAACTGATTAGCGTAGTCGGTTGCACAATGTGTTTCTCTAGACTTATAATTATCAAACTCATAGGAATACAGTTCCGACCTTTCCATATCACTATTAGAAACTTTATACTGGTAAGCGTGAAACATCTCGTGGGCTATCGACCCGAATATTTTATATGCGAGTTCCTTTTTGCCTAAACGAGAATCGCTGATTCCAGTTCGTATGACTATCGAATTATTAAAGGGGTTGTAAGAAGATTTTGGTTTCTCTTCAAACGAAGTCTCATATTCCAATTCTGGGTCTATATCTAAAACTTCCGATAAGCTTGAATAGAGTGCATTGCCCGCAGGTATAAAATCTTCGTATTCATAAAATCTGGATATAATTTTATCGTGGTCTGAATTTTTGAATTTTTCTACGAATGGCCGAACGACATCTTTTATCTCTTCTTTATTTTTTTCCCAAAAATCAAACCCGAGCTTATCTTCTTGGCCGCTTAAATCTGCGTTTTTTAAAATCTCATTGTTCACCATACTATTATTATAGCATAACCCCAGATTTTGCTTTTCACCCAATCTATGATATAATAGAACCCATATATTGTCATAACTCTAAGAAAGGAGCTAGAAAGGAGCAGGATGGACGAAAAAACCATTCAAATTGCCGGTTCTATCACTGTTGATGAGCTAAGCAAAGCTCTCGGCCTTTCTGTGACCAAATTAATTGGCGAGCTCTTCAAACAGGGCATTGTCGCTACTATTAATCAGCGCCTCGACTTCGAGACTGCCAGTATCATTATCGACGAGCTCGGCCTAGAAAACGTCAAACTAGAAAAGAAAGACACCTCCACCAAGACTTCTGATATCAAGCACGAGCTATCTGATCATGCCGTCACTCGCCCACCCGTCGTCGCGGTGATGGGCCACGTCGATCATGGTAAAACCACTCTCCTGGACACTTTGCTCCATAAAAAGACCGTCGACGAGGAAGCCGGCGGCATTACTCAGCATATTTCTGCCTACCAGCTAAAGCACGACGGCCGCCTTATCACTTTTCTTGATACCCCTGGCCACGAGGCTTTCGCCGCTATCCGCCAGCACGGCGCCATGCTGACCGATATCGTTGTTATCATTGTAGCCGCCGATGACGGAGTTAAACCTCAGACTGTCGAGGCTATCAACTTCGCCAAATCTGCCAATGCCAAGATTATCGTTGCCATCAACAAAATCGACCGCGAAGGCGCCGATATCGAGCGCACTAAGGCTGATCTTTCTCAACATGGCCTCCAGCCAGAGGAATGGGGCGGCGATATCGTCATGGTCCCAATTTCCGCCAAAATGAATCAAAACCTCGATAAGCTCCTAGACATGATCCTCCTCACCGCCGATCTCGAGGAGCTCAAAGCCGATACCGATATTCCAGCCGAGGGCCTCGTCATTGAGTCTCACATGGAGACGGGCAAAGGCTCCGTAGTTAACCTCTTAGTTACTGGCGGGGAGTTAAAGACCGGCGAATTTATCGTCGCCGGCAGTACTTACGGCAAGGTCCGCACTATGCTCAGCTTCGACGGCAAGCCACGCGGCAAGGCAACTCCTTCTACCCCAGTTACGGTGACTGGTTTTAAGGAGCTTCCGAATTTTGGCGATCGTTTTATCGAGGTCACAGACGAAAAGACCGCTCGCAAGATGGCCCTATTAAATGCTCAGGCTCTCGCAAGCGAGTCCGCCTCGGCTAACGTCACCTCTAGCGATCTCCTTCGCATGATGAATGTAGCCGACAATTCTAAGACTTTCAATGTCATCGTCAAGGGCGATGTACTCGGTTCCGTCACCTCTGTCGTGGATTCTCTCAAACTTATTGATACCAAGGGCGAGGTCACTTTAAATATCGTCAGTACCGGTGTTGGCGATATCAACGAAAACGATGTCTACATGGCCGCCGGTGGCAACACTGTCATTTATGGCTTCAACGTCTCCGTTCCGATCAATGTCTCCAAGATGGCCGCTCGCGATGGTATCCCCGTCCGCATTTTTAGAGTGATTTACGAGCTATTAGATGATGCTAAGCACGAGATGGAGAGTCTCCTAGATGCCGAAATCGTAGAAGAGGAAAAAGGCGAGCTCAAAGTCCTCGGCGTCTTCCGCACAGAAAAGACTTCCATCATCGCCGGCGGGGAAGTCTTAAAGGGCGACGTCAAGCCTGGCTATCTCGTCCACATCTTCCGCAAGAAAGAAAACCTCGGCGAGGCCGAAGTTACCACCGTCCAAAGAGAAAAAATCTCCGCCACCGAGCTGATCGCTGGCGAGACTGGTGGTCTTGCCATGAGTACTACTAGCAAAATAGAGCTCCAAGTAGGCGACCGCCTCAAATTCTTCACCCGCGAGACCAAAAAACGCACCCTTGATTAAGATTATGCTTGTGCTATAATAAAACTATGAAATTCGACGAAAACTTTCTCAAAGAAATGGGCCTCGAGACTATGCCCGAGCATCAAAAGCAAGATTTTCTGAACTACCTCCAAGAAGAACTCGAAGTCCGCATTGGCGAGCGTATCTCTAGAGGCCTCTCTGAGCCGCAGCTCAATGAGTTTGATATGATCACAGACCAGGCGGCAGCTACGCGCTGGCTAGAGACTAACCGCCCAGACTACCACGAAATCGTCAATCGCACTATCGAAGAAATGAAAGCTGAAATCCGCGCTAACCGCGCTAGTCTCATCGCTGGGTAAAATATTTTATTAAAAAGCCTTGCAAAGTCTAATATTTTTATGCTAAAATAAAAGTGCAATAATTATACAATTTGTGGGATATAGCTCAAGTATTTTGTTTTAGTTATCTCAAACTAAAGATGGCGCCATGACGAGACCATCCAGTTTGAAATAGCTAAGAGCTAGGCAAATTGTATAGTTATTGCACCGTCGTGGTGCCATTTTTGTTAAAGACCTTACCATATAAAAGTGGCATCACGATGATTAAACCATATAAAAAGTGAGGTAAAGATGCATAAAATTTTCAAAATATCAGCAATAATCTGCGCCACATTAGCGTTTTCGGCTGTGGGCGGCGTAGGGGCATCTGCCCTCACTTATCAAACATCAGTAGACCAATCATTCACGATCAACGATACCCTCACGATTATTTTGTCGGACTCCAAAGTATCTATAGACAATCTCCTGCCAGGTCAGTCCGCAGATAGCAGCATCCTAGACGTCACAGTTCTAAGTAATAATCCATATGGCTACAAATTAAGCGGCACAGTGGGAGATAGTAACTATACAGCAGATGCTCTATATAATAATGGCGATAATACCAAAACCTTCACCAGTATAGGCTATGGCAACAATAAAACTAGCTTAAGTGATTTCGATAACGATACTTGGGGCTATTCCTATTCCCTAGACGGCGGTACTACATGGCAAGGTAGCGCTGGTAATACTGGCTATACTGGCCTCCCGTTGTACAATAGTTCTAACACAATGACCTTCCTAGACACAGACGATATCTCTGCGAGTACTGGCGATACCATGAAGTTCAAAATAGGCGCCAAAGCCTCCTCCACCAAAGAATCCGGAGAATACAATAATACTATTAACTTTGTTGCTACTGGCTATAGCTTCCCGCTATACACTGTTACTTACAATGCTAATGGCGGGACTGTCACTCCCACCTCGGAGCAAGTCCGAGGTACCTCCGTGACCTTACCAACTCCCACCAACGGGAGCAAAATATTCGGAGGCTGGTGTGATGGCACTGTAGCCGGTAGCGTATGTAATGGCACTACCTACCAGGCAGGAGATACTTATACTCCAACTGGCAACGTAACCTTAACTGCTATCTGGCCAGACTTATTTGGCATTGCTACTATGCAGGAAATGACTAGCCAAGTCTGTTCCAACACTACAACTCCAAACGCTTCTGCTACCCAAATTGATGCAGATGGTTCTCATCACGGAGACAAGAACTACGTCCCCAGAACCACTCTCACAGATTCCAGAGACGGCACAGATTATCTAGTAAGCAAACTCGCAGATGGCAACTGCTGGATGAGCCAGAACCTAGAGCTAAAACTTACAGCTAACCAAGCCGTAGAAGCCTATGACTTTAATACAAATCAAACCTTCTCTTTCACGCCAAACAATACTACACAGACTAGTACTGACACAACTTGGGCACAAAGCGGTGGCGAGTCTAGATCTTATACCTATGCAGACAACACTTATTATGGTGGAACTAACATTAGTCAGACTGCTCCAGTTAAAACTTCCGGTGAACCATATGAAAAGGCAGGTGTACTCTATAACTGGTATGCAGCTACGGCTGGAACTGGTGGCACAGGCTCTACTAGCGAGGTCTACGGCTCTATTTGTCCAAAAGGTTGGAGGCTCCCAGCAAATGCTACAGGTGCCAGTAATTCCTTTAGCCACTTAGCTGGCGTCTACGGTCTACCAACTACAAACACAGGCTCTGGCTATTCTAGACAGCTTCAGTTCCCTCTACAGTTTAATCGCCCCGGTAACTACCGCTGGAGTGATGGTAAGCCCCCCAACCAGGGCGCCGGCGGCTTCTATTGGTCGTCGGTAGGCTACGGCACTGCTACCAACGCTTGCCACTTCGGCTTCTACAGCAGGCGCTTCGAGCCCCAGAACGACAACCGCAAGGGCTTCGGGTTTACCGTCCGATGCCTCGCTGACGATTAAAAAAATTCGATAAGTCCAAACAAGGCTATTTTGAAGTGCATTGAATGAGCCCAAGAAGGCGACGAGTGGCTTACCGAGACGAGTACCGGATAGTTCCGGGCGCAGTCCCGGCTAAGCCATGAGGAGCCTTCCCGGCGCGAAATTCACCGCACTGATAAATAGCTTGTTTGGACTTTATTTAAGACTAGTAATTCTTATTTCTTATACCCATTCAAAAAGCTCTTTGCGTCCATCGGTTTCTTCCCATCCGGCTGTAGCCTATCTATAGCTAGAATTGTGCCTTCAGCGCAGGGAAGCGGCAAAACCGCCGTCTCACCCTTATCTGGTATATGCGCCTCTAAAATCGCACAATTTTTGCCGTAGAAGGCATATTTTGCCTTCGGAAAGCCCTGGTAAGCCACAATTTTGCGATAAATCTCCTCCGCCGTCTCTGTTTTCGGATGGAGGATTCCCATCTCGCGGGTCATTTTTCCGCAATAGGTCGCCTTTACTTCATCTTGCGCTTTAGGCTCTTTGTAATCACCCCTGATTACCTCTATCGCCATTTTCGCTCCTGCCTCCGCCAACTCTCTATAAATCAAATCCTTATCCAGTGGCAACCCCTCTAGAGTAGTCTGCGCATAAATCGGCCCCGCATCCATCGCTTTGACTAGTTTCATTGCCGATACGCCAAACTCCGTATCTCCAGCTAGGATTGCGCTCTCTATCGGCGACGCCCCCCGGTATTTAGGCAAAAGGGAAGGATGGATATTTAAAATCCCCTCTGGCTCAAATTCAGATAGCACCTTTTCTGGCACCATCACCCCATAAGAAGCTAGCACCGCGTGCGCCTCTGGATTCTCCCGCTTTAGTCGCACTACCTCTGCCAGGTCTTCCTTGGTCCGTGCATGGAAAATCACTTGGCACTCTCTAGCTAATACTGCTAATGCATATTCCGCCAGCTTGCCGTTTCCTAGGAAAATCACCTTTTCCATCTATAATCTACTCCTCACCCCAGAGTTCTTCATTCTCAGCGATTTCCTTATCATAGTCCACTGGCACTAAATCCCCCTTATCATCCATCTTATAAAACGCGCCCCTGTCATCCCGGATGTGATCTATAAACAGCACCCCCTCCAGATGGTCTATTTCGTGGAGTAGCGTCCGCGCCATTTCACCCTCCGCCTTGATTCGTACCTCCGTCCCATCTTCGAGCATCGCCTTAATCTTCGCCTTGCTTGGCCGCGGCACCTTACCATAGATCGCCGGTACCGACAGGCACCCCTCAAAATCTACAATTTCCTTACCCTCAGTCCGAATCACCTCTGGGTTAATCAGCGCGGTAAAGGTCGCCTTTTTCTTGTCCTCCATATCGTCCCGGACGATGATAATCCGCTTATTTACTCCCATCTGAGGCGCCGCCATCGCCGCCGATAGCTCGTATGGGTGCTCTTTTTCCCAGTCCAGGGATAATTTTCGCATATCAGCAATAATCCCGAGTATTTCCTCGTCAATCTTCTTTACTTTAGTAGACTTCTCCCGTAGCCTCGCATCTGGGGTTGTAATAATTTTTTTCATTATTTCTATTATATCACAACAGGCTAGGTGGGTCCAAGCTAATCTTAAAATTTTTATCCAGCCCCTGAGCCGCCTCTAGGAGAGCCCTTCGCGAGCGGCTCCTCACTATCACCTGCCAGGTATACCCTCTCTCTGTCCGCTCATGAAAAGCCGGCTGGGGCGGGGAAACAGCGAGCCGCTTATCCCGCGCTAGACCCCTCGCCACCTCTTGAATCTTAGATAAGACTAGCCTCTCTGTTTTTAAAGTCACCGACAGCTTCATCATAAACCTATACGGCGGGAACCCTGCCCGCCCCCGTTCGCGAACCATATACTCATAAAACCCCAGATAATCCTCCGCCACTGCATACTTTATCACTGGGTGCTCCGGCCGATAAGTCTGGATAAACACCTCTGCTATGTCTAGATGTCCCCGCCCCACGCGCCCCATCACCTGAGTCAAAAGTTGAAACACTTTTTCTTCTGCTGCAAAATCCGGTAGAGCCAGCCCCGCATCCGCCTGTGCCACCCCTACCGTCGCCAGCTTTGGCAGGTCCAGACCCTTGGTCACCGTCTGTGTCCCTACCATGATATCTATCTCCCCCGCCTTCACCTCTGAATATACCGCTTCTAGCCCCTCCCCCCTTTTATTTTCCGCA
>JAZRPP010000050.1:0-1803 GCA_045649285.1 Candidatus Nanosyncoccus sp. | reverse complement strand
CATGTGGGGCATTTGTATACTTCGATTGTGGGGGATGCGATTTCGCGGTTGTTTGAGTATGCGGGGGCGAAGGTAGTGCGGGCGAATTTTGGGGGAGATGTGGGGCTGCATGTGGCTAAGACAATGTATGCTTTGGAGCGGAGAAATATTGATGAACTCAAAATCGAGACAATTGCGGAGTGCTATGTAGAAGGTACGCGGGTGTATGAAGAAGATGAAAAGGCGAAGGTAGAGATTGCGGCGCTAAATAAAGAGATTTACAAAATAAATGCAGAAGATTTACATGATTCGGAAGTAGCTAAACTTTATTGGCGGGGGCGGGAACTATCGTATGATTATTTTAAAGATTTCTATGCGAGCATTGGAGTGAAATTTGACAAGTTCTATCCGGAGTCGACAGTGGCGGGGCTGGGGATGGAGACGGTGCTGCGGGAGCTGGAAAATGGGGTATATGAAAAGTCCGAGGCGGCAGTGATATTTGACGGGGAGAAATATGGGTTGCATACTCGGGTATTTATAAACCAGGAGGGAGTACCGACCTATGAGACAAAGGACGTAGGGCTGATTTTTACTAAGTGGGAAGATTATCATTTTGATAAGTCGGTGGTGATTACGGGGAGTGAGCAACTGGAATATATGAAAGTGGTGCTGAAGTCGGTAGAGCAGTATGCACCGGAACTAGTAGAAAAGACGAGTCATTTGACACATGGGTTAGTAAAGCTGCCGGGGAATCAGAAGATGTCGTCTAGGAAAGGGAATTTCCTTAAGGCGGTGGATGTACTCGCGATGGTAAGAGAAGCCCTAGAGAATGAGCATGAGTCTAGTGATGAGACTATTTCCCTTGCGGCGACGAAATACGCTTTTCTTAAGCATAAGATGGGGGCGAATATTATCTTTGACCCGAAAGAGTCGGTGGAGATGACGGGCAATTCTGGGCCGTATTTATTATACTCTGTAGTAAGGTCTAAAAAGATTTTACAAAAAGTAAAGATAAAAGAAACTGATAATAATTGTATATATAATATATATGAAAAAAAATTGGCGAAAAAAATGCTGGAGTATAAGTCGGTGTTGGCGGAGGCGGTGGCGGGGATGGCGCCGTATAAAATCGCGAATTACCTATATGAAGCGTCGCAAGAGTTTTCGAGATTTTATGAGAATTGCCCGGTGGCGGGAGATGAGAGGGAGGCTGAGCGAGCGAAGCTGGTGAAAGTATATTTAGATACGATGACGCATGGGCTGGGTATTTTGGGAATTAAAGTGCCGGAGGAAATGTAATGAAAAAAGCCAAATTACTATGGGTGGATTTAGAAATGACAGGATTAGATCCGGAAAAGGATAGGATCCTAGAGGTGGCGGCGATTGCGACGGACATGAATTTAAAAGAGATTGCAGAGCTGACGGCAGTGGTAAAAGTAGATGACGAGATTATCAAGAAACGGATGGTGGGGGAGTTTTGGGAGAAGAATAAAAATTCGTATGAAGGGTTGGTGGCGCAAAATAAAGAGGGGCGGCCAGTTGCTGAAGTGGAGAAAGATTTACTGGAATTTATTGATAAATATTTTGGGAAGGAAGTGTATCTGGCGGGGAATTCGATACATCAGGACCGGAAGTTTATTGAGCGAGAGATGCCGGAACTAGATCGGCGGCTGCATTACCGGATGCTGGATGTGTCGGCGTGGAAGATTTATTTTGAGCAGGCGCTGGGGCGGAAATTTGTAAAGCCAGAGCAGCACCGGGCGCTGGATGATATCAAGGGGAGTATGGAAGAGTTGAAGTGGTATTTGACATTCTTAAAGGAGA
>JAZRPP010000049.1:0-3701 GCA_045649285.1 Candidatus Nanosyncoccus sp. | reverse complement strand
CCGCTTGGCCTCCGACTTTCTGTTTTCTGGTGTGGGGTCACTCTTTAGCCCCGATGCGACGGTACGAGAAAGTGGCCAAGAGGCGATCTCCTCTGTAGGAGACTCGGTGGCGGGGCCGGTGGGGATTATCGGGCAGCTATTCCCAGCCTTTACAGCAGCAGGGCCTTCTAACCTAGCTTTTCTCGCAGCACTAATTTCAGTGTCTCTAGCCTGTATGAATGTCTTACCAATCCCAGCTCTAGATGGCGGGCGGTGGCTTTTGATTACTATTTATAGATTGCGCAAGAAAAAGCTAACCAAAGAAACAGAGGAAAAAATCGTCTCGCGGGCGATGATAGTGCTTTTGGCTTTGATTTTTATTGTAACGATACTTGATATAGTGAGGATTGCAAACTGATGAAAGAAGCAAAGGATAGCTCGGCAAAGGTAAAGACGGCGAAGCAGGCGCCTAAGAAATTGCCGCAAACAGAGGTACGCGGGAAGGGGGCGCGTCCAAAAATACCGCAAAAACAGGGGTGGATACTGCTAACTAGTACAGTGGCGCTTTTGGCTTGGGTGGCGCTTAGTACCATAGCTGCGCAGCTGATTGTGGGCTACATTATGCTGTGGATGGTGGGGGCAGAGAAGTTTGAAGAGCCAGCCTTTGTGGCAGTATATTCTGCGGTATCATATCTTTTGACGCTAGCGCTGGTGATTTTTGTCCCGCCACAGGTGGCAAAGCTGATGAAGCAACGCATGGGGGAAAAAGATGCAAAAGCAGAGATGATGGACCGGGAGCAGCTGGGGCTTTGCGGCTGGCCGTCTTGGACGGACATTTTGCTGTCTCCGGTGGCGTATGTGGTGTATTTGATTCTAGCGACGGCCGTAATGGCAGTGTTTAGCTCGTTTAGTTGGTTTGATGCGGAGCAGGTGCAGGATGTGGGGTATAGCGTAATGATGAGCGGCGGAGAGAGGGCGCTGGCGTTTATTATGCTGGTGGTAGTGGCGCCGGTAGCAGAGGAGATTATCTTCCGCGGGTGGCTATACGGGAAGCTGCGGCAGAAGTTTGCAGTGTTTAAGAATAAGTGGGCTGGGATGATCCTAGCGATTTTCCTGGTCTCGGTGCTATTTGGCGCGCTCCATATGCAGTGGAATGTAGGGGTAAATGTGTTTGCACTCTCGATCGTGCTTTGCGTGTTGCGAGAAATCACGGGGACGATTTACTCTGGGATTTTGCTCCACATGATAAAAAACGGGCTGGCTTTTTATCTGCTCTATGTGGCGGGAGTTTAAATATATTACCTCTGAGGCTCTAGATATGGTATAATAGCCATATGAGAATGCGAGAAACTTTTGTCAAAACTTTGCGGGAGGCGCCAAAAGACGAGACTGCAAAGAACGGGGCTCTGCTGGTCCGAGCAGGCTATATTCATAAAGAAATGGCGGGGGTATACGATTATCTGCCACTAGGTCTCCGAGTATTAGAGAATATCAAACAGATTATCCGTGAGGAATTAAACAAGCTCGGGAGCGAAGAGCTCTCGATGTCTGCCCTGCAAAATCCAGAGCTCTGGGAGAAAACCGGCCGGTTTTCAGACCAGGAAGTGGATATTTGGTTTAAAACGGAGCTATCTGGTGGTGGACTGTTAGGCCTCGCCCCAACCCACGAGGAGCCGATTACGAATTTAGTCCAAAAATATGTGAAGAGTTACAAAGATTTGCCGTTTTCGGTCTATCAGTTCCAAAATAAATTCCGAAACGAGCTGCGGGCGAAGTCTGGGATCCTGCGCGGGCGGGAGTTCTTGATGAAGGATTTGTACAGTTTCCACGCGTCGGAGGAGGATTTGGATGAGTTCTATAGTAAGGTAGAAGGGGCGTATGCCGAGATCTTTCGCCGGCTGGGGCTGGGCGATGATACCTTTGAGACTTTTGCCTCGGGTGGGATTTTTTCTAAATATTCGCACGAGTACCAGACGCTGCTACCGGTAGGGGAAGATACGGTATATTATAACGAAGACAAATCAGTAGTATTAAACAAGGAAGTTTATGAGCCGGAGGTATTAGCGGATCTCAATGTGGCGGATGACAAATTTGAGTCTACCGGGGGCGCAGAAGTGGGGAATATCTTTAAGCTAAAGTCTAAGTATTCGGAGCCGCTGGATTTGAAATTTGCTGATGTTAATAATGAGCAAAAAGTAGTATATATGGGGTGCTACGGTATCGGTGTGACTCGGGTGATGGGGGTAATAGTAGAGAAATACGCAGACGACAAAGGCTTAGTCTGGCCGGAGGCGGTGGCGCCGTACAAGTATTACCTAGTAGGAATAGGGGATGAAGGCATTAAAAAGGCGGAGGAATTATACGCTGGGCGGGAGAATGAAATGATTTACGACGACCGCGATATCCGCCCAGGCGAGAAGTTTGCCGATGCCGAGCTAATCGGCATCCCGTATCGCATAGTTGTGTCAGATAAGACTTTGAAGGATGGGGAAGCGGAGGTGGTAAATCGGGCGAGTGGGCAAACTACTAGGGTTAAATTGGAACAGTTATTTAAGTAAAATAATAAACCTTTTAACGCTTGCGGAGGTGAAAAGTCTTAAAACAAGAACCACTAATCTCTCGAGATTTAGTGGTTCTTGTTTATTCATCATTCGTAAAAATCACGCGCGTTAATCTCAAAAATTGTTCAGAAAATACCTATTTTTATTTTTCTAAACCTTTTTAGGCAAGCTTATGAAAGGTTTTATTATTTCTATCTAGCCACGCAACGAACTGCTCTACCGTCGTCCTGCTTACTACCGCTATTCTGCGGACCTACACTACCCCTACCGAAGTAGAAGACGTATACATTGGAACTACTGGTACTCGCCGAGCTAGACCAATAGCCGCTGTAGCTACCCTCACCGTAGAGGCTGCCAATGGAGTAGACGCCACCGAAAATAAACGATAGAGGGTTAGAGCGCATTTTTACGGAACCTGCAGCGCTGGAGGCTACGCTATATTTGGTGGTTAGCAGGTTATAGAAGGAATAGAGATTACCGTTAGTATTGGTTTTGTTGCTTTTACCGCCAGTTGGTAGTCTCCAACCTTTAGGGCAGATAGAGTCCTCGGCGTCTACCGTATTTGTTGCGTCTGGTGATACCATACTTGATGTACCAGACATCGCCGTAGCGGCGTACCAGTTATAGAGGATACCTACGTGATTTGTCTGGTCACCAGTGTCTGTAGTGTTACAGGTTTGGTTAGTATTAGAAGCTGTACCGCTACACCATTTGTTGCCACGAGTATAGGATGTAGGATTGGTTGAGCTAGCTGGGACAGATGAAGAAGTGTTTACGGTTGGTGTCCAGGACGTTTTGGAGTTAAGGTCTGTATTGGTATTAGTTAGAGTCTTGCTGGTAGAAAGGGTTAGATTAAGGTTCTGCGCCATCCAGCAGTTACCATCTGCGTACTTTCGTACCACATAGCTACCGCCGCGGGTGTCGGTCAAGGTTTTTGAAGGTACATAAGTATTATCATTACTATGTGAATTATCTGTATCTAATCTAGTGGCTGAAGCAATAGGAGTAATAGTATTATTACAAACCTCCGTAGTCATTTGCTGCATGTTGGCGATGGTGAAGAGGCCACCGTACCAGATAGCAGTTAACGTTACGTTTCCCGTAGGAGTGTAGCTAGCTCCGGCTTGGTAAGTAGCACCGGAACATGTGCCACTGGTTATA
>JAZRPP010000048.1:0-1081 GCA_045649285.1 Candidatus Nanosyncoccus sp. | reverse complement strand
CTAATCTCAAAGGTATTGTTTGAAATTATCTCTTTAAGAGATAGATTAAACTTTAGCTGCTCAATATCTTCAAAGAACTATATTCTGGTTTATCAGAACTTCCATTTTTCGATAACCTCTTTTTTAAAGCGGAAATCGGGTGCAAAGATAAATACTTATTTTGAATATACCAAATATTTTGGCAACTTTTTTTCAAAATATTTTTCAGAACCTTTGCTACAATCAAGGAAACACTGTTTTCCTGATTGCGGGTGCAAAGGTAGCGCTTTATTTTTAATCTCCAAACATTTTGCAAACTTTTTTACATTATTTTTTAATATTTTTACAAACGCCCAATTATACCTATATTTATATATAAAGAAGAGAGCCTGCCCAACATCATCCGTTAGGCAGGCCCTCATAAATAGTAAATAGTCGCGAGTTATAATCTATCGAGTGAGCGAAGAATAATCTGACAGCACTCCTCGATTTCGGGTTCAGAGATTGTAAGGGGCGGCGAGATACGGAATGCTGTATCGCAATAGAGGAACCAATCGCTCATGATACCCTCTTCCTTGAAGATCTCCATAAGGCGATAGAGGTACTCCGAGCGACCAAGCTCCACGGCAAGCAGAAGACCCGAACGACGAATCTCCAACACCTTAGCATGTCCCTTCAATCTATCCTCAAAGAGAGCGCCCTTAGCCTCAACACCCTCGACAACACGATTATCTACAAGGTAGTTTAGGGCCGCAAGACCCGCAGCACAGCACACGGGGTGACCACCGAAGGTTGTGATATGGCCTAAACATGGGTTATGCGTGAACGAATCGAGGAGCCTCTTATTGGCAGCCACACCACCGAGAGGCATACCACCACCAAAGGCCTTAGCCAGGCAGACGACATCGGCCTGAACGCCATACTTCGTAGAGGCAAACATCTCGCCCGTGCGACCCATACCGGTCTGTATCTCATCGAAGATAAGGAGCGCCCCAACCTCGGTACATCGAGCACGAAGGGCGCGCAACCACTCCACATCTGGAAGACGCACACCGGCCTCGCCCTGCACGACCTCGCAGAGGACACCAGCAGTGCGCGATGT
>JAZRPP010000047.1:0-11113 GCA_045649285.1 Candidatus Nanosyncoccus sp. | reverse complement strand
AGTAGCTTGTCTATATCCACCCCCGCTACTGCCATCGGCAATAAACTTACTGCCGTAAACACCGAATACCTCCCCCCAATAGCATCTGGCACTACAAATCGCGTATACCCCGCCGCCATCGCTTCGTCATGCAATGCCCCTTTTCGTTTGTCGGTAGTTGCATAAATCCGCGAAAAAGCCTCTTCTTCACCGTATTTTTCTATTAGCTTTTTCTTAAATGCTGAGAACGCAATCGCCGGCTCCAAAGTCGTCCCCGATTTAGAAATCACATTTACCGAAAAATCATGATCACCTACCTTTTCTAGGGCCCTATCTAGCTCTCGCTTACTCAGAGAGTTCCCCGCGTAGATAATCTTCGTCTCAGACTTTGGCTTGAGAGCCTCTATCACCGCCCGATGCCCCAGATACGATCCACCAATTCCAATACATACTAGATATTCGCTCTCGTCCTGAATTTTCTTTGCCGCCTCCTTAATCCGTACAAACTCCCCCATGTCAATCTTTTTCGGCAAATTCAGCCAACCGCCCATCTTGTCCCGTGCAATCTCCGAAAGGACCGCCTTTGCCTTTGCGTCATCCACTTTCGAACTAAAGTTTATAGTTATCATATTACCTCCATGATTCTATGTATCTATTATACCATAATTATATGATATAATATACTACAAGCCCGCTTGGCGGAATTGGTAGACGCGCTAGCTTCAGGTGCTAGTGAGAGCAATCTCGTACAGGTTCAAGTCCTGCAGCGGGCACCAAAGAGACGAGTTAATCAAGAATATCCACCAAGCAAAAAGCCCCGACTGGCTGTCGGGGACTTTTCGCTCTTAAAAATCTAAGAACGATTATTTAAGAAAGGAATTATTCAACATTGAAATCTTCATATCCAATTGAATGCATTTTTTCTATCACCTCCTCTAGGCCATGACGTCCAAGGTTTCTAATCTTGAACCAGTTTTCCTTAGGTAGATTAATGATGTCAGCGACCGTATAAATGTTAGCCCGTCTAATGCAATTATAAGCGCGAGCGCTTAATCCCAAATCATCAATTGGAGTCTGATCTGTTGTACCAAATACAAAACATTTGCAAGTATATTTAAAAGGCAATCTCTTCATATATTCTAATTCCTGGGTAATCTCATTCGCTCGTACAAACGCTGGACTCTTGTAGAGTTCCTCAAGCTCGTCATTTAACTTCTCTGCATTTTTGTTCATTTTATCAGTGGCATCGAATACTGCAGGTAACTTAGTGATAGGATGCATCAACTTCCGAATGGCTTTCATCTCAATTTGACGCACGCGTTCTCTTGTAACATTTAAGTGACGACTTACAGATTCCAGATCTCTTATACTATCTCCATTAAAGCCAAAACGATAATAAATCACCTCCGATTCCTTTGCAGTAAGCCTCTGGCCAATACATGATTTTACTTCCTCGATTTCCTCTTCCGTCAGACTCCGAAAAGCCTCATACTGGACATTTGAAAGCTGCCCAATACTCGTGATAAACTCACTATTATAATCAGGATAAATCCTCCAACCCAGAAAAGGAACCACTGCATATAAACTTGCAATATTAAAACTCATTACAAAATCCTCTGCGGGGCGAATAAAGCCCATATCCTTTAATGCAGATACCAGTTCAAGTTTCCATTTTGGAGCTTTGTCTGTTAATTGGATCCCGCGAGACATTTCATAAGTGTCAACTCTACCCTCCATAACGATTTCGTCAATAGAATCAAAGTGTTTCTTAAGGTAATTGCGAGTTCTAGTCGACAAATTTAGCTCGTCCAAAGATCTCAATTCTTCTGCTTTTCTTACCATATTCTCTACCTCCCTAGTAGTGGTAATGATTTCCCTTACAGCGAATCTCTCCTTTCTTAAAATTTTCAATGTACTCACCTCTCCAGTGCTAGATATCAGGCATTTCATACCCAACATCCCCCATTATAGCACAAACATCATATTTTGTCAAGGATAAGCGTTCCACCTGATCCCCATTCATAGAGCCAGCAAAAAGGCTCGGTATATTTCAACCAAGCCTTATCCTCCTTTCTAACGTATTGCTTTAATGTAGTAATGTCTATGTCCAACCATTGGGTCACTATTGCATATTCCATAAAAATCACATCCAGCGCACTTTTTAGGGTCAAATTCCTCATCACGGTCATAGCTAGACCAGCCAAAAGACTCAGAAGAATCTATGTCACAGCGAATGGAATTTCTTAATTGGTATGTAAACTTCAAACAATAATCATAATCTTCGGGCTCTTTTACCTCTTTACCGTAAAACTCTGTGATGCTGGGATGAGCCCAGCCAAACGGCGTAGCACCTTTATCACTATATATATCAGACTCAAAGTCATCTTCAACGGTTACCTTTTCTGTATTTAAGATAGTAAAACATCCAAACTCGTCTGCCAAATTATACTTTTGTCCATCAAGCTCAAGCCAACAGAGACAAGGTGTAGTAACCCCACGTTCCTTAGCCTCATCCTCCGCAAAAGTAATCAAGTCATCAATGCCATTAACCTCATCTTTACGAATCGGTTTAAATTCTTCAAGATAATCAGACATGTTTACATTTTCAAGATCAGAAACCAGATCGAAACGAAGTAAATGTTTAAGCGTCTTAGCCTGCTGTTCAGACTGTCGCTGAAGTTGACACTGATATCTATACAAAGCCTCCTCAGTTGAGATCATATTCATATTACCTTTTTCATCCATCAGCACGTTCCATTTTTTCATTTCACTCATATCTTTCTCTCCCTATATTCATGCATGTCTACATCCACCTCTATATCTAAACAGCTAAACGCTGGAATTACGATAAATGAAAAAATCCCTCCTTCAATCTACGTTAGAATTTTAAAGTGCTTTTATTCAACCCCGCTATTGTAGCATACTTTTTACAAAATGTCAAGTATAACCCTTTTCCACGTACAATCATACTTGACTTTTTATACCGTTTGTGCTATAATAAAAGCATAGATACACATTGGGGTATGAAGAGTATAGCACATTGAAAGGAGGCGACTGTAATGAAGTCACTCAGAGGTAAAGGAGATTTTGTAGTTGTAGACAAGAATTACAAAGAATGGGCACGCGCTACAGACTGGGGTCTCAAAGAAATTGGTCGAATGGGGTATAGTATAACTCCAATCAACTGGTTCGGAATCGAAGATTTCTATGAAAGACCCGGTACGGTCGTATCTCTGATCCAGTCTGAGGAATGGACCGGGAAGGTCTACCTGAGAGTCGACTGGCTCGGACGCAGCGTTCGCTATTTCGAATTAAAAAACTACAGCGAAATAGCACAAAAATATCCCTATTTCATCCGCAGACTACGGGAAAACATCGTAGTAGCCTACAATCACTATCATCGGCGTATATATCCCGATGGTGTGCCGAAAGCAAAATTTACGATTATTCACTAGAAAACGGAATCATACCTCTAAATCAAGAAAGGCGACCTAAAAGGCCGCCTTTTTCCTATTCTTTATTGTCTGAATCGTCATCTACCCCACTGGGAGCGCTAGAATAGTTTTCACGCGCAACATCACCATTAATAGCTTCCGCACGAGAAGAATGCACAAATCCTTGGCTATCCATATACTGCGGAGCTGGCTCAGCTGCTTTTTCAGATTCTGGTGAAGTTATATCAGCACCAAACATATTCTGAGTGGCGGCTTCACCAATATTCCTAGCGGTTTCCGGAGATGTCACTTCCTCTCCGCGATCGATCTCAGCAAGCACCTTACTAATGTAGTTTTGAACATCAGTCAGATAAGCCTTAATTCTCTCATTTTCTGGATTCCTTGCAGCTTCTTGTTGCAAAGCTGTACGATCAGCTAGATGCTCCTGCAAAAGTTCTTTTTGATCTTCTGTGGCTCTTGGCGCCTGTTCCATATTACCTCCTTATTATATTAACCCCATTATAACATACTTATTTAACGATTTATTACTTGTTTTGCAACTTCAATGCCCAGTATATACCAGTAGCTGCACTTCTAATCGAAGATTTTGTACCGACTTCACTTTCGAGTTCGTCCACCGACTTTTCGGATACTCTTTTAGACGCTTCTTCCTCCGATAAACCATTCCAATTCTTCAATGCATCCTTTGCTATCTCTTTGTATACGTTATTATCAGCAGTAAACCTGCTTTTGATTTTACTAAATTGTTTTATCCCCCGATGCAAAATCGGGGGATTTTTTTATCCACCTCACTCCTATATAATTTCCCTCGCCATTATAGCTCCCGCTACTTCATCATATTTCACATAATTTTCCCTTTCAGGATGCGCTGCGTCCATCTCTCTTGCAGCCTCTATCGCCCCCGCAAAATATTTATTCAGCGATTTCACCTGGCTATAGGCCTCTTCTAGTAGCTCACTATCCTCATGATGCTCCTCCAGATATTCCAGCATTTGCCCAGATTGCTCTTCTAATTCACTCAGCACACACCATTTAGCCTTCGCAGAGAGCTCATCCCTACCAAGAGAATCCCACCCATCTTTCGTCATACGAAACTCCGTAATCTTCGTCGAAAGATCAGGGTCAAACCCTACTACAAATCTCGGCATAATCGATATTCGCCCCTTGGGGATTTCTGGCTTATAACTTATCGCATCTTCAAAATATTTCACCGTTGCAAACCCAGGTACTCCCACTCCCCTAAAGGGGTGTCGCCAAGACATTTTCTTATCCAAATCCCCCGCATTAGTATTATAAGTCATATCTAGCGCAAACGGCACTGGCTTAAAATCCGTATCGGCATTATTTATCGTACATATTGCATCTACATGATTTATCATGTCATCATATTCACTAGACAAGAAAACTTCCACCTGCTGCCCCTTCCCATCAGGAAATAGCTCACTATCTCGCCCACTTTTATCTTCCCCAAACCAATCCATCTCACCAATATCCTGCGTCGTAGCATATTCCTGAATCCGCGAGTCCGAAATCCCAAACTCTTCTTTTATTCCCAATTCCTCCTTTATCTTCTGTTTTTTCGCTTGGTCTTTTGCTATCTCCTCCTCACTATAGCAATCTGTAAAATCACCCTCTTTTGGTGTATAATCCATCACCTCCCGCCGAATATCATTCCAGTTATAAATACGTTCCCCGCCAGATGAATCTTCTCCAGACATTCTTCCTCCATACTTACTATATCTATATTCTAACCATCCCTACCGCAAAAATCAAGCCCCGCATCTACTGCGGGGCCACTGCACATAAATCTTAATTGGCTCATTTTTCGAAAATAGGAAATATTTCTTTTAACATAAATTCCACCATATTTACAATCTTACGCTCGTTATATCCATGGTTACAAAACGCAACCTTCATCGACACAATTCCAGCGCGAAAATCGCTCCAGGTGCTTGTAATCTTCAGACAGCCGCCAGTTCGGCGCCTCGTCACAATCACCAGATCGTCAAATTCGTCTTCCGGCAGCTCATATCGCGTCGTGACAAATCTCATCTCTATGCCATAGATATTTTTACCGTCCTTTATAGGCATTAGATGAATTTTAGCAGCACCTGCATGATTCTTTTCCCAGTTTTCGATAAATTTTAAAACCTTGTTTTTTCCCATATTCACACCCCTTTCTGAGAAAAAGCCACTTAAAGTTCTAGTAAGCTTTCGCCTACTCACACCCTAATTATAGCACAAACAGTATGAAAAGTCAATAGCAGAACAGGGGTAGCCACTAAATCCCAAAAAAATAAAGGCGACTACCCTAGCCGCCTTTTTAGTTGATAACTGCAAACTTTCTCTTCAAGGTCTCATCGGGATATCTACACCGATTATAATAATCATAAACTATTACAATATTCTCCTTCAGCACCCGCACAAACTGCGGATGCTCTCGCGCTATTTCACTGTAATTTCTCATTTCAAAGTATCGCACATTGCGACCCAACCAATCCACCCTTAGATAAGCCTTATCAATCTGCCCCTCAGACTGAAGCAAAGATACTACAACATCAGCTTTCTCATAAAACTTCTCGATCTCTGCCAAACTAATCGGAGTCACATCACACCCCATTCTGCCTATCTCTCGAAACCCCCAATCCGTAGCGCGCAGCCACTCGATGTAGTTTTCGTCTACCACTATAAAATTCCCTTTTCCCCTGAGTAGCCCCATTTACAGCCACCTCCTTTCAATGTGCTATACACTGACACCCCGATGTGTACCTACACCCCAGTTATAGCACAAACAGTATAAAGGGTCAAGATTTAGTTACTACTACGCTCCAGGGATTTTAAATGCCGCCGGATCATTATTCTGCGGCTGTGAAGCCACCTCTGGCGCTGGTGTCTCTACCCCTGGTAAATTAAAAGTCGCATTACTAAACTGCCCCGCATCATTCGTTCCATTAGGCATCACCGGCTCTTCCATCCCAGTTGGCGCCTCTGGAGACCCCATATCAATAGGTGGCGTCGGTGGCGGTGGCAACACTGCTCCCGCATCCTCCGGCATATACTCCGCTGGTACAGCATTAGCCTCCGTATTTACTGGTGCAGCACTCGCTACCTCTGGCATTTCTACTCCACCAGTTGGCGCCTGCATAGCTAGCTCCTGTGTAGCTGGTTCACTACTTACAATCGGCGCAGTTCCCGCTGCCGCACCATTAGCCTGTGCCAAAGCCTCTTCTAGCATCTGTCCGTATTTATTCATGCTTCCCCCAGACTCATTAAAATTCTCTGACGGCTGCAAAGTCTTTTCCGTACTGCTGCTCACAAGGCCTTCCTGTTCCGGCTCAGCAGCTCCATTATCATCTTCGGTAGCTGCAGCTTCTCCCGCCACAGGCTCAGGTTCAGCCACAGGCTCCGCCGCTGCTTCTACTGCAGGCTCCGCCGCAAGCTCGCCCCCTGCTTCCACCCCCTCCTTTGCCTTGGTCAGACTATCAATTTCATTCTGTACCTCATTCGCCATCTCTGCTAAAGATTTTGTAGTCGCTTCCTCTCCCTGAATTTCCATCGGCTTCGCTTCCTCAGCACTCTCCGCTTTGTCACCCGCTGCCTTCAGATTTTCTTCCGCCGCTTTCAAATCATCCATTAGGGTAGATTCTTTCTCTGTCACCGCTGTATCTACCACCTTCTTTTCGTCACTCTCTTTTACCCCCTCCTCATTACCATGCAAGATATCTAGCTTCGTCGGGTCGCCATCTTTCGCCGCACTAGCGATTTCACCACCTTCAGACCGCGCCAAATTAAACATCTCGTTATCCACATCCGGCGTAATGTTCTGCGAAATCAACTGCTGATTCGCCCCAGATTTCATTAACCTAGACGACATTGTCATCGTATCTGGTGTAGTCTTAGCATTAGAAAATCTATTAGTTGCCGCCACGATCCCCGTCAAAAACGCCGTTGCTTCACCTTTTTCTATCTCTACCTTATTACTCGTCCGATATAGTAGCCCCGCCACCATCTCCGCCACCGAGCTAGCATGCTTATCGCTCCATTCAATCTCGCCCAACTTGCCAGGATTTCCTGTCGTAATATTAATAATCACTGCATCATGCATGATTCGCCCATGCTCACGCAGTGCCGTATCTAAGTCCACCCCATTTGCTACATCCAGTGCCAACACCAAATCTACATTATAATCACCATAAGAAAACTCCAAATCTTCCTGCGAAACCTTTGTCCGATACGGTGTAATGTAAATCTTTACAAAATCCCCATCCAGCTTATATCGCAAATGGTCAGCTTTTTCCTTATTGAGAGCAATCACAAAATCCTGCAATACATCTACAGACTCTTCAAAAGTCTCTTCCGGTTTCAAAAATTCCAATGCATTCGGTGTCGCCCCCGAATAAATCGCCGTCGCCCGTTTGCCAATTTTATCTAGATATAGAGACAAACCAATCGCCGTAGCCAGCTCATCTACCGACGGGTCCGCCGACAACGCAATCAATACATTATGTGCCTCACTAATCCTCTGCGCCACCTGCGCAGGTACATCTACTGCCTTTGTTTCTACTGGTTTTTCTTCTGCTGGCACATCCAACCCCGGCATCACTACTGTCGGGCTTGCCGGTATATCTGTACTAGGTGTCGCCGCTGGATTTATCGCCGGCTCGCTCACCGCTGGTGCTGGTGCCACTACTGGCTCCGCAGCTGGCTCCGCCACTGGCTCCATCGCCGCCGCTTGCTCACCAAGCGTTCCGTCTACTACATCTGGCATTTGTACTGTTGTGTCATCTGGCATTTTTATTTCTTCCTACCCTTATATTATCATAAGCATAAAATAAGTGCAAGAATATTTTACCTCTTTACATTTTTCCCTATTTGAGGTATAATTATATAAATAATTTAACTAATAGGAAGAAAATGCCGATAATTAAATCTGCCAAAAAGGCTGCCCGGCAAGCCGTCAAGCGCACCGAGCACAACAAGAAACTCAAGAAAGACATCAAGACCGCTTTCAAGGCTTTCAAGGCGAATCCTTCTGCTGAGACTTTAAGCAAAGCTCAATCCGAATACGATAAAGCTGTCAAAAAAGATCTCATCAAGAAGAACACCGCTTCCCGCCGCAAGGCCGAGCTTCATCGCATCGCCAAAGCCGCCAAGGTCAAGCTTGCTTAAGTTTTTCAAATCTTATTTAATAAATTGCGTCTCTCGCGCAATTTATTTTTATTACAAAATCTGCCCATTTTTGGTCTTCTGCATATTATGTCGTTAGATATTATGGAGATTATTATACGACCACAAAAACAATGCATAAAGGAATAATCCACCTTCCTTTACTGGGGAAAAACTCACAACATGTTATAATATAAACATGAGCAACAACTTATCCTTTATAGAAATTGCATTCAGTACTTTTACTCAATTCTTCATGATAGTTTCAGCCTTTATGTGTCTTATCGGCTGGCTACCATTAATTATTCAACTCATCCGCTATTCAAATAAAAAGCGCCTAACCGAAGCATTAAAGAATCACAAAAAGCTTATAGTTTTGACGCTGTAAGAGTCGCCGCCGCCTATCTTGCTCTTTTTCTAATTATCAGCTTCACGTACATCCCCTTCAACATTGTCACCTTAATAGCAGTCATCAAATATCAACACCAATATCTAAAACTCAAAAAATCCATACCAACAAACAAAAACCATTAATCTTCCCCGAGTCTAACCCCCAGCCAGCAGCCACTCCATCACATTCTTCCGCTCTATGCCATCCTCATCAGTCCCCCACGCATCCATTGTCAAAATCGTCTTTTTATACTGGTTTCCAGTATTCTTTAGTGACGCCAGCTCCCGCTCCAGCGTCTCCCCCTGCGCCGTCTCCGCCACCTGATAGTACTCCACTACCCCCTCGGCATTCCTCACCACAAAGTCTATCTCCTTCTCAAAATTCTTCCCCACAAACACTTCCCCGTATCTCTGCAGCAGTTCCAGATAAACCATATTCTCCAGCTTCCGCCCAATATCCGCATCGCTAGCCTTACCCAGTACCACATTAGAAAGCCCGAGGTCCACAGTATAATATTTCTTCCCCGTCTTTAGCAGCTCCTTCCCCCGTATATCATACCGGCTCGCCTCGTAAAATAGGAAACACCCGCGCATCTTCTCAATAAACCCATCCACCGTCTTTCTATCTATCGTCTTCCCCACCGCCAGCATCGCGTTCGCGATATTATTCGCGCTTGTCAGGTTACCGATATTATCAAATAGAAACTCCGCCACCCGCCGAAAGTCCTCCATGCTCCGCACATTCCCGCTCCCCCGTATATCTTTTTCTAAAATCGTATTATATATACTACTAAGATATGGATTCACCGCCTCGTCCGCCTCCCGTACTAGCAGATTCGCCACCTCCGGAAACCCGCCAAAATTCATATACTTAGTAAAAAGACTAGCCGGCTCCTTATCGGGGAAAAACTTCGTAAACTCCGAAAAAGTCAGCGGCTGCATTTTTATCTCTATATAGCGCCCAGTCAGGAGCGTGCCTATCTCACTACTAGTTAGATAGGCATTCGACCCCGTAATATATAAATCAATATAATCCTTTACAAACAGACTATCTATCATCCGCTCAAACTCCGGCACCATCTGTACCTCGTCTAGGAATACATAATTCTTTGCATTCTTATCAGCCAGCTGCATTATCAGATTGTAGAGCGCGTCTTTATCCTGGAGAAAGGCCTCATTCTCCTTCTCCTCCAGATTAAAATATATCACATGTCTTTTATCTACTCCGCTCTCTATTAGCTCCTGGCGAAATTGATCCATCACCGTGGACTTCCCACAGCGCCGTATGCCGGTTATGACCTTTATCACATTCACGTCCCGGAGCATCCGCAGCTTCCTTAAATATCTTTCTCTCTGTACCATAAGCCCATTATATCCCAAAACTCCCATTTTTTCAAGACTTTTGGGAATAGAGCCCCCTCCGAATTCCCAAAACTCCCAAAAATCCTCGACATACAAGCATTAAAAAGGTTTATTATTTAGCTCCACTAGACATGCTTTTACTAGCGCCCATGGTTCTATTTTGGAAGATTTCAACTCCAAATCCAATTTTGCCAACTTTCTCAAAATCTTTTTTTCTCTAACCCCAGAATGCGCCTTATAATCTTTCAGCGCCTGCGAGACTAGAAGCCCCGTAAATCTAATCGGATCCTCCGTCATTTCAAACTGCTCCAGCTCCTTTACCGCCCGTGCGCCATCCCGCTTGGCTATATTATATATGTTAAATATTTTCCCCGCATTAAAATCTTTCGGCATAGCAAATTCGCGAAACTTCACCACCTTAGACAGCTCTTTGTAAACTACCGACCGCTTATCCACCTTCGTTTCTAGCAAAATTATCTTGTGTTTCGTCTCCAAATATTTCGCCAAATCCCCCGCCGCCGCCTTATTCATTAATAAATCCCGCACCAGTATTGCTCGCGTATCAGCAAAAAGCGACGCCCCCCAAAATATATTCGGCAGATCTTTCGATTCCAGTTCCGTCCCTTCCACCACTTCATATCCAGCACCCAGTGATTTTTGTGCTTCCTCTAGCGCCTGCTTCCGATTCTCACCATAATACACTTCGATCATTTCTGACACTCCGGGCAAAAATGCGTCCCCCGGCCTCCCACTTTTATCTT
>JAZRPP010000046.1:0-5886 GCA_045649285.1 Candidatus Nanosyncoccus sp. | reverse complement strand
GGGGGATTGATAGAAATGGTAACCCAGTGACTGGAGCCAGACGAAGGTTTGCGAATGTATTGAGTGGGGGGAACCGGATGCGGCAGCGCAATGCGTTACAGTACCAAAAGATGGTGGCCGATCGTGGGGCATTAGAGGCGGCGGATGCACCAGAGTTTATGTTGGCTACGGAGACAGCTAACGTGGCTAAGGCCTTGAGTGCATCTGGAGAGTTGAATAATATGGGTAGAATGGATAGTGATAGTAGGGGTGGCTCGGGCTTAACTGGTGGGTTATATAGTGCTTTGATGGATGATAATAAGGCAAAGATTCGAGCCTATACTGATGCATTGTCGGCAAAAGGGGAGGAGGGGCGAAAGAACGTAAAAGCGGCATTTAATGCAGCTTTGAGTAATGGAGCAGATGATGATGCGTTGAGGGCGTTTTCGGATAATATTATGCAAAATCATGGCGCTGATTATAAGAATAATGATCGGTCGATGTTCGCAGTGGCGCAAGGTATTAGTAGTGCAGAGAGGAAAGATGCTAGCGGCAATACAGTAGCTCTAGGGGCGGAGAGGCAGACGACAATGCAGTATCTTGCTGGAGGTGGGCAGGCGGAGCTTGCGAGCAAAGTTACAGCGAATACGATTGGAAATATGGATGACGAGGCGTTTAAAGAGACGTTTGGTACGGGTGGATCATTGCATATCCCAGAAAGAGCGGGTGAAACCGAAGGCGAAAAGAAGGAAAGAATGGAGGCAATTGGAGCTACGGCCTATGCGGCACTCAATGACCAGAATGCTAATATTAAGGGGCAGCGCCGGGCAGATTTGGAAGGGCTGGTGGCGCAGTCTGGCTATACTTCAAAGACTCAGCAACAAGCTCAGAATGTGTCTAGCCAGTTGAATTCCATTAATCAGAATTTGTCGAATTTACAGCCTCAGACGCAAATGCCGCAACAGGCGGGGCCGCAGCCATTGAACGGTGGGCGGCCGCAAGGTGGGGGTAATAGTGGTGGTGGACGGGGCATAACTTCTGGGGGAGTAGATATTCCTCACTAGATGAACGATGGCGTTTGGGGTGGGTTTTGTGGTAGAATAGGAGTATGACTAAGATTTTGAATGGCAGAGAACTAGCTGATTTTATTAAGGAGCGGCAGGCGCGTGAGGTGCGGGGGCTGGATTATCGGCCGAAATTGTTGATTTTGCGGGATAGTGATAACCCGGTGATTATGAAGTATGTGCGGCTGAAGATGAAATATGGAGAAGACATTGGAGTGGAGGTGGTAGATTGCATCGCAAACGATATTCGCGATAAGATTATTAACGCTAATTCCGATTCTTCTATTTCTGGTATTATTATCCAATTACCTCTACGAGATAAGGAGGCGACGGATGGGTTGTGTGATTTGATTGCGCCGGAGAAGGATGTGGATGGGTTGGGAGCTAATGCGAGGTTTGACTCGGCGACGGCGACAGCGATTATGTGGCTGCTCGCGGGGTATGATATTGATTTGAAAAGTAAAAAAATTGCTCTGGTGGGGCGAGGTAAGCTGGTGGGGGCGCCGCTTTTTAGGATGTTTAAAAACTCTGGATACGAGGTGGAAATGTTTCATCGCGGCTCAGACTTGACAAAGCTTAAGCTTTTTGATATAATTATAACTGCCACGGGCGTGCCCGGCTTGATTTCTAGTGCTATGGTAAAACCTGGTGCGGTAATTGTAGACGCGGGGACAGCTAGCGAAAATGGAGTCTTGAGGGGGGATGTAGCTGACGAAGTGCGGGAGCGCTCAGATCTGGCGGCGATTACGCCAAAAATTGGCGGAGTGGGGCCTCTGACTATTGCTGCGCTGTTTGATCATGTGGTTCACGCAAAATAATTATAGATTTGTAATCTCGACGGGCTCTTGCTCGAGCCAGTAGCCAAAGTCGTCGTAGACTTTGCTTACGATTTCGCCGCGGGCCTTGTCTAGGTCGGAGTAGCTTACAGCAGATTCGTTGATGAGGACGAGGTTAGCCTTTTCGTTGACGCGGAAACCGTGAAGGAGTTTGCCAGAGAATCCGCATTGGCCGATGAGCCAGCCGGAGTTGATTTTGATGCCGTCGTGGCCGCGATGGATAGGGTAATGCTTTTCGGTGGCGAGCTCGGCCTCGGCTTCGGTGAGGTAGACGTTTTTGAAGAAGGAGCCGGAGCTAGCTTTTTCGGTGGGGTCTGGGAGTTTGTCGGCGCGGATGGCGGAGACGATGGCGCGGATGCCACTCGGCGAGAAATCGGTGAGACTGTTGATGTCGATGTAGTTTTCGATGGAATTATAAAAGGGGCGAGGCATGAAACCTTCGCTTAGTTTGAGGGTGATGGAAATAACGAAAAAACGGTTCTTCTCGGTGGTATTGAGGATACTTTTGCGATAACTAAAGCCTAGATCATCGTGAGTTAGGGTACGGAAAGTTTTGGAAAGGCTGTCGTAGACTTCGATACTGACTAGAGTATCAGCGATTTCTTGGCCGTAGGCACCGATGTTTTGTACGGGAGCGGCACCGGTTAAGCCTGGAATCTTGCTTAAAGCCTCGATGCCGGTTAGATTTTTGCTACAGGCGTAAGCGACGACATTGTCCCAGTACTCGCCGCCCATGATCTTGAGGAGGGTGGAGCCGTCTTTAGTCTTGGCTTCGTACATACCGTGCATGCGATTGATGATGATGACGCCATTAAAACCCTCGTCATGGCCGATAGTGTTAGCGCCGTAGCCGAGAATAAAAACTGGATAACGATACTGCTCGGCGTAATTATAGGCATCAATGATTTCGGCTGGAGTCTCGACTTCGATAACGAAGCGGGCGGGACCACCGAGCTTCATCGTGGTTAAGCTAGAAATTAAAATGTTTTCGTTTACTCTCATATAATATATTGTAACATATTAAAACACTTATGCTGGGGGTAGGGGGTTGATTTTTATTTTTTGATGTGATAGAGAAAATAATGTATAATAAACTAAAAGGAGTTAATACAATGGTAAAAAAAGAAAAGCAGGTGGGCGCTAAAGACGGTGCGAAGGCGAGCGACGGCAAGAGCGAAGCGTTGAAACTGGCGATGGCACAAATTACAAAACAGTTTGGTGATGGATCGATTATGCGGATGGGGGATACGCCAAAGATGGATGTGGCGCTGTTTTCTACTGGATCTTTGTCGCTAGATTTGGCGCTAGGCGGAGGATTCCCTAAGGGGCGGATTATTGAGATTTATGGGCCGGAGTCATCTGGTAAGACAACTTTAGCATTACACGCAATTGCGGAAATGCAAAAGCAAGGTGGGCAGGCGGCATTTATCGATGCGGAGCATGCTCTAGACCCGGCGTATGCCAAGCGGATTGGGGTGAATACAGCGGATCTCCTAATCTCGCAGCCAGATAATGGTGAACAGGCACTAGAGATTTGCGAGACTTTGGTGCGGTCTAATGCGGTGGATCTAATCGTAGTGGATTCGGTGGCAGCACTGGTGCCGCAGGCGGAGATTGATGGCGATATGGGGGATGCACAGATGGGGCTGCAGGCACGGCTGATGTCGCAGGCGATGCGGAAATTGACTGGGATTATTTCGAAGTCTAAGGCGACGGTGATATTTATCAACCAGATCCGGATGAAGATCGGAGTGATGTTTGGTAATCCGGAGACTACGACGGGCGGGAACGCTTTGAAATTCTATGCTAGTGTGCGGCTTGACATCCGGCGGATCGGCCAGATCAAGAATGGGGATAAAATTATCGGTAACCGGACTAAGGCTAAAGTGGTAAAGAACAAAATCGCGGCGCCATTTAGGACGGCGGAGTTTGACATTATGTATAACGAGGGGATCTCTAAAGTGGGGGATGTATTGGATTTGGCTGTACAGTATGGGATTATGGATAAAGCTGGGGCGTTCCTCAAATACAAAGGTGAGACGCTGGGCCAGGGGCGAGAAGCGGTAAAGAATTTGTTTAAAGAAAAGCCAGAGTTGATGGAAGAGATTGAGAATCAAGTACGCGAAAAATCGAAGGAAGAATAGGGGGTTGCGGGGGTAAGTGGCGATTGGCGTAAATGAGCAAAAGATGTTATAATTAGGAAAAAGGAAAGTAGAGAAGGAGTAAAATGCACCACGACGAATTATGGCAGGTTTATAAAGAAAATGGACAAGCCATCCCTGGAGAGGGAATAACTCCGGAGCAAGCGGAGGCGAATGATCTTCATATTGTTGGGTGCTCGATTACGTGGATTTATCGAGTGCGAGAGGGGGGATTGGAGATTTTGTGGCAGAAACGGTCAGAACGAATTGATCGGTTTGGTGGATTTTGGGATTTTTCGGCTGGAGGACATATTAATTTGGGCGAGACGCCAGTAGAGGGGGCGGTGAGAGAGGCTTACGAGGAAATTGGGGCGAAAATATCGGAAGACGATTTGAAATTTGGTTTTGTATCGAATTGGAAGCCGAGCCGGTTCTGGTGGGTGTATTTTGTAGATTATTCGGAACGAGAGGATGATTTTGATTTTACGGATGGCGAAGTGGACGAAGTAAAATGGGTGAAATTTGAGGATTTTGAGAGATTTTGGCGGGAAAATGCGAAACCGCCACTCGCTCAGGATGAGATGAGTTACCAAGAGACGATGAAATGGTTTGAGGTGCATGGATATTTACAAGATAACGGATGAGATACCGGAGGAGTCGCAGAGTGGGACTCGGCAGAGCGATAAAAAAGAAGAGCGAGAGCTAAAGATTACGAATTTGAAACAGGGGGTAAAAAATCCGAACCGGGTGAATGTGTTTGTGAATGATAAATATTCGTTTTCGTTGGATATTTCTCAAGTGGTAGAGCTAGGGGTGAAGGTGGGGCTGGTGGTGACGCCAGAAAAAATTGCGGAATATAAACAAGCGAGCGAATATGGCAAGATGTACCAGAGGGCGCTGGAGTGGGTTTTGATGCGGCCGCGCTCGGAGAGGGAGTTGAGAGATTATTTGTTTAGGAAATATCGGGGTTTGGAATATGATTCGATTATTGAGCGACTTGTGGCAAAGGGGTATGTGGATGATCGGAGGTTTGCGGAGTTTTGGGTGGAGAATAGGTTTGTAAAGAAGGGGGTGTCGCGGCGGCGGCTGATGATGGAGCTCCAGCAAAAAGGAATTGCGAGAGATATAATTGAGGAGGTGATAGACGGTAGGGATGAAGTGCAAGAAATCCGCAAAATGATCGCGCGGAAAAAAAATAAATACACGGAAGAAAAACTAATGCAATATCTCTGCCGGCAAGGATTTGCGTATGATAGCGTGAAGAAAATCTTGGATGAGGATGCTGGATAAAATTAGATAATAAATTGAGGCAAGCAATGAAAAATGAGTTAAATGAAAAGCATTTTTTTGAATGGATGAAGATAAAAGAAGAGCTGCATAATATTGGAAAAATTCCGGCAATTAAGGAAGGTGAGATATGGTGGGCGGCGCTTGGTGAAAATGTAGGTGTGGAAATAAATGGAAAACACAAAGATTACTCTAGACCAGTGATTGTTTTTAGGAAGTTAAGTCGTTTTTTGTTTCTGGGCGATTCCACTTACATCTCAACCACATATTGGTACTTGGTATGCAGAGTTTGTTTTTAAAGGGAAACATGAATATGCTGTATTATCTCAAATACGAATGATGAGTGTTTCGCGTCTTTATAATCGTATGGGGAAAATGTCTAGCGGTGATTTTAGAAAAATTGGAGTTGGTTTTAATAAACTTGCCAAATAAAATACCTCCCAATCTAAAGATTGGGAGAACGACTAGTTGTCGAATATGCCTTTATTATAGCAAAAACTTAAAAAAATGCAAGGAAAAAATGTTGTTGGTCTTTGGTAAAAGTGTGGTATAAGGTGGTTAGGGTAAGGAATATCGTAA
>JAZRPP010000045.1:0-21513 GCA_045649285.1 Candidatus Nanosyncoccus sp. | reverse complement strand
AGTACCCCCGCAATCGGATACACCATTAGCAGTGATCCAAAGAATTTCCACCATTTATCAAACCAACTCTTCGTATTCGGCAGCATCATGCACGCCACCGCCATCGACGATAGCACCACCATCACCACAATCGCCGCTTCTCTCGCCGCTAGTAAAATAAACAGGAAAAAGATCGAAACAAGCACCCCCAATGCCGAAATCAGCAAAGTCAATACCACCGCTGGATTCGTCCATACTATCGCCCCGCCAGCAAATAGCCCGGTAATTGCGCCAATACTTATTAAATGCCCCTCCAGATCCACGTCAGCTATTTTATCACCGCCCGTACTCACCACCGGATCGCTTAAGCCATCCGCCAACCCCTGGAACATCTCTTGCATACCATTACCAAAAATATTTGAAATATCAATAAATATTATACAAATCCAATACGACAGATTCATTAGTATTGCCGCCAAAATCAACTTTGGCAAAATCTGCTTAATTCCATAATTATTAATCCCCACTCCAGTCACCTGCGAGAAGATCACCACTAGGAATAATATCACCATTAATATATTGGCCAGATTTCTAAACATATTCCAACCATCATACGTACTATCTCCCCCACCATCCGTAAACAATTTCGGCTCCACCTGCAATGCCGGATCTACATATTCATTATAAAACTTCTCCAATGCCTCATGCACCCAATCCATAATCGGGCACACCACCCACCCCAGCGACTTCGCCCCACCAGAATTCATACACGTACCTTCAGTTTTATCATCCCCCTCCTCTTCTTCTTCATTGCCCGTATTGATATCCCCAGTCAATTCATCTTCCAATTTCATACTCCTAGTATTAAATTCATAATTGTCTTTTCTCTTCAAATGGCCACCTATTTCATCTGCCTCTGAAAACTTCTTGTCCCCGTCTTTATCTTTAAAAGCAATTATAGTATAATAGATCGTCCCTATTTTTTGCACCAACGCCTTCCCCATCTTTGCTTTGTCTTTTTGTAGTGGCACTTTTATCGTTAACGCTTTTCTTACCTCATTTTTGCCATGACCAATTGTTACATCGCAATTCTTAAAAGTAGAATTTGTAAAGCCTTTACATAGTCCACTCTTATCATACTTTGCAGTAACTACCAATTCATTTCCTTTTAAAACGCCAGTTATATATTTCGCACTACTATCAGGCTTCCAACTGAACTTGCCATCCTTGTCTTTCTTCAAAATCCCCATCTTATATTCTTTATTTTTATTTTTATCTTTTTCTTGACCTGGCAACGGCGAACCACTTGAATAATCAGTTATCGTCTCTTTCGCATAGACCTCTATCTCCCAAGCCTTCTCTTCAGCATGAGTATTTTTCGTATTTATTAATACTATTCCTAAAATCCCCAAAGTTAAAACCAAAATCTCTAAAAATCTCTTCCTCATTCTTCTTCCTCCTCTGTCTCTTCTACTATCTCTCCTTCATATTCCGTGTGCTCACCCAAATCATAAAAAACACCATACAACCCCCTCGCCACATACTCAGCCTGTCCCCACAACGCCAACCTCACATCATTAGAAGCTCCAGAATAATCCCACATGTTCACTATCTCTTCATCCGTCATCTCATAGCAGCTATCCTGTATCACCCCCTCCACTACGCACCCCGCTGCTACTTTTGCCTCCGCAAAATTCAAATACCAATCTGCTAGCTTTTTTTCCTCCGCCAGATACTGCCCAAAGCTCGGCGCCACTTCCTCTGTCGCCTCTGCATCCCCCTCCGCCGCTCCATCCACTACTGACTCCGTAACTTCTGTCGCCCCAGCATACCTCTCATCAATCAACGCCACCGTTGCTTCTCTGCCATTATTCACATAACTTTCCAAAATCTCGTCGTAGCTCAAATCCTCAAAAGTCACACATTTCACATAAAAATCATTCATCACCCCCATCAATTCACCCCAATTTTCTTCTGTATTGTTCTTCTCTTCGTAAGTAGCAAATTCTCTTACTAAATTATTATAAAGTTCCCCCGCCTTAGCAGCATATTCTGCTTTTAAGTTATCATCATCACTCTCTTCCACCTTTTCAAAATACACATCATCAGACTCCCCGCCTATCTCATCATAGTCAAACTCTACAGTACTTTCTTCCCCACTCAAAACATAATTCATAAAACTATTATAAGCCGCCTTCGCCCCCCTCTCTTCCGCGGTTTCTCCCCCTCTGTTCAGTACCACCGCCGTCACAATCCCCGCAATCGCCACCACCATCAAAATCACAATCAGCACAATCAGCCCCTTCCGCGACTTCTTCTTCGTACCATTATCCAACACAATATCCCCCGCCCCCGAGCTAATCGGCTGCATCGGTTGCATCTGCGGCTGCTGCGGCACCTGCGGCGGTGCTTGATTGTATGACGGATCCATAAAACAATTATAGCATAACCGTCTCGATTTTGAAGAAAAAATGGAAAGGGTATTTTACGTTGCATTTTGTGAGCCCGAGAAGGCAACGAGCGGTTTACCGAGACGAGTACCGGACAGTTCCGGGCGCAGTCCCGGCTAAGCCGCGAGGAGCCTTCCCGGCGCGAAACAAACCGCAAAAGTAAAATACCTTTTCATTTTTCACACAAAAACAAGCCAGATTTATCTGGCTTGTTTTTATTTGAACCACCCGTGAAGCGGTCAAATTATATTAACTTTTTCCGGCTAGAGATGAAGTACCCAAGCGCAGTGGTCATACCACCAGCACCGAGCGCACCAGCTACGATAGTTTCCGGACCAGTATTTACAATAGTAGCAGGAGTACTAGTCGTAGTAACAGTCTCGTTAGTGTCGGTACTTGGTTTATCTGGTGTAGGTGTATTGTTACAAGTCTTCGCCACCATCACAGAAGCGTCATCTTTGTAAACATCACCGTTTACCGTCGCACTTGCCCAGTTTACTAATTGGTTATTACCACAAGCCATCGTTTTGTCGACAACTTTACCAGTAAACCGTACATAGGCGTTAGCCTTTGCCGCATAGTTACCGATGTTAATACCAGAGGTAGTCACGGTATTTTCAGCAAGCTTTACACCATCTTTATAGTTAGAGTTATAAAGATAGGTAGTATCGTTCACATACTCCACGTTAGTAGGTAGAACGTCGCGAATCATCACGTTGTTTACCTGATCAGCCAAGAGGTTCGTATAGCCAATTTGGTACTCAACTTCGTCACCAATCTTAGCATCTACAGACTCTTGCCAATCTTTGGTTCCCTTGATCCGGACTTTCTTAGTAAGCTTCGAAGTGACAGATTTATGCACCTTCACATCAAAGGTTACCACGCCCGCATATTGGAAACAACCAGGGATTTTGCCATCCATAGTCGTGTACCCTAGGGTAGCACCAGAAATAATCAAATCATTCGATAGTTTAAAGTGTCCAACATTATTGTTGTACTGCGCCGAACCATCGACATATTCAAGGTAAATATTTTCGTTAGAAACAAGTTTTACCTCATCCCAAACTCTAGTTGGAGTAGCATTCGAAGAATCGATATAACCGATCACCGTTTGCTCTTTGGCTACCGTAGTAGGGATACTAGCCGTAGCTTTTACGTTTTCCGCGATAGCCGCGGTGCCCTTCGGGCTGTTGTTGTGGACGTACATCCGGATAGTATAAGTACCACCGTCTTCCACATTAATCGTACTAGCATTCCAGGTATCTACCTTAGCACCAGATACCTTCGCCGCTACGAAGTTTCTTTCATCTCCGATTACACCATCATTAGTAATCGAGTTAAAAGTAATTTTGTCCCCCAATTCACCAGAATTAATCTGGTCTAGAGTATAAACATCTCGGCCGTTGCTATTATCGCCCCAAGCCGACACAATCGCTGGTGTGAGAGAAACCGCCGCTACCGCAGCAGTAACTGCCGTCGCACCAAGAACAGTCTTATAAACTTTATTCATATTAATCCTTTCATTAGATTTAATAAATATTCATTAACAATTAGGTTTTATTAAATTTAATATTATTTTTCTCTAGCCGAATTGTTAATATTCGTCTGTGACAGTCAAATCATCTCAAATTTCATGGGGATGTCCCAGCGAGATAATCTCGCTGGGAATTCAAGTAAGGTGCTAGAGTAAAACTCTCATCCCGTGCTATCTATCTATTCTGGTTCGTCGATTGGCTCATCGCCACCTTGAACCGGTTCGCCAGTGTCTGCTTCCGTTGCCGGCTCCGACACCTCGGTGGGCTCATTGATTCCACCATTTCCAGTACCTTCGTCACCATTATTGTCTACCGTAGTATCCGCAGGTGTTTCCGTAGATGGGCTATTGTCGTCGTCGCCAGTCCGCTGAGTCTCGTTAGTCTCTTCCAAATCATCTATATCTTCCCGATATTCATCATAAGAATCATAGTGATTTGAATTCGTATCTTGGTCTTTAGTTGACTCATTACCGCCAGAATTAGTTTCCTCACCAGGGCCACTTTCGTCATTCGGTTCGGTGTTTTCATCCGGATTTTTGTCCGGATTTTTACCACCCTGATCGGGCGTAGGCTCGTCCTCTTTGTCCTTATCGGGCTTTGCCTCGTCATCCTTGTCTTTACTCGGTTTTGTGTCCTTATCTTTGTCCTTGCTTGGCTTAGTGCCGTTACTCTTACCTTTATCAGGTGTCGTACCTTTATCCTTCGATTTCTTTGGAGTCGTACCCGGAGAAGTCTTTTTGCTTGGTGTTGTCGAGTTATCTTTGCCTTCCGGCGTAATATGCATCTTCTTAGCTACATTCGTCGGCTGATACCCGCACTCGATTCTAAAGGCTACTTCAAACTTTTCACCTTTAATCTTTCGTGAGAATACCAACTCATGTCCGCTATGATTATGCGTCTCTTTGACGATTATATCTGGCATTTGCATACCAGTGTTCGGAGTATACGGATTCATAAACATCTGATCCGTCACCCCATTACAATCCCGTATTGAGACGTCGCAATCTTCAACAAAGTCAAAGAAATAATCAAGCGTCTTGTAGTACGGTTCTTGCGACTTCGCAAACTTCTCTTTTGCTTCGTTCATGGCTTTCTTCCAGCTATATTCGTCAGATTTATGAAAATCACCCATAAATCGTGTACCGAAAGTGGCGTCAAACCACGATGCACTAGCTGCCAGTAACGCTGGATCCCATTTAAGTCTCTCGCGAAACTCTTTGTCGTAATCCGAAGCAGACTTTGAGCTAGAATAGGGATTTGGGCCAAAATTAAAATCATTGTCCTTATCCCCATCGTCCTGTAAGTCGTCATTATAAAAATGTACCCAACTTCCAGGATTCTCGCTAGCCTCTGCTACCAGACCAAAGCCTTTTGCAGACTTCTCGCCCAGCGCATTCCAGGATATCCCTTGAATTGCCACAGCAATAGCGAGCACCACAGTTACAAACATTGTTACCTTTGCTCTTCTTTTATTTTTCATTTTTACCCCCTTACTGTTCCATCCTTGCGCGGAACATAAAAACTTCAAATACATAATACCCAATGTTAACAATAATCATTACGCCAGGTATGGTCGTCAATATCGAACTTATCAGCTCGTTATTAACCGCCCTAGCAACATCTCCTGCTACGATCCCCAAGATTAGATAAAATACCATACTGATTGCGATAAATGGCAAAATTTCCAGAAAATCACTCCCTTCCTCATGCCACCATTTCAATAGCACAAAGTCAAATCCAATCATTAGCACGTAGCAAATAGCTGCTAGCCACCACGCTTTCGTGCTAAAAATTACAATCAGCGCAATAGCTATCCCGGCCAAAACTGCTTGCTCCCACTTCTCATTGCTTATCCTCTTTGTGTCAAACAGCTTCTCGCCTTCATCTCTCTCGAGAATCATGACGGCCACCAAACACAAAGCAACTACTACTACTCCCAACGCTATGCCACTCAACATAACATTCACCTCTTTCTTTTTTGTAGAACACCCCCTACAGGTGTATTAACGGTTACAGATAGATAGCCTCAGGTTTCTATGAAACCTGAGATGATTTGACTGTTAATGGTCTTCCTTGTTCTCCCAACTCAGACTACTTTCATTGTATCACACTTTTGGTTTTTTGTCAATACCTTTATCATTTTATTGCGTTTATGTCTAATTTATTACTAAATCATGCAAAAACCATGAAAAAACGCGGATCTTACGATCCGCGTTTCTATTAAAGGTACTCTGTAGTTTCTTAGAAAAGGTGACCATATTCAGCCAACTCCTCTTTCGTCATCCTCCTCTGTATCTCACCAGAGGCATTTACCATTACAAAGGCAGGCTTCGTCTTCTTTTTCTTCGTTGTAGCAAATTCCTCCGCTACAAAGATGTTCCTAAACGGATGAGAATAGCTAATTTTGCCATTTTCGTCGACAATCTTGCCTTGCCACCACATTTCCGGCGACAAATCATCTTCGTCCGGTTCAGGCTCAAGCTCTACCTCAGGCTCGGGCTTAGACTCTGCCTCAGGCTCAACTTCAACCACCAGCTCGATCTGCCCAGGCTCAGCTTCAGTTACCTTAATCAGTCCAGCCTCCTTTGCTTCAGCTTCTGCTGCTTCTTCATTGGCTTCAACCTCTGCCTCCTTGGCCTCGTTTCTCACCTCAGTCTCAGCTTTTGCTTGCTCAGCCTTCATGGCGGCCCGCCTCCAGTCTTCAAGATTCAATATTCTCTCTTCTAACTCATTGAATCTCAAATCGTGCGCATCCAAGATTTTTGCTGTCTTCGCAATCACGCTTCCCACATTTTCCTGGAAAGCTTTTTGCGAAGCCACAAGATCCCGTGCCCACGCTGGCGGCTCCCCCGGCGCCACATTTGTCGGCTCCTGAGCCACTCTAGCCTGTTCAGACTGAGGAGTTACCATTGTCGGCTCCTTCTCTGGAATTGCTTCCATTGGCTCCTCATCAGAGATTCCTTCTGGCCCTTTGAGGTCAGAATCGCCAACATCCGGCTTTCCTCCTCGGACAATGTCCAAAAGCCCTCTCTTCTTGGGCTCCGGCTCCTCACCGTTGATCTTCTGCTGAGCCAGCTCGTCCAATTCGGCAAAATAAGCATCCTGCTGTCTCTTGCTTGCTCTCTGTTCCAATTTTCTCTTCTTTGACATAATGGTACCCCCTAACGTCAAAAACTAAATTATTAAACTACATACCTTCATTATATCACACTTTGCATGAAATGTCAATGCTTATAAAATAAAATCAGCTATTTTCTGAACAATTTCCAGATTTAACGCGCGTAATTTTTACCAAAATCCCAGTGTGCAAAGCGTCCGGATTTTAAGATGCTTTGCACCTGACGGATTTTGTAAAAATTACATAAGCGTTAAGTCTTGTGAAGAAAACAGCTGGTTTTATTTTATAATATATGTTATTATATGAATATGCGGGTGTAGTACAACGGCTAGTATATAAGTTTTCCAAACTTAGGATAGGGTTTCGACTACCCTCACCCGCACCATTTAAATCTATGGTGAGAGTAGCTCAGTTTGGTTAGAGCTCCTGATTGTGGTCCAGGCGGTCGTGGGTTCAAGTCCCATCTCTCACCCCAGTATTAGATCCCCGGATTTATTCTCACTGGGGGATTTTTTTCGGATATTTTTCCAGGCTTTTCTGGAGCCTCCATCTTCTTTGCTTTATCTAGTCTCCCTGTCTGCCCTACCTTTGAATCCCTATAACTCTGAACATAATTCCTATTTGCGTCAATTCTTTGCCGCTTCATAAAGCCCTCTACCGAAGTCGAGCCTATCCTCTCTCCACTCTGCACCTTCGCATAGCCAGAACTATGCACTATATCCCCCTTTTTATCTTTCATTATCCTCTTTAATAACGGATTCGGCTGCATTTTCCTCCTATTTAGGCAGTAACAAAAACGCCACCGTCCCTGCTGCCGCCCCTAAGATTATCGTCAAAATCACCGCCACTATTACCCCTACATGGCTTTGCTTCTCTGGCTTTGTGATAATCGTCACTGGCTCTTGCTTTTTCTCCTTCGGCACCACTACCTTCTTAGTATAGACAGTCTTAGATAATGGCCGTTTTTCTATCTTTGCCTGATTAATTAGCGGAGACTTTGGTATCTCTAATTTCGACAACGGTCGCTTTGTTACTTCCGTCTTTACAAAATGCCGGCTCAAGTCCTCCACTTGACCTTTCTTTGGCTTCTTCTCATCTGTAAAAGTCGCCGCCTTGGTTATTTTTACCCCCACGCTAGACGTATTCGCCTTCGGAGCCATTTTCGGAGCCATCTTTGGCGCCGCCTTTACCGTACTCACCCTCTTCTTAGCGGGCATTACATCTGTCGAGACCACTCTTCTCGTCCTTGGTGTTGCCTTTGCTGGCATTACCCGCGTCGGTGCTGACTTTTTTACTCGCACAGCAGTAGCCATCGCCGCCTTCGCCTTTGGCGCCGGTCTAGCAGTTCTGGCTTTTACTTTTGGCTCTACCTCGGCATTTTTTGCCGTTGGCACAAAATCTATATATCGTTTGTTCATTTTTGTACTCGTCTTGCTACCCCTATTATATCAGTAAACTCCTGCAAAATCAAACTCGCTCCACCGATTAATAAACCATTTACACCAGGAATCGTCAAATATCCTCCGGCATTAGCTGCATTTACACTTCCGCCAAAGAGAATTGGCACCTTTTCGGCACATTTCTCCCCGTAGACATCAGCCAGTATCCCCCTAATCATCTTTACTACTTCACTCACTTCATCCGGTGAGGCCATTTTTGAATCCTTCACCGAAGACAATGCCCAAATCGGCTCGTAAGCAATAATCACCTTGTCCAGTTCATCATCAGAAATATCAGACAGCCCCCCAATTACTTGGTCCATAATCACATCCCGCGTCTCGCCAAAGGCCCGCTCGCTCTCCGTCTCCCCCACACAGAGAATCGGTCGAATATGATTCCGCACTGCCGCCGCCACCTTTTTGGCTACTTCTTTATCATTCTCGTGTAGCAAATTTCGCCGCTCCGAATGCCCCACAATCGCATAATCCACCAGTCCTCTCAGCTGCGAAAACGATACCTCTCCCGTATACGACCCAAAATCTCGAAAATACCCGTTCTGCGCCGCCAGTTTTATCTTGTGCCTATCTACCTGCAAAGCCAGAGACTGCAACGCAATCAGAGATGGCGCCACCACCATTTCTATATTTTTTGACGCCGGTAAAGCTTTTTGTAGTTTATGAAGATAGATCGAAGCTTCCCCCACTGTAAAATTTAGCTTCCAATTGCCCACGATATATGTTTTCATAATCCCATTATATCATGGTATAATTAAAACATTATGAAAAAAGTTTTAGCATTCGATATAGATCAAACCTTAAATGTCGCGAAGACTCCCATCACGGACGATATCGCAGAATTATTAGTTAAATGTCTCGACCACTTCGAGATCTGTCCTGTCTCAGGCCAAAAATTTGATCAATTTTTGATTCAAATCGTAGATCGCTTGCCCAATCCCACCCCAGAGCAGCTTTCTCACCTTCATCTCTTTGTAGCTCAAGGGACCCAATATTACAAATACGACAAAGAAAAACAAGAATGGGAGCAAGTTTACAATTACCCATTGACAGATGAGCAAGTAGACAAAATCACCAAGACCATTGAGCAAGCCGCTCGCGAACTAGGCTACTGGGAAGAAGATAAACTCGCCCCTGGCGATGAAATCATCGAAAACCGCCTCAGTCAAGTCACCTTCTCTGCCCTCGGCCAAAAAGCCGGCACCGAGGAGAAATATGCCTGGGACCCAGATTACAAAAAACGTGAAGCCATCACCGCCCGTTGCAAAGAGCTCGCCCCTGAGTTTGAGTATGAAATCGGTGGCACTACCTCTATTAACGCCATCACTCCAGGCATGAATAAAATCTTCGGTATGACTCATCTTCTAGAGGAGCTAAATGTCGAGAAAAAAGACATCCTCTACTTTGGCGATATGACTCAACCTGGCGGCAACGATTACCCAGTCGTAGAGATGGGTATTGAAACCATCACCGTCCGTAGCCACGAAGATACCGGTTATGCCTTGCGCGGAATCCTAGGTGTGATATAATATCCTTATGAATATTTTGATAGTGGGCAACGTCACTAAAGACGTTTATCTGAACCTCGACGAGAAAAAAGACTCATTCGAGACCGATAATGACAACGTGAAATGGTTAAATCTTGGCTTTGACTCTTCTAGTCATCACTTCAAAAGCCATAGCGAGAACCTAGGTGGCGCCGCTATCCCCCTCAAAATCTTACAAAAACTCAAATTTAAGGCCCAGATTTCTGGCTCTCACCTAGATTTTTCTAGCTCTGAGGCCCCTGACCCCGACGTCAGCTCTCAGCGTTTTATCCTAACCACTAGTGGCGGTGTGAGCTATTTCTCCCCTAGTGTAGCCCCTAGCTCCACTCTAATTGCACCCAAATCCCCTATCGATTATCTCTACCTAGACCGTTCTGCCAAGGTTTCCACTACTGTCTCCGAGCAAATCTCCGACTATCTAGACAGTCACCCCAGTACTAATCTAGTCGTCTATCTCAAAAACGCCGATGATCGCCGTCTAGACCCTCTAGTCTCCCGCGCTTCCCTCGTTTTTCTCGAGACCAAAGGCCAAGCGGTAATTCCGCAGGCGCTTAAATCCCTCGGAGTAGACAAATCCAAAGTCATTTTCCTCTCCGCAAAGTCCTTCACTTTCTCTGACATCAAAGAGACTGTTTACTCCTACCGCATCAGCAATACCAATCTCCTCTACACCTACTCAGCCGCTACTGCTACGATTTTTGGCTCTTTTCTCCTCGGTCTCTCTGTTGAGGATAGCTTAAAATTCGCTCGCCTCAATATTGAGAATTTGAGGCCTGGTTTTGCCCTCACTCTCAAAGATTACAAAAAATTCACCAAAGATACCAACGAAAGTAGCGAACTCCCCCGGCTCGCCGCCGATCTAGTCCGCTCACCTCTGGGCATCCTCGCCGCCGACGAATCTGGCGGTTCCATGCACAAAAAACTCTCTAGCCTCAATATCCCCGATACCTACGAGAATCGCCAATTCTTCCGTAATCTCCTCTTTTCTACCCCTGATCTAGAAAAATACATCAGTGGTGTTATTCTCTTCGACGAAACCGCCCGCGGCGAGAATTTTGAAGGCGAAAACATCGTCAAATATCTAGAAAATCGCCACATTATCCCTGGTATTAAGGTAGACCAAGGCCTTGAGTATTTCCCAGATTCCCCAGAGACTTACACCAAAGGTATCAAAAACCTCGCTTCTAGACTCCAAGAGTACTATCAGATGGGACTGCGTTTTGCCAAATGGCGTGCTTGCCTAGAGATTCGCCTCGATAGCAACCGCCACCTGATCTCACCAACTAGGCATGCTGTCGAGGAGAACTGCAAACTTCTCGCCGAATATGCCTCTCTTTGCCAAAAAAACGGTCTTGTACCGATCGTTGAGCCAGAAGTAGTCTATGACGGCGATTATCCGCTAGGCACCGCTGCCTACGTCTCTGGCAAGGTTCTAGATTGCCTTTTTGCCCATCTAAAAAAGTTAGACGTAGATTTATCCGCCTGTATCCTCAAGACCAATATGGTTCTCCCTGGCAAAAAATACAACCATCCTTACGAATTATCCACCATCAGCGAAAAAACCGCCGAAATCCTCAAAAAACACGTACCAAAGAGCATAGCCGGTGTCGTCTTCCTCTCTGGTGGCCAGACCCCAGAGCAAGCCACCAAGAACCTCGCCGCCATCATCAAATGCGGCCCCTACCCCTGGCCTGTCACCTTCTCCTTCTCCCGCGCCCTCCAGAACCCTGCCCTAGAAGCCTGGGCCGGCCTCCCAGAAAATGGCGACGCCGCCAGAGAAGCTTTCCTAGACCGCCTAAAAGCAAACCAAGAAGCAATAAAAAAATAACCCCTTAAGGGTTATTTTTTTATTCGGCTTGCGGTTTTGCTTCTTCAGACGCTTCTTCGGCGGCTTCTTCTTCGGCAGCTTCAGCATTTTCTTCGCCAGCCTCTTCCGCCTCTGCTTCCGCTTCTGCAGCCTCTGCAGCTTCACGTTTCTCAGCTTCTGCCGCTGGATCATACAGAGATACGATTACTTGATTCATATCAATTTCTTTATCCGCAAACTCCACCCCTTCCGGTAGTACAATGTCAGCAATTGTTAATTTATCCTCTACCGTCTCCATCTTTTCGGCATTCACCTCTAACTCTTTTGGTAGAGCCGCTGGCTTAGCCTTGACTTCGATTTCTTCAAGCGCTCTTACCATCTCAAGATGATAAGTTTTCGAGGCTTCCGATGCTTCAAAGTTCACGATTACGATAGGTGTCGTCGCTGTCACTACTTCTCTTGCCGAAATAGCCTGGAATTCTACGTTTAGGATCATCCGTTTCACCGGGTCAATTTGCACATCCTTTACGATCACCATCTTCTTCTTTCCATCAAGATCAAGATCGATGGGCGAATGATATCCAGCCTTCTCTAATATCTTCTCTGTCGCCACATACTCACTCTGAGCTGTTATTGGCGTCTTACCCCCATAAATTACCGACGGGATCAACCCATCTTTTCTCAAATTCTGAACTTTTTTGCCAGTTACTTCTCTTTTTTCTACTTTCAACTTATATTCAGCCATAATAATTCCTTTTCTATTTCCTTTATTTTACCATTTTACCTCTATTTTTTCAAGGTCTTCACCTTTACCATCGCCGGGCGCAACACCTCCCCCTCGTAATAGTACCCCTCCCGCAAAGTCTCCGCCACCACTTCTTTTCCCTCACCGTCATCTTCCATCGTCACAGCATCGTGGATATCTGGATTAAAATCCGTTCCTTCATCTGATTTTATCTTCTCTAGGCCCAGATCTTTCATCGTCTTAGCTAGAGTTTTATCAAGCGGCGCTAGCTCCGCATAAGTCCCAATTGCTCGCGACACATCGTCCAGCAAAGGCAAAATCTTATACACCGTCGCTAGCTTTGCTCTGTTTTTTTGCATTTCTGTCTGCATTTCTGTCTGCTTGCGAAAGTTCTCAAAATCCGCCCGCGTCCGCTGCAAATCGTTAATCAGCTCCGCATTTTTTGCTTCTAACTCTACAATTTCTTTTTTCTTTTTCTCCATTTTCCTCCTTTATAATTCTGCCTCTAAAGTCCGCCCTGCGTACTCAACCAGTCGCATCACCCTAGCATAATTCTGCCGCGTCGGCCCTAGCACCCCAATATAACTCCGGTCCGAGAAAGGCGAACGAAACTTCGAAATAATCAAACTCACCTCCGAATTCTTACCAATCGGATTTTCTCGGCCGATAAAGATATTTAGAGCTTCTCCCGGCGCCGCCTCCCTTAGCCACGGCTCTAGATTATCTAGCAGCTTCGCCACTGACCGCACTCTCGCCGAATCCATAAACTCCGGCTGAGTAAATAACCGCGAGATACCAGACAAATATAACTGCCCACCGATCGTCGCGAGCCCCAAATTCCCAGTTAGCTCCACCAAAGCATCCACCGCCCCTCGAATTGCCGCATCCGCCTCAGACTGCGAGCTCACCCGCACCGTCAACGCATGTGCTCCCCGCTCCAAAGACCGTTGATCCAGCCGCCCCCGCTCCTCTATTTTGGCAAACTTAGGCGTCATCTCTTCACCACTAGCTAAACTATTCACATAATGCCGATACCCTGCATCCGTCGGCACTCGCCCCGCCGAGGTATGCGGCTGTGCGATAAGCCCCATCGCTTCCAGTCTTGCCATCTCCGCCCGAATCGTCGCCGGCGATACCCCAAAAAGCTTCGCCAACGTCACGCTCCCCACCGGCGATGCCGTCTCTGCATATTCCTCAATTACCGCAAACAAAATCTCCTCTTGTCGCTCTGTAATTTTTCTTTCATTTTCCATGCTTCCATTATACAAAATTAGCAGCCTTAATGCAAGAGTGCTAAAAATACATATTTTTATAAATTATGCTATTATTATTTTATGGATGACAAAATTTCACAAATCAAATCTTGGCTTGGCACAGGTTCAATTAATATTTTTGGTTTACCAATGTCTGGCAAAGATACTCAAGGCATCAAACTAGCCGAAGCTCTAGATGCTAAATTTCTTTCTTCTGGCATTATTATTCGTGCTATGGAAAAGGAAACTCGCGAAAACTACACCAAATTTGGCAATCTTATTCCTACTGATGTTTTCTATAAATGGGTCTTGCCATATTTTGAACGCGCAGATTTATTCCAATACCCTCTAATTCTTTCTTCCATTGGTCGCTGGGCTGGCGAAGAAGACCAAGTTATGTCTGTGGCTAGCGGTGCCGGTCATCCGATTAAAGCTGCTATTATTTTAAATGTTTCTGAAGCTGATGTCGAAGAGCGTTTCCGCGAAGCCAAAATTCTGAACGATCGTGGTGATCGTGCCGATGATAAGGATTTAGAAGTTTTTCATACTAGATTAGAAGAATTCCGCACCAAAACTTTACCAGTTATTCGCCATTACCAAGAACTTGGCCTCCTCATTGAAATCAATGGCGATCAAACCCGCAGCGCAGTGTTTGATGAAATGATCGAGAAGCTTTACGCAAAATCATTAGAAAAATAGTCTTTTAAAAAACTTTCCAATCTCTTTCCTAAACTCATAAACCAAATATATTACACCCACAATCGCTACCCCTACAACAGCCCACACCGCCACAAACCCCGAGTTCTCTTCATATTCTTCTGGTTGCAAAGAATAATCCGCACCCTTATTTTCTTTAATCTTCCGGCAACGATTAGTCTCCGAATTTAGATAATATCCCTCTTTACATGTTTTCTCACTGGCCGTTTTTTTCTTTTTACATCGCCCAGTCAAGATATTTAGATAATACCCCTCTTTGCAGACTTTCTGTGCCACACTTGTCGCTTTTACGCAATTTCCCGTTTTAGTATTGATTACTTTTCCTTCCTCGCAAGTCCGGTATTCCTGATAATTATTCGCTTCTCCTGGTGTCGGAGTGTAGGTATTTTTCCAAATCTCCTCTCCCCTCTCATCTATACCAAGCAGTGCCAACGCCGTCGTCTTCTTTTGTCCGTTTTTATATTCCAATTCATCCACTTTCTTTTCATTTCCATCAATTATCTCCAAAACATTCGACTTAGTCGGATTTTTTGTCAATTTAAACCCATTACTAGTCGGATAATACGCAAAATACCCTTCTGCCGCCACTGTCCCCGCCAGCACGTACTTTTTGTTTTTGTATTTTATCATACATCCATCCAATCTTTTCGCCTCAGTCGTCGGATTATATATTTCAATAAATTGCTCCGCCTCCTCCTCGTCGTAATACGTCAAAATCTCTGAGAACTCCACATCCGTACACTCGCCAGCTACTGCACCTTTTTCTGCCATCTCCACTTTATAATTTTCCTTCCTATATTCTGGCTCATACTCCAAAATATCCAAATGTTCAAATTTCCCCGTCTCCTCATTTCGCACCAAAGTGGTCTTTTTAGAAGAACTAAACGCTTTCAAACAGTCCTTCTTGCCCGTCCAGCACACCGTATCCATCACTTCCCCATCCTTTAGCAAAGTCAGACTTCCCGTCATTGCCAAAGTTTTTGTATAAAGGGAGTTGGCCAGCTCGTGTTCGGGCGAGCTAGCCAATCTCAGGAGGATGCTCTCGCCAGTCAGGTAGCTGTTCTCGGGAAACTCAAAAATCACTGAGTAATTCCCGCTTGAATTAGTATAGCCGACAGCCACACCAGCGAGCGAAATCAATTCGTCGGATTTTCCTCTACCTATCTCGATCATTTCCCCAACGTTAGAAATGCCGTCAATTTTATATCCAGGATTTATCGCTTTCAAATAAAGTTCTGGCGGTGCCCACGCCGCCTCATCGCCCACCTCACTACCGCTCTCCAAATTTTCCTCCGCATAGGCACCCACACCCATCACGCACCCCACCACAAGACCCACCGCAACCACAAATAAATTAAATAATTTTATTTTCATACCGTGCACCCTAGCACGTTATTTTTCAAAAATCAACCCCCCACCATGTTATAATGGAAGCATGAGTGTTTTCACATCTGTTGGAATCATCATTTTTTCCGTCCTGATCATCATGCTTATGCAACTAGTTCCAGGCATTTTTTTGCTACTTCACCATTCACTCACTGGCCGTTTTTCGCGTCGGAGAGCTTCCGACATCTCACTTTTCTTCATTCTCGGCGCCGAGACCATCTCCGCCATCATTCTTTTTATTTTTCATTTAATTCTTTGCGCTTTTCCCCTCACCAAATTCGTTATCGGTAGCGACATCTTTGCTTGGATTATGGCCGGTATTTTTCTCTCCCTTAGTCTTTGTTTCTTTCTGGGCTATTTCAAAAAAGCCCCAGGCACTAAACTCTTTATCTCCCGTTCCCTCGTCCGCAAATTTAATTCCAAAATAGGCACTACCTCCTCCCGCTCCGACGCTTTTATCCTTGGCGTAGTCTCCGTCCTCCCCGAGCTGTTATTTACCCTGCCCATCTTTTTCATTACCACAGTTTCTATTATGTACCTCTCAACTAGCGGTTTTTCCCATGCTTTATTTATTTTACTTTTTGCCTTACTTTCCATCTTTCCACTTCTCGCCATCCATTTTCTCTTCGATAATCATCTAAATCTCGCCGACTTCCTCCGCATCCGTTTCCAAAACAAGAATTTCTTCCGCTTCTTTATTAGTTTCGCTTTCTTCCTCATCGCAATTTTAATGATCATTAGGACTACACTATGACCACTACTTATGATTCCGAAAAACTAAAACAATCTCTAAAACGCGAAGCCAAAGCCCTCGGCATCCCTTCCGGTTTTGCTAATGACTTTATCCAAAAAATCATTACCACTATCGACAAGACCCTAAAAGACAAAAAAATCGTCACCACAGCAGACATCGACCGCATCATTATCAAAGAGTCCTCAAAATATTCCCCGGACTTCGCTTACGTCTATCAAAACAAATCCAAAACTATTTAGCTGGCTTTTTAACGGCAGGCTTCTTAGAAGATGGCTTTTTCTTAGGCATTTTAGCCTGGAGAAGCTCTAATGCGGCAAGCCTAATCAGATAGTCATAATTATTTTTGGAATGAGGCACGCTCGCCAGCTCGAGTGCCGTCAGATTATGTCGGAGAGCCAATGCCAGCTCACCAATAATAAGTGATGCATGAGGAGCCACCACAGATGCACCCAACAAATGCCCAGTACGATCCACCAAAAGTTTTATAAAACCATAATTAAAAGTATGAATCATTCCAGCCGGAATATCAGAAAGCGAAGCGATAGATTTTTGATATTTCTGTTTATTATTTTTAAGCTCAGACTCAGTAAACCCGACCACCGCCACCTCAGGATAAGTATTAACTAGACGTACAATCCCACGCGGATTAAACGGATCCTTTGTATGGCGCAAAATATTAGAAACCAAACGATTAGCCTGACCAATGGCACGGTCAGTAGAAGAATCCCCACCAATACAATCACCAATAGCATAAATATTTTTGGCCGAAGTCTCAAAGCATCTATTTACAGTTATGCCAGTATCAGTAAACTTAACCTTGGTATTTTCAAGACCAAAAGTCAGATTAGGACTACTCCCAGTAGCCAAGATTATTTGATCTACGCGGACTATCTTCTCACTATTGCGGAATTTAAAAATAACACCCTTACTAACCTCATTCTCCTCAATAGCCACGACTTTACAAGAAGTCAATACCGTAATGCCCAGACGGTCAGAAAAGAAGTTACTCAAACAATCACCAACCGCCGGATCCTCACGCGGCACCAAGTGCTCCTTCGCCTCAAAAAGCATCACTTTCACACCTAACTCAGCGTAATACTCAGCCAACTCCACACCAGTACTACCACCACCAATAACAGCTACTACCTTAGGTAGACGAGTAATTTTAATAGCAGTCTCTGGTGTGAGGTATTTAACATTCTCGACACCCGATATGCCAGCCGTATTCAAATGCGCACCGGTAGCCAAAATATAATTATCAGCGGTAAAACGCTTTTCTCCCACAGCGATAGTATGATTATCCAGAAAATTAGCCGAGCCAGGTACACAAGTAATCCCAACCGCCTCATAAAGCTTTTGATTGGTTTTATTGGAATCTACAACAACCCTAAGCCCACGAGCTGGAATAGTCGCCAAATTAAAAGTAAGATCCTGCCCCATGAACTCAGGAAATTCAGAAACATGCGAAAAAGTATGCGAAAAATCAAAAGTCGCAAGACTCGGCAAATCATAAGTGTGTGCACCTACCCCACCAAAAATACGATTTTCTACCAGGCAAACTTTTTTACTATTTTTGGCTAACTCTAGAGCAGCGGTAGACCCAGCCGGACCACTACCAACCACAATATAATCAAAATCAAATTTCTTTCCCATATTAATTATATTCTACCAAACATAAGCAATAAAATCAAACACTTGACAAACTCTCCCCCACCATATATAATATATAGTACATCGTGGGGTAGAGCAGCCCGGTAGCTCGTTTGGCCCATAACCAAAAGGTCGTAGGTTCAAATCCTACCCCCACAACCAAGTAAAAAGAAGCCTTGCGGCTCCTTTTTTAGTATTCGAAATCATAATCATCGCTAACTGGGATCGTCACATCCTCATCCTGCGTAACTGTATAATTCTTGATAAACCCATCCGACGACGCCCCTCCCCCATCGCCATTTAGTAGCTGCAACGGCCCCATCAGCGAGATATACGATTCATCACCTGAGGATTCCATCCGAGTCTCGATTCTTCTATATAGATCATTAGCCCGCCCTGTCGAATCTATCTGCACCTGCACCCCATCCAAACTCGCTTGGTTTTCGACTACGTTCTCTACCCCCTCTTCTACCACCGCCACTTCAGACACACAAAGCTGATTCTGTTTACAGAAGAATTCCAAAGAGAAATCCGTCTCTGGCCGCCCATACGGCAACGACACTACAAACATAAAGGTATCATCATTCCTCTTTGCTGCTGCCGCATCCCACTCGTTGACAAACGGCTTTGGCAGCTCTACTGTCACCGAGCAGGCAAATTCATCCCCAGAGTTATCCGGACAATATACAGCGTATGGCGTATTCTTTGTCTTCTTATCGTTTGATTTCACTACATTACTTTTACTAATATAATTACCTCGCCCAGAAATATATGCCCCTTGATAATCTCCAAGAGTACCCGAGGTGCGACTAGACGATGCACTAGCTACCGAGCCAGTCGGCACAAAATACATCATCCCTAAATTTGTCCTCCCCGAAGAAGTCCGACTAAAATCACTCAAGGTAAAATCTTGCGCCGTCTGCACCATCGCTAAAGAAATCGTTGGCGGCGCCGCTGTAGTATAGCTCCCGATCTTCGGAAATACCGCCCCATTAGAAATAAAGTTTGTATAAGAATACCCATTAGAATCCGAATTCGAATACCACTTAACTTTCATCGTCTCGATATCGTCTGCTTTGACCTCGTTTGCAAATTTCACCTTCACCACCCGCGTCGACTCCGAAGAGGTCAAAGTCGCCCGATAATCATTCAAAATCGTCTTCAACTTCACGCAAGTGTAGGCCTGCTGCATGTTATTTGATATGTCCCGATTTGAATCCTCAATCAATACCTCCTCATCACTACCTGCTCGCCCCAAGATCTCCCCCACCATACTACATTTAGGATGTGCCGTATCCACTAGTGCCACTACTGACTGACATGCACTACTCGGTGATTCCTGAGCCCTACATTCAAGGTAACTATGATATGCTAGCTTAGCATCCTCTACCCCCGCCAAAGCTGAATCGTATGCCGATTGAGATAAATCATCATTACTTGTCCGCTCTATCTCCGAGACGATTACCGCGGCAAAACTCACCGCAAGTATCAACAAAATCAACGTCGAAAAAGCAATCATATAAAACGACGCGGCCCCACTCCTAAATTTTTTCATTTCTTTACCTCTCTTTTCTACCATTTTACCTCATTTTATTTATTTTTTCCATTACTTTTTATCTACCTAATGACCTTGCCGCAAAATTAAACTTATTTATCGCACAATAATCAAAATTCTCTATCCCCGTCTTCACCCCACCTTCCGGAGTTTTACAGTAATCCGACTGAGCGTTAATATTAATCCCCCCCTGCAATGTCCCTAGAATAAACGAAACTTCCATATAAGTACTATTCGAAAAATCATTCATCGCTGGCGCCGAAGGCGACAAATCATACATCACCATATTACCATTCTCTTCCAAAATATTTTCTGGAGCCTCCTCAATCGTCCTTTCCGAAATATCAATTGTATTTGGCAAAGTAGTACTCGACGTACTAACAGTATAGCTCCCGCCATCACTCGTCTGATTAGAATTGTACCCAGTTGCCTTTTTGCACACCATCCGATCTTCATCTATTATTTTTACTAATCTTGCCGTCCCGACAGTCATCTCCGTCGAGCTTGCCCCCGCCATCTTATAATTCACTCTTATCCCATCAGTTATCCCAGACACACTATAATCGGTTTTGTTCAACAAATATCCCGAATTCCAAATATACGAATACGATCCAGTACAAAAAATCCCATAAACCGGCACCGGCACATTCCCTATCGCCTGACCATCCGTATACTGCACATTAGCATATCTTTCTGCCGTCACAAAACTTAGCCCTTTATCCGCTTCACACTTCGCCTCCTGCGTGGCATTAAGGTATAGCGCCGAACATTCACCAGTAAGCGACTCCGTCGGAGCCGTCTGAATTGATGATCTTATATCGTCCACTATCGCCATTCCCACCGTATTAATCTGGTTTAGCACCATCCCTCGATGATAAGTTGTAACCGTATTACTAATCAAAATCACAATCGTAATCGACAAAATAGAAATAAACGCCATCGACAGCGAAATCTCTACCATTGTAAAACCTTTTATCTTTTGCATACATTACCCTCGTCATCATCCGGCACTAACTCTACTCCCGAAGCATTATTTGCCCCTCTGATAATCCTCACGTCGTCTCGATCCGTATTGCCATCCGAATCACTCGCATTAATGCAAAAATCAATCTGCGAAATCGCAAAACTCCCATCCGTCAGATAATTCCCCGCCGTCGCCGCCGACGAATATACAAACGGATTCTGCGAACCATTTTTGATCAATTGATTTACTTGAATCACCTTCGGCGAATAATAAGTATAAGTATTTCCTGAATTCGGATGCCGCACAATCAAAATCATCCCCTTAAAACCATCATACGAGCACCCACTAGCATTACAAGCCGGCTCGATCTGCGCCTCCCACCTCGGAGTGTAATCCTCTGCAATTCCAGCAAACTTAGTTTTTGTCACTCCGTTTTCTTTTACTGTCATCGCCACATTTGCCCCTAGACCCTCCAGCGCCGTCAAAACATTACCCGCCGAAGTACTCCCCGCTCCCCCTACTACCGTATAGACAAATACAGATCTTTTACCATCATTAGTCTGCCCCGCCAAATTCAAATCTTCACCAAAAGTTATCAA
>JAZRPP010000044.1:0-2964 GCA_045649285.1 Candidatus Nanosyncoccus sp. | reverse complement strand
CTTACGTCCCTATATACGCTATCAGACCTGCCAAGATATTGATCAATCGTCTCCTCATTGATGTTTTTATCAATTCCTAGCTGCCCTCGCTGCCCCTCCTCTAGCTCTGGCGCTGGTAACTCCGCTAAACTACTATTATTTGGAAATGCAAATTTCCCTAAGCAAAATGCCGTTATTATTAATACCACCGCTCCAATCGAAATCCCCCAGATTATTCCTTTTAAAGTATTTCTTTTCATTTTGCCTCCACTTAACCTACTATTATTATACACCTACTGCCGGCTCCCGCGGGCAATTTTCCAAAATATTAGAAATCGCTTGTTTCTCTGCCTCCGTCACCCAGAGATGGTATTTGTATTTTACCGACACCTGCCGCGCCACATACTGACATCGAAACTTTTTATTACTAGGTAGCCACGTCGCCGCATCCCCATCGGACTTTCCCTGATTAGTCGAAGCATCCACCGCCAATAGATTCAGCGGATCCGTCGCCAGCTCATATCTCTTATCCTTATCCAGCCCTTGCGCTCCCTTCTGCCACGCATCAGATAGTGCCACCACGTGGTCTATCTGCACCCCCTTGCTTATCTGGGCCTTTTCGGTAAATACTTTATGCTCTCCCGTATACGGCTCATCATATTCCCCCGCCACCACATCACATCCATTCAAAACCGCCGTCTCTCCAAATTCCCTTTTTATAATCTTTTGCCTCAGCGAGCACCCCTCCACCGTCGGCCAGCCCGAATAAAACTCCTCTCTAGAGTACCTCGTCTTTGGCGCCCGCCCTTTTACTTCTAGCTCAGCCAAGACTTCTATCGCCAGCCGCTCACCATTATTTACATTTGGTACCGGCAGCACATCACTTTCATCGGTAATTCCGTAGGCGCTTTCTTCATTATCTACAGGGGCAAACCAACTTTCATAGCTCTCCGGATTTACCGCTACCCACACAGCCGCCAAAACTAGCGCCCCTACCAGCGCCACCACTCGTCGCACCCGTTTACTAGCAAAATTACTTTTCAACACTATCTATCTCCCTCGGCTTACTATTGGAATTAATAATACTATTCAAATTCTGCCCGCGCATCACATCCGCATTATACTGCTCCACTTTCGCATTGTGTGTATCTATCAAACTATTCAGTACCTCGTATTCCGCATCTAGAGCCTCCTCTCGCCCTATCAACCCCGCTCGCACACTATCAAACTCCGCCTGAGTAAAACACCCCGCCGTCTCCGCACAACTATTAAAGCTCACGATATCCGCATTCAGCTGCGCTAGTCCCGCCTCGTAATTCGCCATTCGCGTCTTAATCTCCGCCGACGATGCCGCAATCTCCGCCTCTAATGCCTCCAGCTCCGCTTCCAATTCCCTAAACACACTGATGTATTTATTATAATAAGCCACCACCATATCTTGATTAGTAAAAATCTCCGCATAGTGCGCCTCTAGCTCCGCCGGCAGATCCGCCACTTCCGTCCCTGCCCGCACATATAGCTCCTCCTGTTTTTGACTCGTATCATAGAGATCCGTCTCTTCACCCAAAAAGCCCTGATTTGCCTCAAACGTCCGCGTCAAAGGCTCCACCAGTGCCTTCTTTTCTTCCTCACTCATCCGCGCATAGTTTGCATGTAGCAGCTCGTGCGCCGTAGTCAGTTCCCGTATCCCGTCCAGCTCCGCATCCGTAATATTATACACATGGATAGTATCATTCGTATAGCACCCCAGTACCGCCGACTCCCCAGCATCCGTCAAACATGTCCGATTAAACTCACCGCTTTCATCCAGCTCCGGCTGCGACGCCTTAAAGAGGAACTCCCCTCGCTCTGTCAGCTTCAAATCCTTCATAATCCGCGCCATCTCCCCCGCCGGCTGATAGTTCATCCCCCGATAAAAATCCATCACCCATTGCCAATTAAAATACCCCCATATCATCACCCCCGCGATCGCAAGCAAAACCACCAGTAGTATCCACCTCACAAAATGTATTTTTCGCACACGCTCGCCCATATTTTCCTCGGCCCTACCCGTCTTGCCGACTTATCCGTTTCACTAATTCGCTCGCCACTTCAATCATATGAAAAACTTTAGCGATAGATTCCATCGATCCAATCTCATCAAAGTATTCTTTTGTAGCTTTTTGGAACTCTTCTGGCGTAGCAAAATATCCCAGTTTCCCCGCTGCCATAGCAAAGTTTTTGTACTGCTGCTCCTCGCTCTCCTTTATACCGGCCTTAATCTTTTCCGGTGCATCCGTCAACAACAAAACTTCCCGCATAGTTTCCTCATCATTGTACATCTTTTCTACAAATTCTCTAGCTTCACTTTTTACCATATCAACCTCCTTTTTCTTCATTATACCATATTTTATCTTCCATCATCAAAATACGAAAAACATGATATACACTGGATTGCGTAGGTTCGGGGCTTTCTTTTTGTGTTATAATACAACTATGAAACAGGCCGAAACCACCGATTATTTCAAAATTTTAAGTCCAGATTTTCCAGATTGGCTTCACAATTATATTAATACCAAAGAATTGCAAACCCAAAAATACATCAGCATGACTTGCGGTACCATCTACTCTGATTTGTTTGATAGTCGCGTCTTTTACTCTAGTCTAGACCATTCTATCGCCGTCGCTCTTATCGTTTGGCATTTTACCCATGATAAAAAACAAACTCTTGCTGGATTATTCCATGACATTTCAACTCCCGCCTTCAAACACTGCGTAGATTTTATGAATGGGGATTATTTAAAGCAAGAATCTACAGAAGATCTAACTACCGAATTTATCAAAAAATCTCAAGACGTGATGGATCTACTTGAAAAAGATGACATTAGAATTGAGGAAATCGATAATTATCATATTTATCCAATCGCTGACAACGATACGCCAAAACTATCTGCTGATAGATTAGAATATTCATTATCTAATGCATTATTTACTTACAAGCTATTA
>JAZRPP010000043.1:0-3427 GCA_045649285.1 Candidatus Nanosyncoccus sp. | reverse complement strand
ATTCTAATTCTAATTCTAATTCTAATTCTAATTCTAATTCTAATTCTAATTCTAATTCTAATTCTAATTCTAATTCTAATTCTAATTCTAATTCTAATTCTAATTCTAATTCTAATTCAGCGTCGTTATCTGCTGGTACTCCCGTATTTCTTCCATCAACTCCGAGCCTTCCGCCAAATTCTCAGCAGAACTCATAAACTCCTCCACATCCTTTCGCGCTCGCGCGATTAGCTTGGTGTCTGTAATAGAGGCAATCTTGAGGTCTAGCGCCCCATGTTGCAGGGCGCCATAGATCTCCCCTGGCCCCCGGAGCCGTAGATCTACTTCTGCTAGATGGAACCCATCGTTAGACCTCTCCAGCTCCAGTAGCCGCCTAGAGGGTCGCTTGTCACTCTCGGTCAAAAGAAAACACTCCGACGCCTTACTTCCTCGCCCTACTCGCCCCCGTAGCTGGTGTAATTGCGCCAGGCCATAATTCTCCGCGTTCTCTATCACCATCAAAGTAGCATTCGGCACATCCACCCCCACCTCTACCACTGTAGTAGAGACTAAAATATCAATCTCACCATTGGCAAATCTCCCCATGATCTCATCCTTTTCCGCTGGCTTCATTCGTCCATGCAAATACTCAATGCTAAGCTTCGGGAACTCCCTCTGCAACCGTTCCGCCCGCTTTTTAACCGAAGTCGTCTCTGTCCGCGGGTTGTCGTCTATCGCCTTGCAGATCCAATACCCCTGACTCCCCGCCCGCACCGTATCTATAATCTCCGGGTACAGCCTTTCTCGCATCTCTATCTCGCGCAAGATCTGCGTCCGTATCGGCTGTCGCCCCTTAGGCATCTCGTCCAAAACAGAAACATCCAGATCCCCAAACACTGTCAGTTGTAGAGACCGCGGGATTGGCGTCGCCGTCATCGAGAGTAGATGTGGCGCCAGCCCTTTTGGTGATTTTAGAAGCAACTTCTGCCTCTGCTCCACCCCAAACCGGTGCTGCTCGTCAATAATCACCAGCCCCAATTTACTAAACTCTGTGTCGTCGGTCAGGAGTGCATGTGTGCCTATTACAAAATCTATCTCGCCCTCCCGAATCTGCTTCTTTAGTGCTTCTTTCCCCTTGGTCGCCCCCACCAGCAAAGCCGTCCGCACGCCAAACCCCTCTAATATCTGGGATAAACCTTCATAATGTTGCGTAGCCAAGATGGCCGTCGGCGCGAGGAGTGCTATCTGGGTATGTGGCGCCGCCGTATTACCGGCCTCTTTAGTCCCACTTCCGGCTGCCATATATGCCACCATCGCCGCCACCAGCGTCTTCCCTGCGCCCACATCCCCCTGGAGCAGCCGATTCATGGGCTTCTGCTTCCCCATATCCTGGAAAATCTCCCACGCCGCCCTCCTCTGCGCATTAGTAATCTGAAACGGCAAAGCCGCCAAGAACTTTTTTATCCTCTCTACCTGGAACTCTATCGGCGCCGCCTCTAGTCGCTGGTTTTCCTGCTTGTTTAGCCGCCCCGCCAGGATTAGCTTAAACAGCTCCTCGTACCCCAGATACTGCCGCGCCCACTCAGTCTCAGCCATCTTTTCGGGGAAATGTGCCCGATATAGAGCCTCCCGCCGTAGCCCCGGCTTGACCGTAGGCAGTAAATTAGGAATGCGCGCAAACTGCGCTTTCTGCGCTAGTAGCAAACGGTGGAATTTTTGCGAGGTAATTGCTCCGTGAGCCACGTAGATGGGCTTTATCGGCGTCATGGTGTCGATCTCGGCTATATCGGCTATCGCGGGCGAAGTTAGCCCGTATCGCCCGTATTTGAACTCTAGATCCCCTGTAAAGTAGTATTCCTTGCCTTCCTTTAGCTGCTTCATCAGATAGCTCTGATTAAACCACGTCACCTTTACCGCCCCTGTTTCATCCCTAATCTCACCCTCGATAATCGTCATATTGCGCCGCCTAGCCCGCCGGAGCTTCAGGCTCTCCACTCGTCCCCGTATTACTACCTTGCCATCCCTGATATCTTTGATTTTATTTATAATCCGGTAATTATCGTAATCTCTCGGCAAATTGTAAAAAAAATCCCGTACTGTCTTAATTCCATTTTTCTTCAAAATCTCAGCAGTCTTGGGTCCCACTCCTTTGAGGCGCTCTACTGGGTCTAATAGATTCACTCTGCTCTCCCCGAATGTTCCTCGCGCCATTTGGCAATCTCGCCGTGATTACCAGAGAGTAGTATATCTGGTACCGTCATCCCCCGAAAATCATAAGGCTTAGTATACTGCGGATACTCTAGGTTATCTCCATCAGAGAAGCTCTCGATCTCCGCTGATTTCTCTCCTCCCAGCACCCCAGGGATTAGTCGCACCACGGAATCAATGATAATTAGCGCTGGCAGCTCACCCCCCGTCAGCACATACTTCCCCAGGGAGATTTTATAATCAATAATCGACAAGATTCTCTCATCATACCCCTCGTAGTGGGGGCATAGGATAATGTAATGAGGGCTTGCGTTTTGGTTCGGGGTATTTCGGAGCGCGGCAACGCGAGAATTAGCGCCGTCCGCCCGTGGCGACGGGCCGGACGGACGCGACCCCGAACGAAATGTAAGCCCTCTTACAAGCTCCTGGTTCCACACCTCCCCTACAGGGGTCGGCAAGATGACTTTCGCCTCCGGGCTTCTAGCCTTAACGGACTCGATGGCGGCAAAGACTGGCTCACACCTAAGTAACATTCCATCTCCACCCCCGTATGGTGTATCGTCTACAGACTTATGTGGCCCCAGCCCAAAATCCCTTAAATTCACTAGTTCAAACTCAGCAAGCCCTTTCTCCGAGGCCTTCCACATCATCGAAGTCTCTAGATACGGCCGCACCGCCTCCGGAAACAATGTAATCACAGTAAACTTTATCATACCTCTATTATACCAAAAAGTTTTCCACAACTTTTCCACTAGCAAAAAACATAAACAAAATACGTCTTGACGCGCCCAAACAAATTTTTTATAATAAACATAAGCTGGTACGCTTCACAGGGGTTCCACTGAGTTACTTAGTGGAGTGTGGAGACTTTATTAAAAACAAACACAGCGGATTAAAACAAACATTATGTGCCCCGGGGTGGGCGCGCATCAGCGCAAAAAACCAGTCGAAAGGCTGGTTTTTTGATACCGCTTATGCTAAACTTAAAATAAGCTTAAAAAAGGAAAAAAATGGATCCAAACAACCCAGATAATTTAAATAATCAACCCGTAACGGAGCCTACTCCAGTTTCAGAACCTACTCCAGAGGTAGAGCCCGCTCCACAGCCAGAACCTGTGCCAGAGCCAACCGCAGAGGCTACTCCAGCTCCGGAATCCATTCCAGATAAGTCGGATCGTAGCCATGTCGTTCTGTGAGCCAAGGAGTTGGTTTCAAGTGTTGTCTTCCTAAGACCGCTTGG
>JAZRPP010000042.1:0-3137 GCA_045649285.1 Candidatus Nanosyncoccus sp. | reverse complement strand
CCTACGGCGAAGGACTTGAGAATAAGATCCATTTTGAGAAGCTCTCACCTTAGTGACGCAGGTAGCAGCTGGTCCGGGCTTTTGGTCATCTTCTCACCTTACATATGTGTTAAATCACAGAAGGTATATTCCGCATACCTGGTGGTTCAAAAATGCGGCGGCTAAGTAGTAACCGAAATCTACGGGGGTCTAGCCATGGACTCATCTATCCCGGGGATTGACCATCCCTAAATGGCATCTTTATTTGGCGGGGTAGCTCAGAGGCAGAGCAACGGTCTGTTAAACCGTGGGTCGAGATATCGTAATTCTCCCTCGCCGCCAAAAGGTAAGGACAAACCTTTCAAAACCCGAGAGCGTTGTTGGTAAGGCAACTCGTAACCTGGAAACCAAATAGGAGGTGAGTATACACCTTTACCGAAATAAAAATACCGAGGTTTTAGCTATGTAGTTTCTCGTAAATATAAGCCATAGCAAGGTTGTTGAACTCCTTTCTAGCGTTCAACCAGTTGGGGAGCCGTCTGAAACTTGAAATCTGGCTCAATATCCGGGCGTGGTGAAATTGGCAGACACGTCGGATTTAGGTTCCGATCCGCAAGGGTATGGGTTCAAGTCCCTTCGCCCGGACCAATTTTAAGTATTTCTAATAAAATACTGGGTGGTTGGCAACTCCATCAGAACATAAATAAGTTGCGATATGGCCGTCCTGGTGGCAGAGACTTAGTATCTCGTGAGAAAAGTGGGTTCGATTCCCCTACAGTCGTCTATGGGGTCATAGCTCCAATTGGGAGAGCACCTGCCTTGCAAGCAGGGGGTTGCGGGTTCAAATCCCGCTGGATCCACCATATGCTGATGTAGCTCAGTCGGGAGAGCGGCCCCTGTAGGAAGGGGCAGGCCGGCGGTTCGAGTCCGTCCATCGGTATATTTAAAGACCCGGTAGTTTAACAAGGTGAGAACGCCCTATTAAAAGGGAGGTGTCGGTTCGATTCCGGCTCGGTAAAATCGTCTAGTATCGTCGCTAGGCGTGGTGATTATAGATATTGACAGTATAACACCTAAAATGGCGAACTAGTTAAATGGTCTTTTTTGGAGAAATTTCACGCACTCCTTTACTTGCCTGGGTTAGACCATAAAGAAACTCCTAAATAAAGCCGTGCAGTTTGTCAATGTTATAAGCTAAAAAATTGACGGCCAGGAACCCCGGTGCTGACAACGGGTTCGGTCCTGCGTGGGACGCTAAAATATACACGGGTGAGATGATGACAACGATACAGCCGTAAATGCGAGTTGTCAGGTGATGCTGCCTATGGGGGACTGCAGGCCCTCAAAATGCGTATGTTGATCTGGTTTGCGGAACCAGGAGACAAAAACCGCACCTATGGCGATGTGATGGAATCGGTAGACGTGCCTGACTCAAAATCAGGTGCCTTTGCGGGCGTGTGGGTTCGAGTCCCACCATCGCCACCAAAAAGTAACTAAGGAAATTGAAAACGCAATCGTAAGTGCGTGAGTCGTAAGAGCGAGACACCGAAAGTAGGGCTTTATGCCGCGGCACACTGACACGACCAGTCCCTAGCCGATTAGTTACTTTTATATTTGCCTTTGTGATGGAATTGGTAGACATCCCAGACTAAGAATCTGGTATCCGAAAGGGTGTGTGAGTTCGAGTCTCACCATAGGCACCATAAGAGGAATCCGAAAAATAAAGAATGTGGAGCGGCGAGCTACAGAACCAGTGAGGTGGCCACCAAGAGACTGGGGCGTGGGCGGCAGCAGGCAGATGCGGATTAGTTGCAACCCTCTTTTTTTCCACTCGCACCAAGAGAAACGGAGGTTCAAATCCTTCCACGGGTCCTGTAGTTTAGGTCGGTCTAGAACGCTCTTGGTTTATATGCCCTCGTGCTGGAATTGGCAGACAGGCTAGACTCAGAATCTAGTGCCGAGAGGCGTATGGGTTCAAGTCCCATCGTGGGTACCATAATATAAAACTCAGTAGTTAACTCCTGGCTGGCCTATAAAAAACTGAGAGCTCGTAAAAAATGCATGTGGGTTCGAGAATGAGTTTTATATTAACCATCGTGGTTAGCACGACAAAAAACATTGCAAAGAGTAAAGAGCGTAGAGTGAGCATATGAGTATTGGTTATAGGTAGCTACGCCGCACCTGGCCATAGGGGTATGCCGAGAGTTTGGAGCGATGTTCTCTCATATATTTGGGCTGTGGGGCTGCTTGGGGTGGCCACCTGTCTGGCAGACAGGACAGCAGATCGGTTCAAATCCGATACGGTCCACCATTGGCTTTCATGGAGCCTGAGGCTAGGGTCGGCTTGACAACAAATGACTCACAGGTAGCCGCGAACTGGACAATCTAGCGGTGGGCTTCAGTGCATGGTCCCTATTATGCGACGGTACCTTGGATGCCGAGAAGTGGTTGCTAGCGCCATTCCAAACTAAAAAATCTTTCTTGATTTTTATAAAAAAATATGTTATAATATATATGTAAGATAAAGAAAGAGGTAATGTGAAATGTTTAATGATTTTGACACTCAAATTCAATCTGATGAATTGGCTGAAATTATCGGCTGGAATGACCAGTTTGAAGATCCTCGCTATCTTGAAGAAGACGAATAATTTGGCCCCTTAGTCAAGCGGCAAAGACGCCGCCCTTTCACGGCGGAGGCGGGAGTTCGACTCTCCCAGGGGTCACCAGCGGCTGTATGGCCAAAGAAACACCGTTACTAATAACGAGAAATTAGTCGGGTGAGAAAATAAAATGAAGATAGTTTAGTCGGTAAAAAAACACCCACATAAAGTGGGAGATGCACGACGACCGCACCGTGCTCTTCATATGGAGCAGACCCGTTAAAGTGATAGTCGCGAATATCATCTGCAATCCCGCTGGGCTGGCTCTGCAACTGGAAAGAGGAGTTTGACTATGAGATCGCTACTCATAGGACGGGTCCACCCTTGGAGGGTCGGGAATATTCCCCGCGGCCGGCTGTGTCGGTTGAAAGCACAGCTACCAAGCAGGTAAGGTAGAATCCTGCACATATGGGACATCATAAAAAGCTGGGTCCTCGTTCCCTTGTCCCGGACTTTGGATAGCCAACTATCCTCTGACAGAAAGGCTTTTAGATAATT
>JAZRPP010000041.1:0-8501 GCA_045649285.1 Candidatus Nanosyncoccus sp. | reverse complement strand
AGGATGATTTCGCTGTCTGATGTGTTTTCGGAGGAGGAAATTCGCTATTGGATTAGGCGAAATGAAAAATTGATTCCTGGCGGGAAGATTACGGAGTTGTTTACTGACATCAAGATGGACGGGCTGGCTTGCTCGCTAAAGTATCGGGATGGGATTTTTTACCAGGCAGTGACACGGGGAGACGGACAGGTGGGGGAGGATGTAACGATGAATGTAAGGACGATTGAGAACGTGCCCTTAAAACTTCAGCAGAATGAAGGTATTCCTGCTGAAGTTGAAGTCAGGGGGGAAATCGTGATTTTTAAAAAAGATTTCGAGGAGTTGAATCAGGCGCAGCGGCGGAAGGGTGAGGCGGAGTACGCTAATCCGCGGAATCTCGCGGCGGGGTCGATCCGGCAGCTAGATCCAAAGGTGGCAGCAAGTCGGCCTCTAAAATTTATCGCTTACGACCTAGTCTCGCCGAATTTGCCGACCTGGCGAGAATCCTATGAGATGCTGCGGAGTTTGAAGTTCCAGACCTCTGGTGAGGACAAAGTTTGGTCGTTTGACAATCTTGGCGAAATGTTTTCTTATATACATGAGTTGGATGAATACCGGAAGGGTTTGAAATTTAATACCGACGGGATGGTGATAAAAATCAATGATCGCGCCATTTACGATAAGCTGGGGATTGTAGGAAAGACGCCGCGGGGGGCGGTGGCGTTTAAGTTCCCAGCGGAGGAATCTACTACGGTGGTGAAAGATATCGTGATTTCGATCGGTCGGACGGGGGCGGCGACACCAGTGGCAATTTTTGACCCGGTAGTGGTAGCGGGGACTACGGTGCAGCATGCTTCGCTTCATAATGCCGACGAAATAGCACGGCTAGATGTGCGAGTGGGCGATACGGTGATTATTTACAAAGCTGGGGATATTATCCCGCAGGTAAAAGAAGTTTTGACGACTTTGCGCCCTGAGGATTCGAAGCCGTTTAATTATCTGGAAGCTTTGCATGAGCAATACCCGGAGCTAGAGTTTGAGCGGCCAGAGGGGGAAGTAGTGTATCGGGTAAAGGGAGAGGATTCGGATTTGATTTTGAAGCGGGCGATTACTTACTATGCGTCAAAATCCGCGCTAGATATCGAAGGGCTAGGGGGGAAAAATGTGGAGGCGCTGGTAGACAGTGGGCTGGTAAGGGGGCTGCCGGATTTATATCGCTTAAAGGCTAGCTCGGTGATGAAATTAGAGAGGTTCGGCGAGGTCTCGGCTAATAATCTAGTAAAAGCAATCGCGGACTCTAAACAGCCAAAACTGGCGAAGTTTATCACGGCGCTAGGGATCCGGCATATTGGGGCGCAGACAGCGACGGTCCTAGCGCGGCAATTTAAAACTCTGGATGGATTCTTGACAGCCTCGGAGGATGATTTGCTCGACGTCCCGGATATTGGCAAAATTGTAGCCAAATCTATCCTGGGGTGGACTTCGGATGAGGATAATTTGGCGATGTTAAATGAGCTGCGCGAGCTCGGGGTGGAGCCACTAGCGGAGGATACGACTGGGCTGCCTCTAGAAGGAAAATCATATATCGTCTCGGGGACTCTGAGCTCTATGGGGAGGGACGCAGCAGAAGACCGCCTGAGGGAGCTCGGCGCCACCGTGACTTCTACTGTAACCAAGAATACTACGGCACTAATCGTAGGAGAGAAACCAGGGAAGAGCAAGACGATGAGAGCCAAGAAGCTGGGCATCCCAGTGATAGATGAGGGTGAGTTCTTAAAGCTACTTCAATAATGTGCCATTGACGTAGAGTTTGTAGCCGTTTGTATTGATGTTGCTATTGGTGGAATCGGCGTTGGTGAGAGATTTGACATAAGTGTCGCCAGTCAGGGTGAAAGTACTGGAGCTATCTAGAGTTAGGGAGACTTCGCCGGTATCGTCACTATTGATTATACCTTTGAACGAGGAACCGTCCTTTAGATTCATGGTTAATTCGGAAATATCATCCACAACGATATTTCCGGTGGCGGATTGATTAGTGAGGTTTAATGTCACCGTGCCGCCGTTACTACCAGAATTACCCCAAGAGTCGGCCTGGATTCTGAGAAAATTGCCGGTAGAATCATTATTTATGATTTGGTTATTTTCAAGATTAATTGTAGCGGTAGTGTTAGTCACATAAAAACTGTCGCCTTTATTAGTGGTGATGGTGGAATCTTTGGCCGTAAACACTGCCTCACCCGAAGCCGCATCGCCAGACATTGATTGATAGAGGAAGATGTTTTTATAGGTCGTGGATTGGCCGTTTAATTCACTATTAGTATCCGTGAGATTGACATTTTCCAGAGTGATACTGTTTTTACCCTCGATAATCGCACCTTCGGAAGCGGTTGAGGTAAGCGTGGCATTCTTTACCGTGATGTCTGCCGTGGAATAGATAGCGGGTGAGCCTTTGCCGGTGGTCTTGTAAGTACCCTTATTTACCGTGACCGTGCCGCCGCCGCGATCCGAGCGGATAGCTGCACTAGAGGTGCCAGCTGTGGTGATGGTGAGATTCTCGGCGTTCATGGTGCCGCCGCCAGTAGTCATGATGCCACCAGAATTGTCTTTGGTCGTAGTAATGGTAGAATCGGAAATATTTGCCGTGGTGCCATCCGAAGAAGAATTATCGGTGGTCGCCGAGCCGCCATAACTAAACACACCGTTGGCACCAGTGGCGTCGGTGGTAATATTGGCGTTTTTAATATTTAGCGTGGCGCCATTTTTTGCGATAATCGCCGAGTTAGTGCCGTAGAAACTCGTATTGTCGCCGCCATCCGAGTCGCCAGTTTTGGATACATTAATATTGGACAAAGTAGCGGTAATGTCTCCGGAAACAGAGACTGCGTTTTCGTCGGCATTTGTCGAGGTGAATTCACCACCATCAATTTCTTCGTCCGTCGTAATCTCTTTGACGGCGGAATATGATGCGGATGAGCTACTCAATGCTGGCGCGTTGCCGTTTGAGATGTAGTCGGTGTTTACCGTGTCGATTATTAGGTACCAGAGCAATCCGAGGGTTGCCACTAATACTACAATTGTAGCTACATAAGATAGATTTTGATTATCTTTCATGGGCGTCCTTTGCTAGTTACTGTCGCTACGACTTGATTTGGTGTTGCTACTATTTGAGCCGCTATCATTATCGCTGCTTGAGCTGTCGCCGCTTGGCTTCTCTGGCGGGGTGCCGCCTTGGCTGCTACTAGAATTATCGCCGCTTGGCATTGATGGTGGAGTGCCGCCTGGCATTTGTTGGGATGAGCCGCCAGTATCGCTGCTAGTGCCTAAAGTTTTTGTATAAACAAAGAAGGCTGCAGTCGAAATCACCGCACCTACCAGTACACCGATCACAAAAAGGATGATTTTATCCTTTGCGGCGTCTTTTTTATCATTTTTAACTTCATTTTCCATAATTTTTCTCCATTATTAATTGTTTATACTGCTATTATATATAGTTTTTCTTGATTTTAGTTTAAAATCTGACTCAAGGAGAGTTTGTTTTCACTATGGGAGAGTAAGAATTTGCTTCGCAATCAGGAGAGTTTGTTTTTACTATGGGAGAGTAAGAATTTGCTTCGCAAATTCTTTCCTTTCTGCGTCATTCGGAAAAAGAAAAATAAATATTTCTTTTTCACTCATTTCCTTGAAAGGGCGAACTCTACGAGTTCGCCTCTCCTAGAAGGGCATTAAGCATAAAAATAAGCCCTGAAAGGGCTTCTTTTTATGCTTGGTGACCTCAAGGAGAGTCGAACTCCTATTGACGGGATGAAAACCCGTTGTACTAACCGTTATACTATGAGGCCAAAGGGGTCTCTACCTTTATTATACCAAATTTTAGTCAAAATTGCAAGAGTAGGTGATTTCGGTGCGATAATCAGTCTGTGAATAAGGAGGCTCGGGGTAAAATTGAACATAGGTGGAATTTTCATTGCAGTATTTCCTTAGATAGTCTGTAGTGTTCTCATCGACATCCTCAAGAAGAAGTAATTGACGAAGATAAACCCGAGAAAGGCCTTTGCCGACATATTTGGAAAGGGCTTTTTCTAGATTGCCATCAAAAGAATCGGAATTGATAAGATTGGAATAGAAAATTTCTTCGTAGTAAGTATCGGCGAGATTATCAATCTTGTCTTTGACTTGGCGCTCTGGTGGATGGTCAATCATATAAAACAACCCCGCAAAAACAGAGGTAACCGCTAAAGTGATGACCACGATAACGATCCGATAGGCATGACGCTCAAGAGAACGCCCGGAGAAAAAACTTTTCTTGGGCTCTTCACGATAAATGGTAAATTTGCCAGGGGGAGATTGTTTGAGCTGATAGTGCGAAGTAGGCTTTCGCCCTCGACGAGAGGGGGATTTGCCAACGGAAAATTTCCTCGGCCGCCTGCCGCGAGATTTAGTTTTTGATTTTTGGACCTTCGCCATATTTCTATTTTAACACAAAACTCTTATGTTATAATAAAAGATATGAGTAAGTTATTTAAACGCACAAAAATCCTGGCGACGATCGGGCCAGCGACAAATAGTAAAGAACTGGTGGAAGAAGCGATCATGGCGGGGGTAAATGGGTGCAGGCTCAACTGCTCGCACGGCTCTAACGAAGAACGCGACCAGCAGATAAGGTGGATCCGAGAGGCGGCCGAGAAAAAGGGGCGGAGCGTGGCGATTTTGCAGGATCTCCAGGGGCCAAAAATCCGGCTAGGGACACTCAAAGATAACCATCTGGACCTCCGTAAGGGCGACGAGTTAATACTAGAATCTAGAGAGTTTGAGCATGACGGCGGGATGACGGTACCAGTACAGTATAATTTGGCCGGGAAGGTGCGCGTGGGTGAGCCGATTTTTCTCTTTGATGGCAAAATCCGAGCCGAAGTAGCAGAGATCGCCTCTGATACAGCAATTAAAATCAAGATTTTGAATGACGGTTTTATCATGTCTAAGAAGGGACTAAATCTCCCTGAGACGGATTTTGGTGGCGATATTTTGACCGAAAAGGATTTGGCCGACATAGAATACGGGGCCAAGTGCGATTATGATTATGTGGCTTTGTCTTTTGTGCAGTCAGAGAGCGATATTGTAAAATTGAAGCAGTTATTACTGTCGCTAGGCTCTACGGCTAAGGTGGTGGCCAAGATAGAGACCAAGAAGGCCATAGAATCGGAAGAAAAGTTGCAAAAAATAGTAGAGGCGGCAGATGGAATCATGATCGCTAGGGGCGACATGGCGGTAGAAGCCGGCGCAGAGGTGGTACCAATAGTTCAAAGGAAGCTAATCTCCCTCTGCCGACGGCACGACAAACTCTGTATCGTGGCTACACAGATGCTAGGCTCTATGGTAGATAATCCAGAGCCGACTAGGGCCGAAGTCTCAGATGTGGCGACGGCAGTAATCCAGGGGGCAGATGCGGTGATGCTCTCGGATGAGACGGCAAATGGCGATTATCCGCTAGAGACAGTCAAAATGATGAAAAAAATCATCCTATATGCGCAAAATCACTCTAAATTGGCGCCGATTGCGGCTTCGCCAGAGGGCGAATCGGCAATTTACGACGCGATTTCCTATGCTACAGCGCGACTAGCCGAAAAAATAGAGGCAGATGTAATGATCTGCCAGACAGCTAGCGGAGCCACAGCCCGCGCAATGGCGGGCGAAAGGCCGAATCTACCGATTATTACAGTGACTTCTAATTCGCGGGTAGCCAACCAGCTGGCGCTGATCTATGCTAACTCGGCGTTTGTGCGGCCGCACAGTGCAGAGCAGGGATATGACCTAGCGGTAGAGCTGAAAAAATCGGGATATTTGCAAACTGAAGAAGGAAAGAAGGATCTCCTCGCGGTTATCGTCTCGGGAAATAATAGTGCGGGAACGGATACAATCAGGATTAGGAAGATATAACCTTTAATCCTGGTAAATCTTTGCCGAGGAGATATTCTAGAGAAGCTCCACCGCCGGTGGAGACGAGGGAATAATGGAGATTTTCGTGATCCCGCATAAGATTCTCGACAAAGCCGGTGGTGTCGCCGCCACAGATGATGGTGGTGGCGGTGGACTTTTCGCCGATGAGTTCTGCGGCAATTGTGGAGGCGGTAGCAAAAGCCGGATCTTCGGTAAGGCCGAGAGTACCGTTCCAGATAATAGTGTTGGCATCGGTAATCAGATTTGCGAGGTCCGCAGTGGCTAGTGGGCCGATATCTGGCTTGTTACCCTCTGTATCTTCGTCAAAATCGCGTGCGACGATGATCTTCTTATCTCTAGCCTTATAGCCGTCTGCGGCGATTTTGCCACCGACAAAGATATGGTCGGTTTTTTTGAGAAATTTATCTATTAGAGGCTGCTTGTCTTCTACTTTGGCGCCACCGATGATGAGTAATACTGGCCTTACTGGGTCCTTGGTCGCGGCCTCTAAGTTTTTAATCTCGTGCTCTAGGAGGAGGCCAGCATAGACAGGTAAGAACTGGCTAACGGCGTCGGTAGAAGCGTGAGTGCGGTGGATGACAGCAAACCCATCCTGGATATAGAGGTCTGGCTTAACTGCATCAATAATGGATTTGATAAACTCTGGGTCATTCTTTTTCTCGCCGGGGTAAAAGCGGAGATTCTCTAGCAGGAGAATCTCACCGTTTTTTAGTTTCTCGGCTTTTTCAGAGACTTCTCTACCAGAAACTGCGGGGACGAAGTCGACGTTTTTAACTAGCTTATTTAAGGTTTCTGCTACGGGCTTTAGTGAAAGTAATTTGTCCTCGCCCTCGGGGCGGCCGAGGTGAGAAATCAGGATGATTTTCTTGGCGCCCTTCTCGCGGAGGAGGTTGAGGGTGGGGAGGCTGGCGCGGATGCGCAGATCGCTGGTGACTTTTTTGTCTTTCAGAGGCACATTATAGTCGACGCGAACGAGGACGGTTTTGCCTTTTAAGTCTATGTCTCTAATAGTTTTCATTTATAACTCCTTACTATTAAAAATATATTTGGCTTCGCGAGCCTCGCCAGTCATCGTGAGATAGCCACTATCCACGAGCTGTTTGAGCCGCCGCTGAGCGCTCCTGCGACTGACCTCTGGCATGAGTCTCTCGGCTTCCGAAATGCTAATCGAACCAAACTTTGAAACGTAGCTCAGAATATCTTGGTCTTCGCGGTCTAACTCGCAAGCTTCTCTGCCACTGGGAAGAATAAGATTCATCATCCTAATCTCGGCATCCAGAACATGCAGAGAAGTAAGAAAACCATCTGTAAAATATTCTAGCCAGGGAGTCATATCGGCCTTGGCGGAAACATGGTAGCTTTTGCCGTTTGTCAGCTGCAAAATAGCGTAATAAGCCGTGCGATCTGATGCATAATAAGAATCGAGGACTAGCGAACCATCGCAATCGTATTGATTGAGTGCCAGAAACAGCGAGACTAGGGCACGTGCAGTCCGACCGTTACCGTCAGCAAACGGATGGATGGCGGCAATACGAAAATGAATGACAGCAGCGATGATGGTAGGATGGATGGAAAATTGACTCTCTTTGATCCAGTCCACTAGCTCGACTAGTGCGCCCTCAACCTCGTCGGCATCTAGCGCAGTATAGAGGACTTCATGGGATTGGTTCTCGATATAGACTGGATTTTTGCGAATTTTGCCGTTGCGAGTCTTATCCAGTAATCTATCTGTAATGATACGATGTAGCTCCAAAATATCATCTAGAGTGATTTCTGGACTGCCGTGGCGACGCTGGTCGATAAAGTCGAGGGCGTTTTTGTAATTCTGGACCTCGATTTCGGCGTATTCTTCTTTGGTTAGGATCCTGTCCGATGTGATAATTGCGCGGACTTCGTTCGCGTTTAGTGGATTACCCTCGATGGAAGTGGAGCTATGGACGGACTCGACGCTAGCACGCAGGCGAATCGAAGCCTCGGCTTCTGGTAAAATACGGCTGCCGCGGATTTTGTTTTCCAGCTTTTCTATCTCCTGGATGTAGCTGCGAATTTTGTCATTAATGGTGTATTTGGGAATATAGCTCATGCATATATTATAGCACATTTGCGACATATTGCGCCAAGAATCGCGCCAAAATCGCGCCAGGTAGAGATAGTGTGGGGGTGTATTTGGGGTGGTGGAGCTAATCCGCCAAACATCGGACGGTAAACCCGTAGCCCTTGCTGTTGTTGTTCTGGGGGTAGAAGCCGCTACTGCCGAAGCTGAGGTGGTAGGCGTTTGTAGCATTGCTGTTGCCTACCGACGACCAATAGAGGCCGCGGGCGCCCTGGTTGTAGAGCTTACCATCAACCAAGTAGTAGTAGCCGGGGCGATTAAACTGTAGAGGGAACTGAAGCTGTCTAGAATAGCCAGAGTCTGTGTTCGTAGTTGGTAGACCGTAGACACCGGCTAAGTGGCTAAAGGAATTACTGGCACCTGTACCAATTGCTGGCAACCTCCAGCCCTTCGGGCAGATGGAGCCATAGACTTCACTTGTAGCCCCAGTACCGCCGGTACCAGCCGTAGCTGC
>JAZRPP010000040.1:0-25725 GCA_045649285.1 Candidatus Nanosyncoccus sp. | reverse complement strand
GCCAAGTTAAAAAGATAGCCCGTAGGGCTATATTTTTAACTTGATTGATTTTGGAAGGATGAGAACCGTAGGTTCGGACGCCGTAGGAGATGAGCGAAAAACTCAAATTTATTTGAGTTTTTCCGAGGCGACGCCCGGCGTTGTGATTTGCGAAGCAAATCACTATCCTACCAGCCCAGCCATTTTTTTATTGACTTTCAAGTACACTAGCTCCACTATAGCTAGTGTACCTTTGTTCACCAGTAGATGATGTACATAGCATATCATTATTCCAGTTATAATCATAAGATGTGACATCTACGCAGTGCCAGATAATCTTTGTTCCTTCTAATATAATCTCGTCTACTTGTTCTTTTGTGATCTCAGTCTTTACTAGCTCTCTTTTTACTTCTTTTTCATCTTCGTAGGTAACGTCATAAGTATAGGTTTTTACGCCATTAGCACCTTCCGTCTGAACCTTTGTTTTTCCGTATTCGAGACTTGAGGCCTGTTTATTTATTGTCTCGTATGGTATAGGCTCTGTCTTGGTTTCTTTTTTAACTTCTACTTTAGGCTCATCCTTAGCTATCCCTTCCTGAATAAATGATTCAGGATTAGCAATAGAATCCGTACTCATACACGAGCCAGCGATAGCAAGCGTTGTAAATACGATTACCCCCATCCACACCAACGATCTTTTGATGTACTGATTTTTTATGGTAGACATATCTATTTCTCCATAGTTTTAGATTTTTCCTTATTTATGGCTCTTTCGTACATATCATCCATCTGATTTGGCTCGGTAGCGACGGCCATTTTTGCCTCACACATCGCCTTAACCGATTCATTATATTGCGCTACGTTGCTCATTACACTCTTTTTTGATTTTACTAGTCTATCAGCATAATTCTGATATAAAGACAACTCCGATACACCATCTATAATAAACTCTCGACGATCCGCAATTTCGTCTAGCAATTTATTATATTCACGTTTCGCCATTATGTACTCGTATAGTTTTGCGTTTGTTAATTGTTTTACCGATGAGTAGGTCATAAAACCAGTACCAATATACAATAGAAGCTGTAAAAAACCCATAATTGAATTATGATTAGAGAGTACTTCCACAAAAGTACCTGTCTCTCCTTTTTCTACCGCCAATAATATACGTAAACTTGCAATATAGATACCCACAGCTAACCAAATTGCAATTTCAATAGTTTTTGTACTGTATTTTACCCTTGTATTTGCACTCTGATATCCAATCGCCGCCATAGAAAAGAAACATACAGCACCAGTAATAAAGGAGATGAGATATGCTATTTCATCTGAAAGCCCCCGTGCTAATACACCCAAAGATTCATGTAATAGAAATGCATCAGTAATTTCACTTGCAATCCCCACTATCAAGAATATAATACTTACCCATGGAAAATGAATTCCATAATCCCCGCCATCGATACGCTCTTGGTTGCCATTTTGGCTGGCATCCCCACCAGTCTGCCTTCTTCGATTAAAAATACTCATTACTTTTCCTCCCATCTTATTTCATCTGCCAATTTATCAAATTTCTCTTTTAATAAATCAGAATCATCGAATAGCTTGCATTCTTCGGTAGAAACAAATGTTTCAGGATCGAGAGCATTGATAGCCCTTCTTAGCCTCATGTCAGCCTCTTTGGCTCGTTCCATCAGCTCTTCATAGCCGGTATACTCTGCATATATTTCCGCCTTACCCTCGGCGTATAATTGGTCAAGCCGATTAGCTTTATTAATAAAACGTTCATCGACATTAAAATCCTTTTTATTGAACTTCGAATCAATGTATTTATGAATATAGAATAATGCCTTAGGGTCTACCACGCCTTCAGTAGTCAAATCATTGATAGTTTCATTCTGTAAAGCATCCAATTCTTTTTTACTTATCACTTCCAGCGTAGCCTTAGGGTCTCGCCAGTCATCGCTGCCAGCACCCCGTCTCTCTATATATTTTCCGAGTATCGGGATCTTTTTAAAAAAATCTTTCATTATCTTGTCTCCTTTCTAGTTGGATTTATAATCCAATAATTCGGTAAAGCTAGCGGATCAACTTCGTATTTTAATCCGTATCGCTCTATTGTTTTTACGGCTATTCTAGTGTATGTATCACTTCTAATCTTATAATCTTCTTCAATTTTACTTTTTTGCCCAATGAAGGCAAAATCATAACGACGCAACTCATCTTCAATATCATTGCCCCGGCATTTCAATTGAGTTTTCTGCTCATTTAGAGAATCAATTTCAGACTGTTTTGATTCTATCGCCTTCTCTAAGTGAAATTCTTGAGCTCCAGTCTCCGCTTTGACTAATTTAGCTTTTGCGGATTCTAGTTGTCTATTTCTTACTTCAAGTATCATAGTATTTTGTTTTAGCCGTTCATTAATATTATCAATCTCCTTGCTTAGTTCGCTTCTCTTCTCGGCATACTCTTCGGTGATTTTTGTCAAAAGTATATTACGCGAAGATGTTAATCGCTCCATGTATTTTGTAGAAACATGATAATTCCATCTTCCATCCGCTCCATGTTCCTTTAGATATTTCTTTAGAGCTTTAATTCCGTGTTGTTTTGCGTAGTCTTTATTTATTGACTTCCTATCACGCAAACCATAGATTTTATCTTTCCAGGCACAATAATAAGCTATCGCCCCCTCATATTTTGTAGACTCGCGGATAAAAACTATTACAGGAATGCTGACAAGAAAAACGATAATCACTAAGCTCCAATTACCTCTCATCCAGCCGAGGTTGTAAACCAAAACTCCGATAAACAAGCTCATAATCACCGCAATTGAAGTCATCAGGACTACATTAAATGTTTTATTGTGCAACACATAATCACGGTATTGTTTGAATTCAATCATGTTAATCCTCCAAAATCTCCAGAATTACCGTTCTGTGTTCGGTTGCTATACCAGTCTCGCCACAACGTGGGTTTTCTTCACGATTGTCTGGCGGACCCGCCACGCCATCGACCTTTATTCTCGAAGCATTGACGTTTAATTCATTTACTAAAATATCACGAATTGTGCCAGCCCTATTGATGCTCAATTCCTTTGATCTGGCACAGTAAGTCTGATAGCCGGTAATTCTTAGGCTGATACCATCAGTATTATTAAATTCATTAGCAAATCCTGTCAACTTTTCCTTTACCTCGTCATAATTCTTGAGAGTTGGTAAATCTGGTTCAAACCTTGCAATTCGCTCATTCAGAGAGATAGTGATACCTGGTTTTAGTTCACCAGGCACCGTAGTTGGCGCCACTGCATACTCGGTATCGACTGATTCCTCGCTACTTTCAACAGACTTATAATTTGGCTTAATACCAACATAACCCAGAGCGCTTTCGTAAATATTTCTCACTTTATTTGTCCAATTTGCAGAAAACCCTTTCTGCTCATTGGTCTCAATCGGTTGTCCAGCAGCTAACCATTTTAGGCTTATATTAGAATAGCCATTTTCCCGAATATTGGTAAGCCTTAATTTATTTTTTATGTAGTCGTCGTTCTTGCCTAGTAAGCCGCCAAAAGCAAAATCGACTACTCCCGTGTCAGAAAGTCCGGACCCCCAGACAATAATGATTGGTTTTTCTGCCTCAACCCCTTCTAAGTAGCTAGCGGCACGCATGATTGCTTCAAAATAATCAGCTCCACCTCTAGTTGGTGAGCTTTTTGCTGTCTCATTTATGCCACGTGCTAGATCCTCGGCTTGGCTTTTAATAGCCGACTGATTTTGACCTTTTTCTGATAAAAATTTCTTACTAATCTCGATAGATTCAGGGTTTTCAACTGCAGAATACATACAAATATTTGGCTTTTCGCCTTTTTCGGTATTATTAAAGACTGCTTCTATAATCTTTTTTTCCGACAAAAAATTGGGCACTGGAGAATTAGCTACATTCCCCACTACAAAACAAGCAGCATCATATTCATCAATATTAGACTCAGGAAGGCCGCCTCCTGGGTTTGATGTTCTAGCGAGCATAATACAAAACGCAATCAATACAATCACAATAATAGTCCTTAAAAAGCTATCATTACTACCGCCACGCCTTGGTCTTCTACTCCTCGACATTTTTTCTCCTTTAATTAAAATAAGGTAATGCACGTACATTACCTCTACTTGCTCTTAATTATAGCATAACAGGCGTAAAAAGTCAAGCATTTTAACCATGTCATTCCTACATGCCAAAAAAATAAGGCCCCATTTCGGGGCCTTTGTACGTACCTGCCGTCCTGGACGGCACTAATATAGGGGGTGAAAGATGCTGTTAGCGAAGTTATTATACTACAGAATTCCTTGACGCTCCATGGCGTCTCTCTCATGCGTCAGCTGTACTGCTAGCTTTGCTAGATAATCGCACCAACTTCCTCTCTGCCATTTTGCTCTCTTGTCTACCTTAAAAACTCTTACCCACTGGTTACATACTAAGTAATCCACTACTGGCTCAGAAGCCTTCATTGAAATGTGAATCCTATCGTCACCATACTCCTTGCAACCAGGCGTGCCAGCTACCAAATTGTTATTTACAACAATCGTCGGAGCAGTATTTAAAACCCATCTCTCCTCTTCTTCAGTCAAATAACTATCCAACCTCCTGAGGTTAACATGAGTCTCATCCTTCTCTCCAACAGTATTGACTAAGATCTTCTTCATAAAATCTACCCCCTTCAGATTTAGCATCTTTCTCATAAAGATCACCCCACTACCCTCATTATAGCATACATCGCTCAAAAAGTCAAGCATAATGCCATAAAAAACGCCGCATTTAGCGGCGCCTGGAGCTATAAAAGATATTATTATTCCTCAGAATCGGAGCAATTTGCCTCAATGTCCCAGATTATTCTCATGTATAGATCCTCGACATAACTGAACCATGCCCCCTTGTAATACTTGTATCCTTCCTCATTTCTGTAGACCGGATACCATTTACCGTTCATCAAGTACCTCACCTCGAGCTCTGTGCCGATTGTATTCCCCAAATCTATGGTGATTTTGTTGTCCTTGTAGTAGCTAGGGCTCATCCCGTCTCCGTTTCGTGGAGCATAGTACTCGACGATATTCCCCAGAATATAATTCAGCCACTCGATTTCGTGCTCGTTCAGATAAGGCAGCTCTCCCTCATATGCAAAGATAGCCATCTCATCTTCCTTCTTGTCTCCCTTCATTAGTCTCCGCAACGCATCCAAAATCTTCATCCTTACACCACCTTTCACATAACCAGTCTTTCACATCCTTTATAGCTTTTAAGAAGTAAGGTTCACCCCCCATTCTCTAAACCTTAATTATACCACACTAAGCATAAAAAGTCAATCTAATAATCTCAAAATAAGCTAAAGCAGATTTTTCTTTTTCAAAATTATTGCCACTAGTATCGCCAGCAAAATCGACCCTAGCAGCAAGATCCATGCCGCCAGTGGGTCATTGCTAAACTCGCCAAATGTCACATTCATCCCAAAGAAAGAAGACAGCATCGTCGGGATAGATAGCACAATCGTAATTCCAGCCAAGAATTTCATGGTATTGTTTAAGTTATTCGAAGTAATAGTGGCATAGGTATTAGACATACTAGTGATGATTTCCCGGTAAATCGCTGCCATATCGATAGCCTGCTGATATTCAATTTGCGCATCCTCCAACAATTCCTTATCATCGTCAAACAGAGGAAAGATAATCCCCTTATCTAGCCGCTCTAGTACTAGCTGGTTTTCCTTCAAAGACGAAGTAAAGTAGACCAAAGTCTTTTCCGTCCGTAGTAGTTTAATTAAATCTTTATTACTGGTGGACTTTTGCATCTCCGCCTCCCGCGTCTCTAGCTCGCGATAGACCCCGTCCAGAATCTTAATATATTCAGCTGCCGTCGTATTTAGAATCTGGATAAGGAACCGCACCTTCTTGGCTGTACGAAAATTCTTAACCTTATCAGCTCGGAAATCATCCAATACTTTAGCATTCTTTGGGGAGACCGTAATCATAAATCTATTTGTAGTCTGGATGATCCCGATCGGATTTGTCATGTAGCGGTTATTTTTGCCGCTAATCTTAGTCGGCACATCAATCACTACCATCGTCGCGTTCCCCGACGATTCCAAGCGCGGGATCTCATCGTCATCTAGCATTTTGCGAATCAAATCCGCATCCACCTTGGTCTTTTCTGCTACTAGCTTGATTTCTTTCTCGGTCGGCTCCACTAAGTCGATCCAGCAATCCTGCACGATCTCTTCGATCGCGCGCATCTTGCCGTCAGTACCAATAGATTTATAAATCTTAATCATTACTACTATTGTAACACAAGAGTTTTAAAAAATCAGTCTAAAACTCGTCCGCCTCCCGGACTCAGCCGTCAGTTTCCATTTATTTCGCTCGGCCGCGGTCTTAGCAATAGCTAGCCCCAGCCCTACTCCCTCACTACTTTTGTCCGTCTGATGGAACCTATCAAACACATGTACCAAATCTTCCTCGCGTATCTTCGCTCCATCATTTGAGACCACCAGCTCATGCGCGGTCAAAGTCAAGCTAATTTTCTTATCGGCATATTTAATTGCATTATCCATCAAAATCCCCAAAATTTGCATAAAATCTGCCGTGTTGACCTTGATTTTGCCGGTTTTAATTCTAGTTTTAAAATCAATTTTTTCAAGTTTTGGCTCTAGGCTTTTCAAATTCTCGCGCACCAGCTGCCCTAGGTCCACCTCTTCTATTTTAATCTCAGACAAAGCATCCGTCCGCGCCAAGGCCAGCAGCTCGTTATTCAGCGACGTCAGCTTCTCGGTCTCTCGTTCTACATTATCAATAAATTTATTTCCACTGATATCTGCCGCCTCTAGATTAGCCGAGATAGCCGCGAGCGGTGTTTTGATTTCGTGCGAAGCATTAGCGATAAATATCTTCTGCGCCTCGTATGCCTCCTTGACCGGCTTAATCGCCTCATCTGCCAGTAGATACGAAATAAAAGCCACCGCCACCTCTATCAAAAGCCCTGAAATAATCAAAGTCGTGAGTAATTCCCGTGCCGCCGCCTCTCGCTCTTCCTCCATAGTGTTGCGGAAAAAATCTTCCATCTCTTCTGTAAAGATAAAATTATCTTGCCCCGGCATACTCGGCCGCATATCTGCCGACCGCGTAGAAGTAATATAAATCGTCGAAAACACCAGGACGATCACTACCGACGTGATCCCTAGATTAATCCAAATCAGTTTATTGCGCAACTTCCTAAACATATATTAATTTATACCCTAATCCTCTAATTGTTTTGATTTGGGCCTTCGACCCGAGCCCTTTTAGCTTTTTTCGTAAATATGAAATATATACTTCAGCATAATTCTCATCAAATACCGCCTCATTTCCCCAGACTCGGGTCAAGATTTGCTCCTTCGTCACCGCCGAGCCAGGATTTTTAATCAGCATTTCAAAAATCCCCGCCTCTTTGTCTGTCAAACTTTCTCCGTTTAGGGTTCGATTCGTCCGGTTATATTTTAGATCATGATATTCTACTATGTCTGCCGTAATCTCTGATGGCCGCCTAGTCAGAGCTTTTAATCTAGCAATTAGCTCCGCCGTCTTAAATGGCTTAGCCAGATAATCATCCGCCCCATAGTCTAGTCCCTTGATTTTGTCTTCAACTTCATTTAGTGCCGACAACATAATCACCGGTGTATTCACCCCTCGCCCCCGCACCGTCTGCAGGATTTCCAGCCCTGATAATTTCGGTAGCATGATATCTAGCACTATAGCGTCATAATCTGGTTTCAAAGCTAATTCTAGCCCCTCTTCCCCGTCCGCCGCGTAGGTTACATCGATTTTCTCCTTTTTCAAAAGATGTATCACCGCCTCAGCTAGGAATTTTTCGTCTTCTACGTATAATATTCTCATACCACTATTATAATATGGATTACTTAACAAAATCTTAAAATATCTTATAATATAACTATGGACATCAAGCAAAATTTTGATCGCATCGAGAAGAAGTACTTGATTACAGAGAAACAGAAAAAATCCATCCTTCGTGCCATCAAAGATCGAATGAACAAGGACGAATACCATCGTTCCGAAGTGATGAATATTTATTTTGACACCGACAATTTTGACACTATCATTCAGTCTATCGACCAGCCCTATTTTAAACATAAAATCCGCGCTCGTTCCTACGGTGGCTACGACCGAGTATTCCTCGAAATCAAGACTAAGCTCCGCCGCGGCGAAGATGATTTAGAATACAATGATTACGAAGGCATCAAAAACGGCATCGACTATGAATTTCGCGACCAAGAGTATAATCTCGGTTACAAGCGCCGCGTCATGATTACCAAAAAAGATTACGACCAGCTAATTAAAGGCAAAGCAGATCTAGAAGCTCTAGTTAGTAAATCTATCGAGAATCCTACCGACCTCCAGATCGCCCGCGAGATTAATTATCTCCTTAAACATCTCGATATGAAGCCCAAGATTATGGTTTCCTACATTCGCAAATCTTATCGCGGCAAAGATGATCTCCGTCTGACTTTCGACGAAAACCTGCGTTTTCGCACCGAAAAGTTAAAATTTAATCGCATGCGCAAAGACCAAAAATATTTTGATTCGGGTCGCAATATCATCATGGAAATCAAAGCAGCCGGTGTCCTCCCCCTCTGGCTTTCCTACAAATTAACCGAAGAAAAAATCTTCCCTCAGCAATTTTCCAAAATTGGTAAAGTTTATGGGTTACTAAAAGAGCAAAATATATTATAATATATATGTAACGAAAGGTAAAAATGTTTAATAGTATATTTGATAGTACTACTAATGGTCTTTCCATTACTACTGGACTCATTTGCGCAGGTGTCGCTTTGGTCCTCGGCGTAGTGCTCGCCATTACTCACATGAAGACATCTCGCACTTCTAAGGGGTTCCTAGTAACTCTTGCGGTTTTGCCTCTACTAGTCATGGCCGTAATGATGATGATCAATGGTAACCTCGGTACTTCTATTGCTATCCTTGGTGCTTTCTCTCTGATTCGTTTTCGCTCCATCAAGGCCGATGCCAAGGATCTCCTCAGCGTCTTTGCTGCCATGATGATTGGCCTAGCTCTCGGCATGGGCGAAGTTTTATTTGCTATCGTCATTACTGTGATTACCATTATCGCTATTATCTTCTTTACCTACACTCCTATCCTCGAGCCAGATCGGAAGCAGCGCGTTTTAAAGATCGTCGTCCCCGAGGACCTAGACTACGAAGAAGCCTTTGACGATATCTTTAGCAAATACACTCGCAAGGCCGAGCTAGTCAAAATGAAGACCATGAACATGGGCAGCCTCTACAAGCTCACCTATGATGTTAAACTCAAAGGCGGCATCAAAGAAAAAGATTTCCTCGATGCCATCCGCGTCAAGAATTGCAACCTCAAAGTTTTGCTCTCACATCCCGTAGTAGGCGACGAACTCTAAGGAGGCTACATGCCAAAGCCCAAAAAACCTTACGAAACCAGATTCTATACCTTTCACCCCTCCTTCGCCCTGGTTTTTGGTATTATTTTCTTGGCGACACTTATCTTCGTTGGGATTTTTGTCAACCAAAAATTCGATGACCCCAACCATATAAATTACATCATGAGTGCTACTCGCTCCGACGAAAGGATGGATGTAAACTGGGGCCGCTACCCTACCTTTGATATTGAATTGTCCGAGTCTCTAACTATTACTAAATCCGGCACTTATCATTTCACCGGCACTTTGGCAGACGGGCAAATTACTATTGATAGCAATAATATTTGCGTCCGCCTCATTCTAGACAATGTTTCTATCCATAATTCTTCCGGTCCAGCTATCTATAGTATTAATGCAGACGAGCTCGCCATCGAGACTATCGGCAACAATTATCTCTCAGACGGCGCGGAATACTCCAGCGATTACGATGACAAAGTCACGGCTACTATCTACTCGCGAAATGATCTTACTTTCCAGGGTGAAGGCAGCCTAGATATCACCGCCAAATACGCCAACGCTATCTCTAGCCGAGATGATTTAACGATCAATTCTGGAAGTTTTGAACTATCCGCCGCCGATGACGGTATCCATGCTAGCGACAAGCTCATAATTAACGGCGGCGCGATTAATATCACCAAAAGTCACGAAGGTATCGAATCTAGAGTAGTCGTAGTCAATGATGGCAATATTTCTGTCAAAGCCATCGACGATGGTTTTAACGCTGGCAGTGGCGCTTCCAACACTTCGCATATCGAGGAGGATTGTATCCTCGCCTTCAATGGTGGCAATATTTATATCAATGCTGCGGGTGATGGTATTGATAGTAATGGCTATATTTATATTAGTGGCGGCTACTTAGCTATAGATGGCCCCACTAATGATAATAATAGCGCCATTGATTTTGGTACCAATATTATTATGAATGGCGGAACCGTAATTGCCGTTGGCTCTAGTGGCATGGCCGAGACTCTAGGTAGTGTCGGCTCGGTACTAAATGTCAGTATCTATTTCTCCGCCAACCAGCCTGCTGGTACAAATATAGAAATTAAGAACTCCGCCGATGAGACTATCCTTGAGCATACCTCCGCTAAGGCCTTTACTAATATCACCGCTGGCTTACCCGCCTTTAAACTCGGCGAGACTTACACCCTCTATCTAGATGGTGAGCCTTCTCAGACCTTCCTCCTCACCGACACCACTACTACCATCGGCACCAACAACCACAACCGTTTCCCACTTTCAACAAAAATGTCAAAGTGAGAAATAAAACGAGTGTTTGTTTCTCAAATCAGGCATAAAGTCCGAACTGTGAAGTCCATGCTTTATGCCTCATTCTCTGTCAGGATTTTCTTTTCTATCTCACTACCTAGCTTCACGATGTTTTTAAAATCAATATGATTTGTCATTACTACTACGATGAAGTGTCGATTAGTCTCCGGAAATTCTATAATCGCCGCATCGTGATAAAGGTTCCAGTATCCACCATCCGCATTATAGTCCCACCCCACTTTATTATAGACATTAGCAGAACTAAACCCACTCGGCAACCCCTGTCGCCAGACATATGTCGTCGGTGGCTGATTAAGGAAAGAATCTTTCATTGCCGCCACTAGCGTCTCATCCGTAATATCCCTATGCTCGTAAAAAATCTTCATTATCTTCGTAATATCCTCTGCATTAGAAATCAGCTCCGAAATATCCGAATCCGTAATCCCAAAATCATCCTCGATAATCTGCTCCAGCTCATCGTGCCCTATTTTAGCCCACAAAGTCTCCGCACAAATCGAGTGTGACTCGCGAATCGCCAAATCCAAGCACTTGGAAATAGTGTAGCCGGTCGAGCCAGCCATCTCCGCTCCATCCCACTCACCACTTTGCACTCGTCTGTATCCCTCATATACCACAAAAAGTTTATATAGCGATGCTATCGAGTAGTTTTCCGTCGTATTGTACTCTGCCGCCTTTTCATCTCGCTCTAGATCGTAGATCAAGACACTTTTATCTCCCCTGACCGAATTCACCCACTCGTCTACCGCCGGCTGCAAATCTATCGCCGGGACCTTTGGCTCCTCAGGCACAGAAGTAATCTCCTCAGCACTTGTCTCCATCCCCATATTTATTTCCGGCTGCTCGCCCCCACCTTTAAAAAACAAATAATACAAAGAAACCGTCAGTATCGCTACTAAAATAAAGAACACAACCAAAAACAGCCAACTATATGACTTCTGCGACTCACGCTTACTGCTCCCCTTACGGCCTGGCATTGACTAACCTCGTCAAGAATACTTTTGCCGACTCCTCGTCCATCACTTCAGTCTGCATTTTGCTATCATATACTGTCGGTACGATTTTAGTCTGTAATAATTTACCATTATAGAAATAATGAGACAATACTAAGCTCCGCGTCGTCCCCGGCCACCAGACTTGATCAAAGAAAAGGTTGCCCAGACCATAATATATCACTCCGTCGCCATAAGTTTCAAAAGTCTGCGGCTGGTGTGCACTTGTCCCTACCACCATATCTGCTCCCATATCTATCAAACTCCGGAAGAACCCCACCTGGTCGCCCGCCGCCGAGTTGGCATAGTCACAAGTCGTGTCCTCTGCCTCCGAAGCATAAGCCGCACATTCGTAGTACTGGATGTCTACCAGCACAAAATCACCTCGCTCTTTGGCCTTGGTGATCTCTTCTCGCGCATTCTCCTCGTAGTATTGATTTGCTCCCGGCGTCTCATCCAAAGTCGCCCCACCAGTCGAGAGGTTGTAGGCTAGGAAAGTGATATTCGAGCCCTTCTCGTTAATCTCTAAAGGCACCGCCGCTTCTGTCGCTGTCTTGCCTCCGCCCACCATCTTTATCCCCTTCTCTACATACATATCTACCGTTTCCTCAGCCGCTTCGTCTCCGCAGTCCTCGTTATGATTCCCCGTCAGCTCCACTATATCTAGGCCAATCTCCGTCAAAGTCGTCATAAAATTCTTGTTACTACAAATGTTCTCCTTATTAGCAAGATCTGTAAACGAAGATTCATTCGAAGTATGCGTCAGATCAAAACTAGACAAAAACTCACCAATATTTTTGGTAAAATACTTTGGATCCTCACCTACATTTTTAAATTTCTCATTCATGCCACGAGACAAAGCCGTCACTCCAGTCTGCGCAAAAGTCAGCACTGTATCCTTGGTCGGGAACTCCTTAGCAAAACTCCCTTCCACTAGTGGCTTGATTTCTTCTTCAAATTTATCCGAGTCAAATTTCAAAATCCGAAACTTAGCCCCAGAGTTCAAAGTGTCTAGATAATACTCCCCACCAGCACTTAATAGTTTTACTTGATTATTTAGCTCACCTAAAGGAATATATTCATACTCCCCCTCAGCATATTCACTTGTATCTGTCCGCGTTTCATAGAAATCCGCCACTGGTACATTTATTTCTACTAGATATTCGCCAGTCTCTAGATCTCCCAGATTTTCTACCTCGCGCGCGCTAATCTCTACGTCTTTATCCAGATCTACTTCCTCAGTAAAAATCCCGCCAAGCGTAGCTAATTCCGTCTCGTTCAAACTCTCGTCATATTTTACTACACCCGGCACCCTAAATATTCCAGTTTTAGTAAAAAACCGAAACCCCACAAAAGCACCACCTCCTACCAAAACTAAAATAATAAAGAATAACAAGAATCTTTTGAATCTAGACTTCCTCTGTCTCACCATATATTATATATTATACCACAGGCATGCTATAATATAAGTATGTTTAAGTGGGCAAAATGGTTTACGCGCGACGAATACGAAAAAGACATCCTCTCGCCTAGTGGCGAAACTCGCTGCCATTTCTCCCTTACTTCTGGTATTGTCACTTATTCTATCTATCGCCACGATAAAACTATCGTCAGACCTTCCCGGCTTGGCCTCCTCATCTGCGGCGAGACACCAATGGAGGGTAGCCTCCAGCTCGTCCGCGAGCAAACTAGAAAGCATAAAGAAATCATCGAGCTCCAGTGGGGCGAGGACCACTATATTCCCAATAATTACACCGAGGCCACCTTTTTCTTGACCGAGAAAAAATCCCCTTACCGCATTTTTACTTTACGTTTCCGAGTTTTTGATAATGGCGTAGCCTTTCGCTATGAAATCCCACCTCAGCCCAAATTCAGTCAAATCACTATTAAAGAAGAGCAAACCGAATTTAATTTTGACCTCAATTCTACCGCCTGGAAAATACCCGCCTACGAACCAGACCGCTATGAATATAATTACGAAAAAGCTTTTGTCTCTAGTCTCAAAACTTCCGTCCACACCCCGCTCACCCTTCGCACACCTAATGGTTTCTATGCCAGTATCCACGAGGCTGCGCTTTATAATTATGGCTCTATGACCATCAAGCTAGATACTAATAATGTCCTCTCTAGCGACATTACTCCACTTTCTGATCATACCAAGGCTCATGTCTCTCTCCCCTTTAATACCCCTTGGCGGCTAATCATGTTAGCCGATTCCGCCATCGAGCTAACTACCAACCGCTTAATTTACGCTTTAAACAACCCACCGTATTACGATTTTAGCTGGGTCCAGCCGCTCAAATTTATCGGCATTTGGTGGGCCATGTATGTCGGCGAATGGACTTGGGCTCCGGGCGAACGCCACGGTGCCACTACTGATCATGCCAAGGAGTATATTGATGCTGCCGTCCGCCTCGGCATATCAGGCTTGTTAATTGAAGGCTGGAATGACGGCTGGGAAGGCAACTGGCTCGAAAACGGCATTAATAATAAGTTCACTGTTGCGACTAATGATTTTGATATGGACGCCGTCGCCAGATACGCTAAGGCTCATAATATTGAAATTGTCGGCCATCACGAGACAGTTGGTTTTGTAGATAATTACGAAGCCCAGCTAGAAGATGCCTATAATTATTATGCCTCCCGCGGAATTAATTACATTAAAACCGGCTACGCAGGCAGCAAGATGACCATCCACGGTCGCCGTGAATTCCACCATTCTCAAGTTGGTGTCAACCATTATCAAAAAACCGTAGAACTAGCTGCGAGGAAGCATATCTGTCTCGACATCCACGAGCCTATCAAAGGTACTGGTATCGAGCGCACCTGGCCCAATCTTCTCTCTCGCGAAGGTGCTCGCGGCCAGGAATATGAAGGTGGCGCTCTCTCGCCCTCGCACGCTTGCTTTATTCCCTACACCCGACTACTTTCTGGTGGCATGGATTATACCAGTGGCATCCTCGATATTACCAATAATGTCAAACGGATTTCTACTACTCTGGCTCGCCAGTTAGCCTACTTCATCACTATTTATTCTGGTATGCAAATGGCCGCCGATCGCCCTTTTATCTACGAAGAAAGATTTCCTGAAGCCTTTAAATTCATTCGCGACGTCCCGCTAAATTTCGAAAAGACCGTTCCTTTGGCTGGTGAAATCGGTGAATATTACGCCGTGGCTAGAAAAAATCGAGATAATGAAGATTGGTATCTAGCTGGCGTCACCGACGATTCCCCCCGCCATCTTCACATCAATTTTGATTTTCTTGGTGAAGGCGTTTACGCTGCCGAAATCTACTGTGACTCCGAGGACGCACATTTCCGCGACAATCCTTACGGTATCGACATTACTCGCCGCAAAATCGGCCACCTAGATTCACTTGATCTTTACTTAGCTCCGGGCGGCGGTTTTGCCATTAAACTGCAGAAGCAGTAATAATCAACCGATGTGTCGCATCACCGCCATCTAACAACGTCCCCGCACAAGTCATTAAGACAATCGTGTCCTTTTCTTCACTACTTAAGATCTCTTTCATCGAAATCAAATCTTTCTTTACTACCCGAATTCCTGCCACACGGTAATTTTTGTCACCATATATAATAGTCTGCCCCAGCTTAACCTCGTCCAAACTATCAAATACTGTCGTCGAGTGCCCGATTAGTAGAGTTTTATTTTCTTTTTCACTATAGCTGCCTACGATTTGTTCTGGGGTATCTAGCCCGCTACCATTTTTAGCCAGCCTCGTTACGTCTGCCTCTAATCCAATTCCTGGAATTTCGAGATGCGAATTGACCTCGTAGTCGCTCGCTTCCGCCGGATGCAAACCCACCACAAGATATACTGCAAAAACCAAAATCGCAAAGACAGTAAATATAACCCTCTCGTCAAGCCGCTTTTTTAGCTTCACCTCACACCTCCTTTTCCCCCATTATAGCACAAGAATTATAAACCCGGCGAAAAATGTTTAAGTTTTTTCTCATGAATTTTGTATTTTGGGTCATGCTGCCCTACTTCTGTCCAAAAATCTTTTGAATGATCCATATGATTTAGATGCGCCAACTCATGCAAAATCACGTAATCCCTTAGCTCCTCCGGCACCTGCATTAATCCGATGTTTAAAGAAATCGTCTTCCTCGATGAGCAACTCCCCCATCTAGTATTCGCGTGAGTCAGCCTACATTTATTATAAGTATAACCAAATTTCTTAGCAAAAAAATCCAAACGATATGGTAAATATTCCCGCGCCTTTTTCTGTAAAACCTTTTTTTGATAATCTCGCGCTCTCTGCTCTGCCGGGTCTTTAATTGGCAACTTCTCTCTAATCGCCTCGCGATTACGTTTCAAAAATCTTTTCACCAAAAAATCCGACGTCCCCGCAGGTACACTCATCGCCAGTCTCCCCGAAGTCGACACCGAGAATTTTACACCTCTAGAGAGTGGAGATTTACGCACAATAATCTCCCCGAATTCTTTGTCTTCCAAAATCATCTATCTAGAGTGAGATTTTTCTTTTCTTTTTGTTTTCTTTTTCGGTCAAACCAGCCAGGCCGGTAATTACATGCTTGGCCTGAGTATCAAAAGTATGCTTACCCGAAAGAATAATTGCATGCTCAGTCTCACTTGGCGCCTCAATCTTTTCTATTTCTGTATCATAATATTCTTTGGCTTTTTTAACTGAACGCAATTTGTTCTTTAATCTGGTCCGAATCGTCGCCACGTCTGTCTGAATCCAAATCAAAGCTGGATCATATCCAGAATTACGGACTAAGTTGCGTAGCTCTATCCGGTCTTTTTCGGTCTTTACTCCGCCCTCTAGGACTAAAGTTTGCCGAGTTTTTAAAAGTTGCTCGACAATTACTAAAATATTTTCTCGCGAAAAATTGTTATTTTCTGCTAGCTCATCTAAGTCTATGTAGGCTAACTTAAATCTTTCTGCAAATTTTTCGCCAAAAGTCGTTTTCCCACTGCATGGCGCCCCGAACAATAACAGCGCTCTCGGTTTAATCGTATTATTACCTTCCATATTGTTTATAGTATAACATACATTTAGCAAAAAATGAATTATTTTCCATATCATGCACTTATCTATTTGCTTTTTATAGTAAAAGGTGATATAATAAAGAAGTTCCATTGTTGTTTCATGCAAAAATAGGGAGGTTCTTTTTATGAAGACAAGTGTTTCGAGATTGTTTTTTGATTGGGTTGACCCCTACACGGGCGAATACCCCAAAGCTTACTCCATCAGGGTAGAAGATCCCAAAAGTAAGCGCCACGAAGATCTGAAGTCGCATTATGCCATTAAGCTGTTAAGCGAATATGGCGACAAAGCCATCAATTTCCCCAAAGCTCTAACCGAGGAAGTATACGATGATTGTTGCCTGGCTTATCTTACTCGCTTAGCTACTATGGGCGAAACGAAAGAAGTCTTCTCTATCAAACGTGATTACGTCGACGGAGTAGAACTCCAAAAAATCGTTAACGCGATGAAGGTACGCTGTTTTGCTAGAATCGATGTCTACCTGGAGCGCACAATAGGCTCTCATTATAAGAGCTGCGAGTGTGATTTGAGAAGTTCACTTAATCTATTTGCGAATTTATACAAAGAAGAAGAGGACACGATCTTATCTCTCACCAATCAGGATGAGCTGGTCAGGATGACCTTAATCCTGCTCAATCTGAGGCGAGATATCTGGCGCGCCTCCCCCAAGGCCGTCCAGGATCGCTCAAAGCGCCCTCTCGACGGACTATTCAAAACCGCCTAACCACAATTGTCTTCCACTTTGAGCCACCCCCAACGGGGTGGTTTTTAATCAGAACAAAAAATCGGAATTCACTTCCGTTTTTTGTTCCTTACTAATTTCTTTTGCTAAACTTTTCTTTAAAAAGAAAAGTTTAAGCCTATGGCAGGGGTGGCAGGACTTGAACCCACGACACATGGTTTTGGAGACCACTGCTCTACCAACTGAGCTACACCCCTACAAAGTACCTCTTCTATTTTAGCACAAAATGTGATAAAATAGAATAGATGAAAATACTTATGTTAGGCTGGGAACTTCCACCTCACAATAGTGGGGGTCTTGGCGTAGCCTGCCTTAACCTCACTCGTGCTCTCGCAAGGCAAGGCGCCGACATAGACTTTGTTTTGCCCTACACCGCTAAGCATCCTAATACTGGTTTTATGCAGATTCTCAACGTTACCGATCTCGACCCGCTATTTCGCTATGGCGGCGGCGCCTACGATAATCTTCACCTAGACAACAAAATCATCGGCAACGGCCAGTTTTCCATCCGCGACATTCAGTATGCTTATGGCGAATATATCAAGAATTACCTCAAAGACCATCATCCTGACTTTGTCCACGCTCACGACTGGCTCACTCTAGAAGCCGGCATGATTGCCAAAAAGGAAGGCAATGTACCTTTGATTGCCCATGTCCATGCCACCGAGTTTGACCGTGCCGGTATGCATTCTGGCAACCCAATTATCCACGAGATCGAGTATAATGGCCTCATGTCTGCCGACCGCGTCATTGCCGTTTCTAATGCCACCAAGAAAATCATCCACGACAAATATAATATACCACTTAAAAAAATCGATGTCGTTTACAATTCCCTCGACGAAAGCTACTTTAATTCTGACTATACCTACGATGCTACCGCCTATAAATATGTTAAATCCTTAAAAGAAAAAGGTTACACCATCGTCTCTACCGTCGGCCGTTTTACCATGCAAAAGGGTTTGCCCGGCCTCATGGAGGCCGCTCGCCTTACTATCGAAAAAAATCCCAAACTAATTTTCATTTTTGCTGGCGACGGCGAAGAAAGAGATCAGCTCGTCGCTATGTCTGCTCGTTACGGTATCGCTAAGAACGTCATCTTTACCGGCTTTATCCGCGGCTCCAGGCTCCGTGATGTTTATTCCCTTTCTGACATTTTTGTCATGAGTTCTGTCTCTGAGCCTTTTGGCCTCACCGCTCTCGAAGCTGCTCATCACGGTGATGTTTTGATTCTCACCCACCAGTCTGGCGTTTCCGAGATTATCTGGTCTGCCCTCAAATACGATTTTTGGGACAAACAAAAGCTCGCCGACGAAATCCTCGCCGTAGCTACCCACCCCGCTCTCGCTCGGACTTTACAGACAAATATCAAAAAAGAATACAATCAAATCTCCTGGGACAAAGTTGCGAAAAAATGCCTTAAGGTTTATAATAAATCAAAGAAAAGGAGCAAATAGGTGCGCGCAATCTGTCTATATCTACACATCCATCAACCACTTCGCTATCGCGAGTATCCTATTTTTGACGTCGCAAACGACACCAATTATTTCCATAGCCCCTACGATTCCCGCGAGTCCAACGAGCGCATCTTCAAAAAAGTCACCGAAAAATCCTACCGCCCCATGTTAGCTCTTTTAGAAAAGAACATCAAAAAGCACAAAGGTTTCAAATTTTCCCTTTCCATCACCGGCACCTGGCTAGAGCAAGCCGAAAAATGGGCCCCAGAGCTCATCGAGCAAATCAAGTATCTAGTTGGCACTGGCCGAGTCGAGATCGTCGGCGAGACTTATTATCATTCCCTAGCTTATTTCTACAATCTCGACGAATTTGAGGCCCAAGTAGATTTCCATGCTCAGAAAATTAAACAATTATTCAATGTTACTCCGCAGGTTTTTCGCAACACCGAGCTCAGCTACAATGATAGCCTAGCCGAGTGGGCTGAAAGCCGTAATTACAAAGGCATTCTCGCCGAAGGCTGGGATAAAATCCTTGGTTGGCGTAGTCCTGGCCATGTCTATCGTCCTTATGGTTGCAAAAATCTCAAATTATTACTCAAAAATTACCGTCTATCTGATGACATTGCTTTTCGTTTTAGCGATCGCAAATGGAAAGAGTGGCCACTTACGGTGCCTAAATACCAAGAATGGATTAATCATGAATGTCTCCGCGGCAATTTAATCAACCTCTTCATGGATTTTGAGACTTTTGGCGAGCATCAATGGCGCGATACTGGTATCTTTAATTTTATGGATAAGCTAATCTCTAGTTGGCTTTCTGAGTATGACAATAAATTCCTAACTCTCTCTGAAGCTTGCGACTATGAAAAACCTGTCGACGAAATTTCCATGCCCGAGACCGTCACCTGGGCCGACACCGAGCGCGATCTCTCCGCTTGGCTCTCTAACCCCATGCAAAACACCGCCGAGGATGATCTCTACGCCCTCCGCGAGCCAGTCCTCGCTACCAAAGATGACGATTTAATTTCCGCCTGGCGTTTTCTCACTACTTCCGACCACCCCTACTCCATGTGTACTAAATACTGGAACGACGGCGACGTCCATGCCTACTTCTCTGCCTATGCTTCACCATACGAGAGCTTCATCTACTTCATGAATATCTTGCGTGATATGGAATACCGGTTAGAAAAATCATAAACTTCTAGCATCTTTATTTTTTCGCCTTTTTATGTTAAAATAATCTAGTAACTTTTTGTTAGTACTTTTTGTAAGGGGGTGAAATGATTGATTGTTCGAGATGAAGACACTAGAGAAAGTTGGGATATCCCACCAACAAAGGAAGGCTACGCAGAAGCAGCAGCCAAAATTCAATCAATAGTGGAGCGCGGCCATCGCATAGGCGATGATAATAGCGGCACCATTAGCAAAGTGGATGAGTATTTCAATGGTAACCTATTCAGGACCAAAATGAGCTTCTTCTAATCATTTCTAGTTAGGCAAGGAATATCCTTGCCTTTTTTTACGTTTTATGATAAACTTATAGATAATTATGGCAAAGAAGAATAATACAAAGAGAAAGTTAGTAGGGCTAGTGTCTGAAGAGTCTGGCATTCGTGCGTATTACACCAAAAAGAATACTATGAATACCCCAGATAAGTTGACACTTCGCAAGTATGATCCGAGACTTCGGAAGCATGTCCTCTTCACCGAGACCAAGAAATCCCTCGGCCGCAACGAAGTGAAGGAAAAGAAGCACTAAGTCGCGAAAAATAAGAATAGGTATTTTCTGAACAATTTTCAGATTTATCGCGCGTAATTTTTACTAAAATCCCAGTGTGGAAAGTGTCCGGATTTTAAGACACTTATACACCTGACGGATTTTGTAAAAATTACATAAGCGTTAAGTCTTGTGAAGAAAATACCTATCTTATTTTTCGCAGTTAATTAGCTTTGCTACAAATTCCTTAATATTTTTAATATTCTTTCTGTCATCCGCTGCGATAAAGATTTCTGGATCTTCTATGAATTCAAGCGAGATGATTTTCTCATAAACGCTCTTCATTAATTTTACAAGCTCTGCCTCATCCTCTTCATTATATTCATAAACTTTATCATATACTTCACCGTCTTTATCCGGTATCACGAACAAAATGTGTGCCCGCCGAATTTTATAATTTCTATATTTCAGCGAATTGTTTAATAGTAATTTATAGAACCCAAGCTGCAGCATATATTTATATAGCGTCGCATGTGACTGCCACTTTTCTTTATGATATCCACCAGTTTTATAATCATAAACTTCAATTTCTTTAGCATCCTCATTGATCACAATATGGTCAATTTTGCCTGTCACCGGTACACCGTCTATCACAAGCTTTTCTGGGCCCAAATTTACCTCCGCTCGCCCCGAGCGCAAAGTCTCCCCAAACGCCACTAGTGAAACCTTCAAATCCTCCAGCCCCTTCTCACGAATTTTGGCCTTTATATCTTCCGTTAGATCCCGTTTGTCTAGTTCTTCCACAAACATTTGGAGAGCCGCCTCATCGCTTAGGCCTTTATTAGTTACCGCCTCAAACACCGCATGTACCAAAATCCCAAATACAAGTGCTTCCGTCTCTGGCTCTCTCGGTGCCTTTAGCAAATAATTTTTGAAGAATTCCTGTGGCCCCGCATAGACTATGTCGATAAAGGACGTCAAACTCGACGCACTCATCCGGTAATTTCCTACGCGCTCCTTATAAATCGCCCGCATATCCGGCGATAGGCTAACGTAGGGGAGCAACCAGTGTTTTACCCCCTCTATCAAACTCTCCCCCTTCTTGAATTCGTATTCCGTCTTTACCTTCTTGGTCGGCAAAAACGGAGAAATTACCTCCTCGCCTTCACTATATTCTTGCAAATATTCCAGCCTTTCTGGCGATTTACCGTTAAAATCTTTGAGAGAATTAGTAATATAAAGGCATTCCTTGGCCCGTGTTAGAGAAACATAGAGAATCCTCAACTTTTCTCCATCCGTCGTCCCGGTATGGCGAATCTGCATCAAATTCTTAGGCAGACTCAGCAGATTATTATTTCCTTTGCCCTTGCCCCAGGCCGTATGATCCGTCGCAATAATAAACACGTACCGAAATTCCAGCCCCTTGGCACTATGTGCCGAAATCACCTGTACCGCCTCGTCGGCATCACGATATGGACTTTTAGCGGTCAGCATCATCTCTGCTTCTTTGTAATCTCGTACCATTTCGATTAAATCTGCCAGCCGGAGCGGCCGCTCCCCAAAATGCTTCTTAATCTTACCCTTTAGTATCGCCAAATTTTCATATAGACTAAACGCCTCGTAGTCACCACTAGTATAATATTTGAGAAACGGCGACTGGTAAATCTTTTCACCCGCTTCGCTTTGGATTTTTACTTCTGTTGCTCCGATTAATTGATCTAGCCATAATTCCAGCGGCTCCGTAAAAGAGTTTACACTCATCGCCGCCAAAAATTCGCCAATCTCGGAAATTTCAGGAATCTTTGAATTGCTTATTTCTTCAAATCCAGAATGTTTATTTCGCCGCGCCGCTTCCACTAATTTCAATACTTCCACGATCGGTAGCCGCCAAAACGGATATCCCAAAATCTCCAGCACCGAAGTATCCACCCGCTTTTCGTTGGCCAGTTCATAAATATACTCAGCCATAGTTAGAACCTGATGGATCTTTTCATCTTCTAGTAGGTCATCCCGCTTCTCGTAGGCAATATTAATCTCCGGATAGGCCTTCAAATATGGCAAGAGTGGCATAAAATACTTATGTTTGTAAGAGATCACCGCAATTTCACTCTGCGGCACACCTTTTTTTATTAGCTCCGCGATTTTTCCAGCCACAAAACTATATTCCATATCCGACGACAAGAACTCATACCGATAAATCTGCGAGCTCTTTGGACCGGGCTTATGTGCCGTCAGCTCCTTATCGGCGAACCTATCTGGCGCCTGCGCTATCACCTCACGCGAAAAATCCAAAATCTCCTGTGTACTCCGGTAATTTTCCGTCAGTGCTATCACCTCTGCGCCATAATACGACTGAAAATCCGTCAAATTTGTCGCCAACGCCCCCTGAAATTCGTAAATCGCCTGGTCATCATCCCCCACCGCCATGATCTGAGGATTCTCATAGTCAGTCAATTCCTTGATAATCGCAAACTGTGCTGGATTCGTATCCTGGAACTCATCTAGCATTACAAACTGATATCGTTCAGAGAGAGTCGCCCGGAACCCCGCGTTGTCCCTTAAGATTTTTATCGCCTCCTGGATCATGTCATCAAAATCATACAATCCGTTTTCTTGTAAGTATCTATCATATTTTTTCATTATCCCCGCCGCGCTGGCTAGTTTCAGATTTGCCACTCGGTCTTTTAAGCGATAATTTCCCCGCGCATCCTTTTCAAAATATTTATCCTTCCAGCCACTTAGAGGCTTAATTTTCTCTTCCGTCTCTGCTGTCAAAATTGCCTCTTTCAAATCCCGCGCCAATACCCCAATCGAGCGCTCAATGTTCCCCACAATTAATTCCGCCTCAGTATAGTTTTTAAGTATCTCATAAATCGGCGCATAGGCATTGTTATATGACTCAGCAAATTTCCTTGGCACTATATTCTTTAGTAGCGGCGAAATCTGCTCCGACAGTACCTTAGAATCAGCCATATTAATCTCAGCAATCTTGGCCAAATCTTCTGCCGATAACCCCGCCGACTTAGCCGCCGAAATCACCGCCACGATATCTCGTACTTTATCCTTCCTTAGGATATCCTTGCCCGGCAAATCGTCTTGGATCTTTTTTACAATTTTGTATTGCGTCACCTCATCAATGCTCGCATCTAGCACCCGGTCATAGTCCTCAGCATAGTTTCGGTATTCTGCCAAAATATCCGAACCAAACGCATGATAAGTCGCAATTTTTACCTTACCTCCCGCCTGGCCGATTATCTGTTTTAATCGCTCCCGCATATTTTGCGCCCCTGTCTCCGTAAAAGTCATACAAAGGATATTCTCTGGATTAGTATCGGTATTTTTTAGAATATACGCTACTTTTTCTGACAAAAGCTGAGTCTTACCCGTCCCTGGCCCCGCGAGGACCAGCAGCGGCCCCGATAAATATTCTACTGCTCGTTTTTGATTTTCATTTAATCTTTTTGCCATATTATGTCTAAAACCTCCTTCAAAAGCGGCAAATCTTCAGGCACCTCAATATCGCCGCGTTTAATTCTTTTAATCGCCGAAATCCCCTCAACCGTATAATCCGGCACGTAATTCGCATCATGACTCAGTTTATATCCAAAAGTATAATTCCTCGATTCTGGTGCACAAGTCAACTTCAAATCGCCTATGCCACATTCTAAATCCACTGTTTTTGCGTCAGCGGCATTTGTTTCCAATAATTTTTTCATTTCTAGGGCCGCCGCTTTCAAGAATTCTTTATTTTCTTTACTACCCGGCTCGATCCTCTTATATCCAGCGAGCATTGCATAGACATTTTTGAGCGCCCCGCACATTAGTACGCCCTTTTGGTCGTTAGTCTCATCAAACTCAACGTAATCCGCATCTAGTAAAGTTTTAATCCGCTCATCAGTTATTGTGAAATAAGTTTTTTTCTTATCTTTGATCTCACCTGCAAATCCCGGCCCGGATAGCACCATCCAATCTTCAAAATCCGCAAAACAATCATCCGTCAGAAGCCCCTTTGTCGCTACGATCATCGGCTTATCCTTTCTTACATGAGGTAGCAAAAATGGCACCACCTTCGACGGTACGCATAGAACGATATATTCTGCCGTAGCTAAATTATCACTTAGGACTTCTTTTTCTAATTTCGAATCATAATAATCAATATCATATCCATTTGCCGCCAAAATCCCACCTAGCGCCGTACCAAAAGCCCCCGCGCCGAGTACTGCGATCTTCATTATGCCCCCTCCTTGCAAAACATCAGTAAATCAACTAGCAGAACCCTTTTTATCATATTTCTCCAATCAGCTTCACCGACTCGCTCGCCGGTAGTTCCTCTACATCCTTTAATTTACGCTCAATTTGCCGTGATGTAGTCTTGGCGCTCTCGATTTTATTAGCTGATTCTTGTAGCTTTTTCTGCACCCCTTCCAGTAGGTCACCAAACTTGCCAAACTGCGTCTTAACCGCACCGAGCGTAGCCCAGACCTCGGCCGAGCGCTTCTCGATCGCCACTGTCCTAAAGCCCATTAGAAGCCCAGACAGCATCACCGGGAGTGTAGACGGCGAAGCAATGGTAATATTAAACTTCTGCCGCACCTCATCAGATAGCCCCGGGATCCGGATAATCTCCGCATACAAGCTCTCCGTCGGCACAAACATAATCCCAAAATCCGTGGTCTTCGGCGGATCCAGATATTTGGTCGAAATCTTCTTGGCCTGCGCTTTGACATCCGCCGTCAAGGCCTTCTGCGAGGCCAGTATTCCTTCCTTGTCACCATTCTCATATGCCGCGATTAGCCGCGAGTAATTCTCTACCGGGAACTTCGAGTCAATCGGTAAATACACATCCGTTTCCTTCCCCGGCATCTTTACCGCGAACTCCACACGGTCATTCGACCGCGCCTTGGTAGCGATATTTTCTTCGTACTGGGTTTTGTTCAAAGTGTCCTCTATAATTGCCCCCAGCTGCACCTCACCATAAATTCCCCGCGTCTTGACCCCCTCCATCACCTTCTTTAAATCGCC
>JAZRPP010000039.1:0-21358 GCA_045649285.1 Candidatus Nanosyncoccus sp. | reverse complement strand
GCCGGGCGTCGCCTCGGAAAAACTCAAATAAATTTGAGTTTTTCGCTCATCTCCTACGGCGTCCGAACCTACGGTTCTCATCCTTCCAAAATCAATCAAGTTAAAAATATAGCCCTACGGGCTATCTTTTTAACTTGGCTGGGCTGGTAGGATTCGAACCTACGCATGCTGGAGCCAGAATCCAGTGCCTTACCACTTGGCGACAGCCCAATATACATTTATTTTACCACATTTTGGGAGATTTTGCTATAATAGTTTTATGGGAAAGAAAAAAACTTTTAGTGATAAGCAATTGAAGAGTCTCTCGGCCGAGGAGGTGATCAGCAAGATCAAATACGAGAATTACTCGCTACTCTCGTCTATCGGGTCGGAGGATTTGCGCAAAGAAATGGTGCCAGTAGGTAAAGCCTGCAATACGGCGATTAACTATTTCTTTAGGACTACCGGGCCAAAGTCCGACGGAAAGAAACACAACATGGCCGCGCGGCAGAAACTGGTAAAGACTCTATCTAAGCTCACACCAGGGGACTATGCTGGGATGCCGAAAGATAGCGAGCGGGGGCTGGTGGTAGGGTTTAATCATCCGTCGCTGGGTGAGATTGCGCGGATTTTGACCATGAAAATCGACATCATGGGCGACAAGCCGATGTATTTTCCAGTGAATTTGCCGTGGTACGAAGCTTTGGCGCCGAATTCCGATCGGATAGAGCGACTAGGAATAGTCCTGACGCCGACAATTACACCTTCGACTTGGCAAAAGATGAATTTAGTAGAAAAGACCGTGCGCTACGAGGCGGGGAATCGCTTGAAACGGGAGTTCCGTGACCGATATACAGATTTGTCTGACGCGGCGGTAAAGAATGGTGGGGTGATATTTGTGGCGCCGTCTGCTACGCGGCAAGCAACAGTGTTTCTAAATAAGGCCTGCTATGATAAGAAGGAAGATATTATCCCAACGATGTCGATGCTGGCGCTCCGGCTACTATCTGATCCAGAGATTAATTGTGATTTTCTACCGATGGCAGTGCTGCCGCCGGAGGGATATGGGCGAAGCTTGAATTTCCGTAAAAAATATCGTCTAATCCCGGGCAAGGTGATGACGGCTGAGTATATCCGCAAGACCTATTTTAAGGAAAAGAAGCCAAAGAGATTAGATGGATTTGACTGGGAGTTCCATAAGCGAATCGCAGATAAGCTACCAAAAGAGTTCTGGTATTAGATTCTGTTTTATGATAGAATAGTTTTATTATGGTCTGTATAGCTGCGTTTATTATTTTGGCATTCGTGGGAGTATTTGCGGCGATCGTGTCGTTTTTTAAGCCTGCAGTCTGGAAAAAATACGTCAAAATTTTAAAAAAATCAGCGGGGTGTCTAGGGAAGAAGGTGCGCCTACAAAAGTGTGAGACGGGATTTAAGGAAGATGTAAAAAATTCTTTACTGTCTCGTGTAGTGATTAAGCATCCGAAGTGGCTGAAGCCTTTGTCTCTTTTGATTGAAGTGCTGGCGGTGGTGTTTGTAATTATTGTAGTGTGGGCGATTTTGACGTCGATTAAATCGCTACTGGCGCTCTGGGCACTGGGGAGCTGCAACGTGACGAAGCCTTCGGCCTGCTCACTCGGGGCAGAGATGTGCTCTATTGACGAGAGCGAGCCGACCAATGTGCTAGAGTCTACGGGGCGATGGTTTGAGGAGTGGGGGGAGATCTTTGAGGCGATTCCGGATAAGTTTAGAGAATATAAGGCCGAGGATTATGATCTGAGTTATATCACAACTGGGAGCGCTAAGGAAGATGCAGGGAAGCCGCTGGCGCTAGATATTTTGGATCCGGGATGCGTGGTATGTATGAATTCGTATGTGACACAGAAAAATTCAGGATTCTTTGAGAATTATGATGTACGGATAGTGCCGTTTGCGATCCAGGATGCGGATGGGAATTATAAGTTTAAGAATTCGGAAACAGTAGTGCGGTATTTGCTAGCGGCAGAGGAATACCAGCCAGGGCTAGCGATAAAAATACTTGATCGGATCTTTACTGGCAAGAACCATGACGGGATTAAATACCTGGATGCGTTTAACGAGGATTATTCTAAAGAAGAGGCTACGGCTAAGCTAGAAGGCTGGCTAAAGGATGAGGGGGTGGACAAAGCTGACGTGAGAGAAATACGTGAGACGGCCTCGTCGGAAAATATTACTGAAGAAATGCGGATGAACCGAGAAATCGTAGAAAACCAAATTAAGGTCAAAGGTATCCCGACCATGATCTATAACGGGACTAAACACACAGGGCTATATAAGGCCGAATAGGGGGTTGGTAAGTATATATAATATATGGTGCTACAGAGGTGGGATTTGGTGATAAAATGGTTATGTATTAAATGTAATTTTTACAACATTTTACACGCTACCGATGTTTTTTAGGTGGAAAACTTTGCTAGGATTTTGAAAAACGTCCTTGACTTTATGGGCGGAGAGGTATATTATAATAGTAGTATTATATAGACGGGAAATGCGAGGTATGTCTGATATACCAGAAAAACAAATAAAAAGATTACGGGGACTGCTAAGTGAGGCAGAGACTAATTTATCGGCAGCAAAAGAGCTTTTGATTTCGATTCTAGGCGATGGCGATACTATTACGATGCCGCGCGAGACTGTGGTGTCTGGACCAGAAGGCAAAGTGATCGAGGGTATCTTTGATGGGCAGATTATGATCGGGCCAGACGGCAAGAATTATCCAGTTCCAGCCAACTATGCTTCTAAGTCAAAGCTAGTAGAGGGCGATATCTTGAAGTTGACTATTACTGACGACGGGAAGTTCCTGTACAAGCAAATTGGGCCGGTAGCACGCAAGAATGTGATTGGCAGCCTAACTCATCACGACGATAAATATTTTGTAGAAGTGGCAGGGAAAGAATACCAAATCCTCTACGCTTCGGTGACTTATTTTCATCTGCATGACGGCTCGCAAGTATCTGTCACTATTCCGGCGGACAATGAAGATGCGACTTGGGCTGCGGTAGAAGCGGCAGTGTAAATCTTTTATCTATCTTGATTATGTTTGTGTTATAATTAAGATAATTTAAAGAAGGATTTTTATGGATAATAATCTTCAAGACGTTTATAACTCGCCGCAGGCTCAGCCAGCTGTAATTCGCAAAGCCCCAATGTGGCTTATAGTTACTACTATTATTTGTGCCGTTTTGGCTGCTGCTGGCATAGCTTTAGGCGTTTATGGATTAATGGACTCTAGCCAAAAGTCCGGGCAAATTACCGATCTAGAAACTACCATAGACGAGAAAGACACTAAAATCACAGAACTAGAGGCAGCTATCGCGGAAGCGGAAGCAGATGATGAGGATACGGCGGGAGGAGTACTTACATTGATTCTCGGAGATGAGATAAGCGCGAGCGAAACAACTACAGTGTTTAAACTCGGAGAATGTTCCGCTGACGGCGCTGGTGATAGCTCCTATATCAAATGCCCAGTAGTCACTAATGAGGGTGAAGCTTTGGTGTCTTATCATTATAACGATGGCATATTGAGACTTTCGTTGAATAATGAATAAGTACGGATCACTCACGCCAACTTTTTAAATAAAAATAAGGACCACTAACCCCTCGAGGTTTAGTGGTCCTTTATTCTTAATCGTCATTGGGGCGGCGGACGCGGTTGCTAGACGCACAGGTGCAACTACTGGCTAATACACCGAATAGTAAACCCGAAGCTGCGATCGTTGAGATAGGCGGGGAAGATATCCGAGGTATCGACGCTGAGGCGGTAGCGATCCGTACCACCGTTCGCAGTAGTAGACCACCAGTAGCCGTCGCTACCCTGATTGTACGGCGAGCCGAAGCGGAAGCGGCCGGAGAGGGGCAGATGGAGGGCATCGCGGTATTTATCATAGCTATTATAATTAGAATTATTGTATAAGGTCTGGTAATTTCCGCTAGAGCCACCAGACGGCATCTTCCAACCTTTCGGACAGATGTCGAAGTTAGCTTCTGTAGCTGTGCTATCTGTGCAAATTGTATCTGCCGTAGCGGCGCAGTAATTGTAGTATACGCCTATCTTCCAGCCACCAGCTTGGGCTTTAGCGTCAGAGGATATAGTATCCTTATAATCTGCGTTAATATAGCTAGCAGTATATGAGTTTGCCCAAGCTGGAGAGGTAGTAGAGTTTGATGATTTTGGCAAATCATAAGTTGCTCCACTAGCTAGATGTGTATCTGCATCCGTAAGACGATAAGTTTGTGTAGTACTACCTAATGCCAGATTATCCTGCATCCAGACATTGCCATCTGCTAGTTTTGCTACTTTGTATAAGCTTTCGTCACGAGTATCACAAGCAGTCACTGAAACACCCTGAGTTAACGAACTCTTCCAGCTAGAGATATTTTGCATGACATAGGTCTGCCCCGCACATGGCTCCGCCCATATCGCATACAGAGTCAAATCATTATTAGAGCCAGAGTCTAGTGTATATGTAGCTCCTGGCTGGTAAGTAGTGCCAGTGCAGCTAGCATTTAGAGCCACAGAAGCAGTACACCATCCTTTAAATACGTAGCCGGTTTTTGTGGGTACTTCGTTTGAAAGTGTTACGGTAGAGCCAGTAGTAGAGCCAATCGTCCTGGTGGGGAAGCTAGCATCTGTATATACTATATCGTAATCTATAGAATTAGTAATAGCTGCTACTACGAAGTTATAAGAATACGTATCTGCTGCGGTATTCGTATCTGTCTTCGCCGCCACACTTAGAGTATAATTCCCCGTCGTAGCCGAGTTGGTTACGTCTATCGTCGCTACATTACTGCTAGTCGCCACCGGCTGGTAGCTAGTGTTGCTGGCACTGTTATAAGTACTCGGCTTAAAGCCCCAAGTGCCATTATTGAAATCTGCGGGAGAGGTAATGGCAGTAGCTATCGGCGAGAAGTAGTTACTACTGTCTGTACCGGTGAGTCTGCCATCACTATTTCCTCCAGCTATCGTAGTAGTGTATCCACCAGAGCTAGTGGTAGACACCGAGAAGCTGGCTGTATCAGACTCGCCATAGGCAATGCCGCCTTCTGCCGCTACTAGATTTAAGTCTGCAGAGTTATCGTTGATGGTGACAGTGATGGAACCGGCATGCGCATTATCTGCGTGGTAACCCAAAATCCCGAGCGCAAAAATAGCAGCCAAAGTGGTTGCCAAAATCCCCGGTTGCTTTAATCGGTTTAAATTACCCCCCCCCCAGCACGCGTTTATTAGTGGAAAACTTATTCGCAGAATGAGCGATATTTCCACAACTTATTTTGACTTTTTTCATTAGAAAATTACCTCTCTTTATTTATTTACCCCAATTATAGCACAACCTTTTTTCAAAATCTAGTCCCGTGATATAATTAAATTATGAAGGCTTTGTATCGTAAATACCGGCCAAGCGACTTAGGTGGAGTTGTGGGGCAGGAGCAAGTGACGGAGGCGCTGAGTAATTCTTTGAAGCAGGGCAAAATTTCGCACGCGTATCTTTTTATCGGGCCGCGGGGGACGGGCAAGACTTCGGTGGCACGGATTTTTGCGCACGAGGTAAATGGATTTAAATACAAAATCGAAGATGATTATGTAGATATCATCGAAATCGATGGGGCGAGTAACCGCGGGATTGATAATATCCGGGAGCTGCGCGAAAAAGTAATGATCGCGCCGAGTCAAGGTAAATACAAAGTATATATAATAGACGAAGTCCACATGCTGACCAAGGAAGCATTTAATGCTCTCTTAAAAACTCTGGAGGAGCCGCCGGAGCATGTGATCTTTATTATGGCGACGACGGATGCATACAAAGTGCCGGTGACGATTACTTCTAGGGCGCAGACTTATACCTTTAAGCTGGCCGAGTCTAAAGTAATGCTAGAACATTTAAAATCGGTAGCGGAGAAAGAGGGGATCAAAATTGACGAGGGGGCTTTGGAAATCATCGTGAAACGCGGAGGCGGGTCGTTCAGAGATTCACTGTCTCTGCTGGACCAAATCTCGACTTTGTCTGATACTGAAATCACCAAGGAAATGGTAGTCCACGCGATGGGGCTACCAGAAGATGAAAAGATCGCAGAATTACTACATATATATACTAAAGGAAGCGCCGAAGAAATTGCCGCAAAATTGAAAGATTTGCTACTTTCTGGCATCCGCGCAGAAACTTTGACTGAGGAAATTATAAATGTAATTATTGGCAACCCAAAACCAGAATACATGGAACTGCTTGAGAGGCTAACGAGTATTAAAGAACCGTTTGCTGAAGCGAAATTACTAGTTGCTTTGGCAGCCGACGCATCTTTTCGGAACCGGACTTGCTCGCCAGAAATGTCATACGCTGGGGCGCCGGCAGAACCGCCTGCAAAGCAGGCGAACCTGTCGGGCCCGTCAGGAATATACATTTCTGGACGATCAAATCTGGAAATGGTTCCCGAAAAGACGCGTCCGGCTGCTCCCAAACTAAAAACTCCAATCACCACCAGTTCGTTTGACTGGGATAGTTTCCTAGAAAAAATGCGGAATTTAAGTGAAGTGATTTATATGCAGCTGAAGTGGTGCGAGCACGAGCGGGAGGGGAATAGCCTACATCTGTATCCGCAGAAAAAGATGGCAAAAAATATCCTAGGCAGCCAGAAAAATAAAGAAGTCCTAGTAGATGCGGCGGGAATGAAAATTGTTTTACATGATGTAGGAGGGGAGCCAAGAAGCCAAAAAAATGACCCGCAGCTAGCCGAAATATCTGCTATAATGGGAGGAAAGGTGCAGGAGGTAGATAATGGAGGAAACCCATTCGAGTAATGGTGGGCGCGTACCGCCACAAGATGTAGTGGCGGAAAAATCTTTGCTTGGCGCAATGATGCTATCTGATAGTATGATGGCGGACGTGTTGACGCTTTTGAAGCCGCAGGATTTTTATGAGGAGAGGCATCAGATTATTTTCCAAGCTATGATAGAGCTGTATGATCAGCACAAGCCGATTGACCTTTTGACTTTAACTTCAGAACTCCGAGCGCATAAAAAACTAAAAGAGGTAGGCGGAGCGCCGTATCTAACTGAGCTATCCAACTTCGTGCCGGCGGCTTCGCACGCCAAGGCTTATGCGGAGATTATCGATAAGGCCTCGGTGCGGCGGCGGCTGATAAGAGCGGGGAACAAAATCGCTGACAAGGCCTACGAAGAGGATGCAAATGTAGATGATTTAGTCGGCCAGGCAGAAAAGGAGCTTTTTGAAGTCTCGGATAGAATTGTAAAAAGTGATTATTTACCCATGGATCAGCTCCTGGCTGAGGCGATGGAGCGAATCGCAGAGCTCCAAAAAAATAAAGGTGTACTGCGGGGACTCAAAACTGGATTTATTGATTTAGATAAAAAGACGGCGGGCTTCCAGAAGGGCGATCTAGTAATCATCGGGGCGCGGCCAGCCATGGGTAAGACGACTTTTGCGCAGAATTTGGCTTTTAACATTGCTAGCATTAATAAAAAGGGTGTGCTATTCTTCTCGATGGAGATGGCGAAGAATGAGATCGTAGACCGGATGATTTCCGATATCGCAGATATTGATAACTGGCGAATGCGGACGGGGAATTTGTCGGACGAAGAGTTTTCTAGGCTAGGCGACGCAGTAGGAGAGATCGACGAAGTGCCGATTTATATTGACGATACTAGCTCGATGACGATTATGGAGCTTCGCAATAAAGCACGACGAGCAGTACATGACCACGATATCGGGATTGTGATTATTGATTATTTGCAGCTCATGAGTGGCTCGGATAGGTATGCGGGGAACCGGGTACAGGAGGTGACGGAGATCTCACGCGGGCTCAAAATCCTAGCAAGGGAACTAGAGATACCAGTAATTGCACTGGCGCAGCTTTCTCGTAATGTGACGGGGCGAGACGACCCGCGACCAGTACTATCAGATCTTCGGGAGTCGGGCTCGATCGAGCAGGATGCGGATCTCGTGATGTTCCTGCACCGGCCGGATTATTACAAAAAACCAGAAGAGGAAGACACTAATGTGACAGAACTTTTAATCCGCAAGCACAGGCACGGGGCGATTGGGCTGGTCGAGCTGTACTTCGATGGCGCTAAGTCGAGGTTTATGTCGCTGGATAAAGAACATAGTTAAGCCTAAACAAAATATGGTATAATAGGGTGGTGAAGAAAACTACGATTTCGAAACTTTTCTTATATAAATATCGATTTGTGATTGGATATATTATTTTGGCGCTTAGCTTTATCGGGATGCTGCTCTGGCTACCTTTGATAGCACAAAATGGCTTGTCTTCAGGTGAGATGGAGTCTGCTACGAGTTCTTATGCGCTAGGTAAAGAAGGAATCCTAAACGGAGATTTGGTAGATTTACCATATAGATTATTACAAAAACTATCGATTATGGTGTTTGGGCTAAATACTTACGCAATTAAGTTGCCGAGCATTATAATTGGGCTGATGCTCGGGTTCTTGTTAATTTTGTTACTTAATAGATGGTTCAAAAATAATGTATCACTCCTAGCGTCGACATTAATTGTATTGTCTACACCGTTTCTATTTTTGGCGGGGTCGGGGACACCGCTGATTATGCTGGTGTTTTGGCCGACCTTGCTACTCTGGCTAGGGTCCAAAATCCACGGCAAAAAGAGACCGCGGCCGCTATATAGTTTTATGTTTGCTATCGCGATGCTACTTTCGGTCTTTACACCATATATGATATATTTTGCGGCTTTTTGTATTTTGTTTGTTTTGATTCAGCCACATCTCCGATTTATCGTCAAAAATTTGCCCAAGGTACCACTGGTGATTACGGGGCTGATTTTGATTAGTGGGTTTGTCGTGCTCGGGATTAGCATGTATCATTATCCAAATATGATTATGGAACTGCTGGTAGCGAAGGATTTTGCGGCGGAAAATTATCTAAATAATATCGGCGCAGCCTTTACGCCGGTCTTTGCCTGGCATAGTACGGTAGAAAGTGTATTCTTGTCGCCGCTGGTAAATATACCGATGCTGGCACTAGCGCTGATTGGGCTACTTTCTACGACTAAAGGATTTTTTGCCTCGCGCAATTCTATCGCCACGATACTTCTGGTTTTTACGATTATTCTGACTGGGTTTAATCCAGATACTGTGGTGCTGATTATCCTGCCACTGGCGATCTTGATTGCGCACGGGATTAAATATTTACTACAAAAATGGTACGGGCTATTCCCGGAAAATCCGTACGCGCGAGTGACGGCGCTACTTCCTTTGACGATTTTGTTTGGTCTAATTATTATCCCGGAGGCTTTGCAATACATGTATGGCTACCGATATAATCCGAGCATTGTAAATGAGTTTAGTTATGTTTTAAATATCATCCGAGATAATCTAAGTAACGAAACTTTGGTAGTAAAAGAAAATTATGATTTTTACAAAATATTGGAAAATTCGTCGGAGATAAAGGTAGTAGAGAATGCGGAAAAGGCGGGGCGGCTGGCCTACCTAGGCAAGCCAGAGAAATACCCGGAAGGCTACAAACTTTCCCGCATTATTACCTCGCAGTTAAGTGAAAATTCTGATATAATATATATATTAGAGAAAATAGGAGAAGAAAATGGGACAAGCAATGGATCAAATGAAAATGCTGAACCAGCTACGGAAAGCTCAGAAAGCATTGAAGAATGAAATCGTAGAAGTAGAAGCGGGGGACGGCGCAGTGGTGGTACAGATTACGGGGGAGCTAAAAGTCAAGAAAGTAAAGATTGATCCGGATAAGGTAGACCTAGATGATATCCGCGAACTAGAGCGCTGGATTGAGAATTGTATGCGAGACGGTTTTGCTAAAGCACAAGAAATCGCTACAGATAAAATGAAGCCCCTAATGGGCGGGCTCGGCGGCTTAAACCTACCAGGGATGTAAAATGCTACCAAAGGCTTTGGATTCGGCGATAGAGGCCCTGTCGCATTTACCTGGGGTGGGACCACGTACGGCGGAGCGCTATGCGTACTATCTTTTTCGAGTCAATGAGCGGATTTCGGAGAATATCGCTGAGGCGCTAGATAATTTACATACGGGGGTAAAGTCCTGCCCGGTAACCTTTGCTTTGATCGATGCAGACGAGGAGATCTCTGAGCTTTACTCCGCTCCAGAGCGGGACAAGCAGACCGTATTAGTGGTGGAGGAGCCGCTAGATATCTATGCGATAGAGCAGACAAAGGGATATAAGGGCACCTACCACGTGCTCGGTGGGGCGATTTCGCCGATCGATGGTGTGGGGCCGGAGCAGCTACATATCGGGGAATTAATCAAGCGGGTAAACAGCGACAACGTAAAGGAAGTAATCATCGCAACTAATCCTTCGGTAGAGGGGGAGTCGACGGCGCTTTTGCTTGAGAAGTTGCTACACGAGCAAAATCCAGAGCTAAAATTGACCCGGCTAGCCCGGGGGCTGCCGCTGGGAGTGGATTTGTCTTATGCGGATCAGATCACTTTGTCGGCAGCACTAGAAAATCGGACTAAACTATAGTACAATATAAGTATGATGTTGCTCAAAGCTGACAAAAAGTTCGAGCGGTTCGAGGACGTGACGCCCGATTTTTTGCAGAAACAAAAAATCAAACTACTGATGTGCGACCTAGATAATACCCTCAGGCTACATTCTGAAAAAGAGCCAGCAGAGGAATTAGTCAAATGGATTAAAGATTTGAAGAAGCATGGGGTTTTTGTGATAATTATTTCTAATAATGGACGCAAGAAGATGATGCAGAAATTCTGCGAGCCGATAGATATCGACTGTATGTGGTGGGCCAAGAAGCCGATGAGCACCAAATTGACCGAGGCGATGAAGAAATACGGGTTTAAACCGCGAGAGACGGCGATGCTAGGAGATAAATGGTCTACTGATGTGCTAGCAGCGAGATTTGCGCACGTAAAGGCATACCAAGTGGAGCATCGAAAGAAGGTAGTATGGAAGGAGGCAAAATGACTAAAAATAAAAATGTAGTGACTGGGCCAACTTATCTTACAATTCTTAGGATGATACTCTCAGTTATTTTTATGTTTTTAATGTTAATACCGGAGTTTTGGACTAAGATACTGGCGATCATTGTGTTTGTGGTGGCGGCGCTGACCGATAAAGTCGATGGGATCTGGGCTAGGCGCTCACATCTAGAATCTGACCTCGGGGCATTTTTGGATCCGTTGGCGGATAAAATGCTGGTGGATTTGGCATTTTTGGTTTTGATTTATCTAGATGTGGTGCCAGTGTGGGTCTTTGCTTTGATTCTAGTGCGAGATTTGGCGGTTGATGGGATGCGGATGTTTGCGGCGAGAGAGGGGGTGACGATAGCCGCCAGCAAATCTGGCAAACTTAAAACTACTTGTCAGCTGACGGCTTTGATTATCATCATGCTTAATCTAGTGGCAAATATCGAATTTTTAACTATTGTCGGAAATATTATATTATATATAGCATTATTCCTAACCGTAATCTCGGGGGCGGCCTATATTATTAATGGCTATAAAAGATTTTTAAAGTAATAGCGAGATAATTAGTAGCAGAGTACAAGCAAAGGAAGTGGAATCGACACGGTCGAGAAAACCGCCGTGGCCGACGGAACCGCCGACGAGCATTTCTAGCTTCTCAAACCAGTGATTCTTGATGAGTCGCTCGTTGGAATCTTTGACTTTGAAATGGCGCTTCAAGAAGCTCTCGAATAGATCGCCGATCAGAGCAAAGAAACCACAGAAAAGATAAATCCAGCTGGTGGCAAAGGCGCCCTGGACAGCTAGCCGGATGGCGACAAAAAGGATGGAGGTGAGAAGGCCGAGGATGGTGCCTTCCCAAGTTTTGTTCTTAGAGACATAGCGGAAGGGGCGGGATTTTTTGAAAATGCGCCCGCCAAAAGCTTTGCCAAAGAGGTAGGCAAAGATATCATACCCTGGCACGCCGAGAATGATATACCAAAAATCGTCGGCATTGATGCGAGCAATATAGATGGCGCCGCAAACTAGGAAAATAATTTGAAGTAAAGCTAGGATAACTTGCGTGAAGGTAAACTTTTTCTTGAAAAAACTAAATAGCTCTACTGCAGCCACTACAGAAAAAAATCCGTAAATGATTTTGAATGGGATACCATCAAAAGTATAAAGCGCGATAACGGCAATGATAAACATTAAGAGCCCTACGATAACGCGTACACGGAAGTTTTTATCCATACTATCTATTATATCATGTTATAATAGAAGATATGCCAATAGATTTGATTTATCATAAGATTAAAAATACTTTGCTCAAAGTAAATGCGAAAATTGAGCATGCCCGGTATGGGTATTTGGATAATTTGCCAGAAAAGTTGGAATATTTTGAGGGTGGGCTGTATGACGCTATCTATGAGGCGAGCTGTAAATGGCCGCACAATGTGGCACTGGAATACTTTGACACGCAGATTACATATAAAGACATGATCAAACGGACGAACCGCGTGGCTGCGGCTTTGAAGGCGGTCGGCGCCAAGAAGCAGGAGCGGATTTCGATCTGTATGCCAAATACACCAGAGGCGATCTATGCGATGTACGCGGTAAACGAAATCGGCGCGGTGGCCAATATGATTCATCCGCTGTCTTCGGAGAAAGAAATTGAGGATTATTTGAATCAGGCGAAGTCTAAGATTTTGATTTGTATTGATATTTCGTATCCAAAGGTGGAGGCGATTTTGAAAGATACGGACGTGGAGCAGGTGATCGTGGTGTCGCCGGCGCGGTCGATGGACTTTACCGTAAGGATGATTTATAAATTAACCAAAGGGCGCAAGAATCATATCAAGAAATCGCAAAATGTAATCTTGTGGGATGAATTCCTAAATAAAGCTAATAAGTATATCGGTAATCCACATACACGGGTGAATTCAGAAGATGAGGCGATGATTATGTACTCGGGCGGGACGACAGGCAAGCCTAAAGGTATCATCCTGACTAATCTTAATTTTAACGCGCAAGCGCTGGGGGCAAAATCTCTGGTGCCGTGGATGATCCGGTCCGAGCATTCGTTTTTGACATTTTTACCGAATTTTCATGCCTTTGGGTTTGGAGTGTGTATGCATTTGCCTTTGTCGTATGGGTGCCGAGTAGTACTCATCCCGCAATTTAGCGCAAGGAAGCTTAAGAGTTATATTAAAAAATATCGGATTAATGTGCTGGTCGGGGTGCCGAGCATGTATGATTATTTTGTCAAAATTAAATTCGGGCCGAAAGATTTAAAATGTCTGAAGGGTGTAGTCTCAGGCGGTGATGTGATTAGCATGACGACCAAGGAAAGAATTAATGATTTCCTTGAGGCGCACGGAGCGAATACTATTATTGAGAATGGCTACGGGCTGACGGAGGCTTCGGGTGGATTTATCTTTTCGCCAAAAAACGTAGCGAGAGAGCCGGATGGTATCGGGATCCCTATTCCGGATAATGATGTGCGGATCGTAGATCCAGAGACTGGAGTTGAGAAAAAGACTGGCGAGGATGGCGAAATCGTAGTACGCGGGCTCGCAGTGATGAAGGGATATTTAAATAATCCTGAAGAAACCAAAAAAGCCTTTATCAAGGTGAAAGGCAAAAATTATCTAAAGACGGGGGACATCGGCTATGTGGACGAGAATAAGGTTTATCATTTCCGTGGGCGACTGAAGCGGATGATTATCACAAATGGATACAATGTCTATCCGTCTATCATTGAGGATGTGAGTTTGAAATGTAAGGATGTGACGGCGGCGGCGGCGATCGGCAAGGATGATAAGCTGCGCGGGCAAAAGGTAGTAGTGTATCTGACGATTACACCGGATGCTTCGGAGCGAGCGGTCAAGCGGCAGCTAAATACGATCTACAAAAAACATTTAGCTAAGTATGAAATACCGCGAGAGATTAATTTTATTGACGAGCTACCAAAAACTAAACTGGCGAAGGTTGATTATAAGGCTCTAGAAAAAATAAAATAGTACCTGTAAATAATTGGGGGAGCTTGAATTAATAAAAGTGGTATAATGTATATATGATATATAGTGAATTTTCGGATTTTTTGGAGGGAAAGAAAAAGATTTGCGTAATCCAGGCAGAAAATCCGGATGGTGACTCGGTGGGGAGCGCGGTGGCACTGGATTATTTACTAAGTGAGTATGAAGTGAGTTTGTATTGCCCGGTAGATATACCAAAGTATCTGCATTATTTTGAGGACTGGAGTCGGGTGACGAATGAGTTTGATTTTAAGGCGGATGGGTATATTATCGTGGATACGGCGGCGACGGTGCTGCTATCTAAATTGCTTGATGACTCGGCGATTAAGAATCGGCTATATTCGGCACCGGTGCTAGTATTAGATCATCACGAGACAGAGGACGATTTGGAGTTCCCGCATATTTCTATTATCGAGAGTTTGCCGTCTTGCACGAATTTGATTTACAAAATTGCCGTTGACCAGGGTATTAAAATTGAGAAGCCGGCGGCAGAAGCGCTGCTACAGGGTCTATTATCTGACACATTGGGGCTGACCAGCAGTGCGGTGACGGCAGAGACTTTTGAGGTGGCAGCAGAGCTAACCAAGTGTGGAGCAAATATCAGCGAGCTGGAGGGGCGACGGCGAGAGTTCATGAAGAAATCGCCGAGAATTCTAGACTATAAGGCAGATTTAATCCATAGGATTGAATATCTTCTGGATGGGCGGCTGGCGATGGTGCACATTCCGTGGGATGAGATTCGTGAATACTCGGATGAGTATAACCCGAATGCATTAATAATGGAGGAGTTAAGGCTAGTTGAGGGAGTAGAAATAGCAGTAGCAATAAAGACCTACCCAGATGGTAAGGTAACGGGCAAGGTGCGCGATATGGGCACTGAAGGAATTGCAGATACCGTGGCGGGGTATTTTGGCGGGGGTGGGCACAGTAAAGCGGCTGGGTTTCGGACTTATGATATGACTTATGACGAGGTAGTAAGAGAAATGGTAGATGTAGTATTAGGATTATTGGAAAGTAGGGAGGAATAAGGCTTTTATTATAGCAAAATTTAATTTTCTAAAAGGAGGAAAATGAAATTAAATAAGGTAATAGATTTTGGTGAGGGTAAGAAGCTGACGGCGATTTTTGTCCACGGGATAGCGACTGATGCGTCAAGTTTTAATGGATTGTTTGAATATTTGAAAGGGAAGGGGTCGGATGCAGTGCGGTTTGTTGCATTTGATTTGCTTGGGGTGGGTGGCTCGCCGAAGAGTGATAATTTGAACTATGGAGTTGAGGAGCAGATGGAGGCTCTAATCGAGTCGATTAGGGATTTAGATATCGTGACACCGATTGTAATGGTGGGGCATTCGATGGGGACTTTCCTAGTGGAGCGATATGTGGAGATGCGCCAGGCGGCGCGGGCGGTTTTGATTTCACCACCAGTATATCGGCCAGAAGATTTTGAAAATCCGATTTTTAAGGAAGGGCTAGAAACTTTTAAGGATGCGATTGCGATGACGAATCCAGAGGTGGCGGAATCGAAAGTTTTTAAAAATGAAATGAAATACATTATTAATAATCCGCATAATTATAAATATTTGGCTGAGACAAAAGTGCCGACGACTATAATATATGGTGAGTTTGACCAGATTATTGCTTCTTTTAATATTCCTGAGGTGGTAAAAAATAATCCGCTGATTACGGCGATAGAGACGAAGGGCGGGCACGGAGTGACGGAGGAAAAATACAGTAAAATCTGGAGGGCAATAAATGAAGCTGTATAATACGCTAGGGCGGAAGCTGGAAGAGTTTAAGCCTTTGTCTGATGTGGTGAAGATTTATACTTGCGGGCCGACGGTGTATAATTTTCAGCATATCGGGAACTATGCTTCGTATATTTACTGGGATTTACTGGTACGAACTTTGCTAGCGGAGGGGTATACCGTGAATCGGGTACTGAATTTAACGGATGTGGGGCATTTGACCTCAGACGCAGACTCGGGGGAGGATAAGCTAGAAAAGGGTGCGGCGCGCGAAGGCAAAAGCGTGACTGAGGTGGCGGATTTTTATGCGGAGGATTTTCTGAAGTGGTGCGAGGAATTAAATTTGTCTAGACCAGAGTTGGTGGCGCGGGCGACGGACTATATCGAGGCGGATATGCGGGCGGTAGACCTGATGACGGAGCATGGGTATACTTATGAGACGCGGGATGGAGTGTATTATGATACTTCTAAATATAGTGAGTATGCGGATTTCGCGCATTTGGATTTATCGGGCCTACAAGCGGGGAGGCGGGTGGAATTTTCGGATGAAAAACGGAATGCGTCGGATTTTGCGGTGTGGAAGTTTATCCAGCCAGGAGAGAAGCATGCGATGCGCTGGGACTACCTAGGCCGTCCTGGCTACCCGGGGTGGCACCTGGAGTGCGCGACGATTATCCACGAGGAGCTGGGCGAGCCGATCGACATCCATACAGGCGGCATCGACCATATCCCAGTACACCATACTAATGAAATTGCGGAGACTTATGCGGCCTACGGGACTAAGTTGGCGAATTTTTGGCTGCATGCGAATTTTATTACGATTGATGGGGAGAAGATTTCGAAGTCGCTGGGAAATGTGTATTTGTTTACTGATCTAGCTGAGCGAGGATTCGAGCCGCTGGATTACAAGATGTGGGTACTTTCTGGGCATTACCAGGGCACGCGGAATTTTACTTTTGAGAGTCTAGAGGGAGCGAGACAACGAAGGTTGAATTGGCGGAATCGGATTGCGAGGTTGTATCAAAATGGTGATGCGAGGAGCGAAGAGGGCGCCGAGGGAATTGCTGATGGAACAGAGGTAGTAGCAGCTGTTTTGGCAAGTTTGAATAATAATCTTAATTCGGCGGAAGCGTTCTCTATTATTGATAATTCTGAATTAACTTTTGAAGATTGGAAGAGGATAGATGATTTGTTTGGGCTGCGACTAATTGCGGATACACCGGACGTGAGCTCCGAAATATATGATTTGATTTGCAAAAGGGAGGAGGCGCGAGCGAACAAAGATTATGCTAAGTCGGATGAAATCCGGGATATATTAGCGGGGAAGAATATTGGAATTAATGATACTAAGGATGGTAGTGTTTGGGAGTATCTAAGATAAGATAGTCAATAGTTCCAAGTTTGGATTATTGTCTCCTTGATGCTCACGAGATTTAGTGGTCCTTGTTTATTCGTCATTCGTAAAAATCACGCGTGTTAAATCTCAAAAATTGTTCAGAAAATACCTATTTTATTTTTCTAAACCTTTTTATACAAGCTTATAAAAGGTTTTATTATTTTTTAATCATCCGCCAAACATCGGACGTTAAACCCGAAGCCCTTGTTGTAGCCGTTCTGGGGGTTGAAGAAGCCGCTGCGGAAGTAGAAGTATTTGGCGTTAGCAGTGCTGCCGCCGCCTACCGACGACCAATAGGTGCCGGTGACGCCTGGTTCGTCGAGTCGGGCATAATTCCAGTTGTAGTAGCCGGGGCGATTAAACTGTAGAGGGAATTGCAATTGACGAGAATAAGTACCACTTGTATTTGTAGTTGGTAAGCCATAGACACCAGCTAAGTGGCTAAAGGAATTACTGGCGTTTGCATCATTTGCTGGTAGTCTCCAACCCTTCGGGCAGATGGAGCTGGTAACTTCACTGGTAGCGGTAGTAGTTCCACTTCCAGCTGTGGCTGCGTACCAGTTATAGAGTACACCTGCCTTTTCATATGGTTCACCAGTGGTAGATGCAGTAGCGGGAGTACTAATATCCGTTCCACCATAGTAAGTATTGTTTTGGAAGGCATAAGATCTAGACTCACCACCGCTTTCTGGCCAAGTCGTACCAGTCGTGGTTTGCGTAGTGTTGTTTGGGATAAAGGAATAAGTACTATCGGTATTAAAGTTATAGGCTTCTACTGCTACATTTTTTGTGAGTTTTAGCTCTAGATTTTGACTCATCCAGCAGTTGCCATCCGCGAGTTTGCTCACTAGGTAATTAGTATTATCTCTGGTGTCTCTCAAAGTCTTCCTTGGGACGTAGTTAGTATCATTTACGTGTGAACCGTGCGAATCAATTTCTGTAGCAGAAGAATCTGGTCTAGTCGTAGCTTCACAGACCCCACTAGTCATTTCTTGCATAGTAGAGATAGCAAAGAGATCTGGAGAAGATTGCCAGTGAGCATGCATGGTGATATTTTCTGTGGGGGAATAAGTAGCTCCTGCATCACCTATTTTGTCTCCGCCTGTGGCCGCAGTGTACCAACCTAGGAAGACGTATCCTGCTTGGGTGGGTTTGGGGAGTGTAGTGGATGTACCTAGGGCTACTACTTCGCTACTTGGGGATACTGTCCCGCCATTTGGATTATAGGTAATAGTATGGCCGTTAGCCGTGGAGGGGTGGACCATGATGTATTTAACCTTGCCAGTGTAGGTGCCGGTCATCTGCGATGGAGCGATGTAGACGGCATAGGTAGTGGTAACGGATGAACCATCAGTAGAGTCTGTGGTACCGCCATACCCAGCTACCTTGGTATAGTCATCCGGTACTGCGTGGTAATTATCGAAGTTACCTACTATAGTAGGAGTTGTAGGCCCAGTGACAGCATTCACCTTCATCGCCCAGTTAGAGGTGCCACTAGTAGCAGTGCCAGTGGGGATATCATAAGTGGAGCCAGCATCAGAGGCTAGCACAGTCTTACCTATAGTATTATCTGTATAGCCTACAGAATATAAAGAGAAACCATTGATATCATTACAGACAGCCTTGATGGTAGTCTGGCCTATATCCTCAGTATAAATACCCGGGGCTATAGTAGCCGTATGTGGGGTATCGATAGTACCATAGAGGGTACAAGAAGTAGAGACGGTGACACTGAGCTCGTCTGCAGAAGACTCTTCGGCATGGGTAGCGGGGTTAGTTAGCAACGCGGTTGCTAATCCTAATAAAATTACCCCCCCCCGCGGCAACTAGATCTAGCTTGCTAGCCAGACCTAGTTTTCCACAATGCCTTTTGATCCTCATTTTAGTTTTTCTCCTTGTTGTACAACTTTAAGCTTATGTAGTTTATTTTAGAGGATTTTTGGGTTGACGTCAAGAGCTTATTTTTTACCTCTAGTCATTGACGCAGCGGACGGCGAAGCCTTGGCCCTTGCTGCTGTATTCCTGGGGGTAGAAGGTGCTACTGCCGAAGCCGAAGTCGTAGGCGTAGGTAGTAGTGCTACTGCCTACAGACGACCAATAGAAGCCTTGGGCGCCTAGTGCGTTGAGCTGGCCATTACTCCAATAGTAGTGGCCGGAGCGATTAAACTGTATAGGGAACTGAAGCTGTCTAGAATAGCCAGAGCCTGTGGTGTTCGTAGTTGGTAGACCGTAGACACCGGCTAGGTGGCTAAAGGAATTACTGGCACCTGTATCCTTTGCTGGCAATCTCCAACCCTTCGGGCAGATAGAGCCATAGACTTCACTGGTAGAGCTTGTGCCACCAGTTCCAGCCGTAGCAGCGTACCAGTTGTATAGTACGCCTGCTTTTTCATAAGGTTGTCCAGTAGTGGATGCAGAGGCGGGAGTATTAATATCCGTGCCACCATAATATCTATTATCTGGAAAAGCATATGATCTCGCTCCATCACTGCCATCTTGCGCCCAAGTCGTACCGGTGCTAGTTTGCGTGGTGTGGTTTGATGTCCAAGAGTAGGTACTGTTAGTATCAAAATCATAGGCTTCTACCGCTACATTTTCAGTTAGCTTTAGCTCCAAGTTCTGGCTCATCCAGCAGTTACCATCTGCTAGCTTGCTTACCAAGTAGGTAGTACCATCGCGAGTATCTCGTAGCGTAGTGCGTGGAACATAATTAGTATCCCCAGCATGAGAGCCGTCCGTATCTGCCTGTGTAGCTGAAGCACTTGGTGTAGTAGTAGCAGCACAGATAGCGCTAGTCATATCCTGCATTGAGCCAATTTTAAAGAAGTTGTTTGCTGTCCATAGAGCATAGAATGTCACCGCATTATTAGATCCAGAATCTAGTGTATAGGTGGAGCCAGGCTGGTAAGTAGTACCAGTACAGCTACTTCCTGGAGTGACAGACTGTGTGCACCAGCCAGCAAAGTTATAGCCATTCATTGTTGGAGTTTCAGTAGATAGAGTGATAGTTGAGCCGGTGGTTGAGCCTATGGTCCTGGTTGGTATACCGCTTCCAGGGTTTTCATATGACACGTCATAATCGATCGCATTAGTCGTGGCTGAGACGACAAAATCGTATGAGTAGGTGTCTGGATTTGTATTAGTATCTGTTTTGGCGGCGACGGAGAGGGTATAATTGCCTGTTGTGGCATAGTTGGTGACGTCTATCGTCGCTGCACTACTGCTTGTCGCCACCGGCTGGTAGCTAGTATTACTTACGCTATTATAAGTGCTCGGCTTAAATCCCCAAGTGCCATTATTGAAGTCTGCGGGAGAGGTGATAACGGTAGTGATGGGAGAGAAGTAGTTACTACTGTCTGTGCCAGTTAGTCTGCCGGTGCTGTTGCCGCCGGTGATGGTAGTAGTGTAGCCGCCGCTACTGGTAGTGGAGACACTGAAGCTGGCGGTGTCTGATTCGCCGTAGGCGATGCTACCTTCTGTGGCGACAAGGTTTAGGTCTGCGGAGTTGTCGTTGATGGTGACGGTGATAGAGCCAGCATGCGCATTATCTGCGTGGCAGCCCAAAATCCCGAGCGCAAAAATAGCAGCCAAAGTGGTTGCCAGCACTACCGGTTGCTTTAACCTATTAAGTTTACCCCCCCCCGTATGCTCTTTCTGGTGCAAAAGTCATCGCCTCACGTGCTACTTTTCCACAAGTTAGTTGATTTCTTTTCATTAGAAAACACCTCTCTTTAGTTTTACTTATTACTATAATAACACAAACATTTTGAAAAATACAAAAATCGTGAATTTTTGTGAAAAAATGTTCTAGATACTAGAGTCTGAGAAAGGAGCATTGTAATGAATCTGCAAATCGCACTATTCATTATTAATCGCCGATCTGGATCGGATGAGCCGAAGAAAAAAAGGAACTAGGCGGAACTAGTTCCTCACGGCTCAAGGAGGGAGATTTCCTAGAGATTTCTCTCCTTATGTTTTTATTTTATCAGATGCAGTGATTTTGTCAAGCGAAGTGTTCGTACTCACTACATCATGTACACTTCACGACGATAAATAGTTATACCCATTTTAGCACAAAACGCTGCCGGAGTTTCATAGTTTAAGCTTTGATGTGGCCTTAAGAAATGGTAGTTATTTAGCCACCTATTTACATAATAAACTAGGTCATCTTCTGTAACGATATCATCTTTGTGTACGTCTAGGCATTCACGTTGTAATGAA
>JAZRPP010000038.1:0-1430 GCA_045649285.1 Candidatus Nanosyncoccus sp. | reverse complement strand
TGCTTTAAATCTGGCACGTCTTTAATGGCGTCGGCCAGATGCACGTGGTGACCCATCACCGGGTCTGGCACCATTTTAGCTAGTCTATCTGCCTCGGCATATGGCACCTCTAGCACCCGCGCCACATCGCGCACTGCGTTTTTGGCCATCATTTTACCAAAGGTCGCAATATTAGATACCCTGTCAAACCCATATTTGTTCGAACAGTATTCTATTACCTCGTCGCGCCGCGTATCTTGGATATCCGTATCAATATCGGGCATCGAAATACGATCTGGATTTAAAAACCGCTCAAAAAGTAGATCATATTTCAATGGGTCTAGCTCGGTAATACGTAGCGCATATGCGAGAATTGACCCAGCTGCCGAGCCACGCCCCGGCCCATACACAATCCGCTGTGATTTGCCCCAGTTAATAAAGTCCTGCACGATTAAGAAGTAGCCATTGTAGCCCATTTTGTCTACCACAGATAGCTCGTAATCTATGCGCGGCAGCACCTTATGTGTTTCGTCACGTTCTTTATCTACTTCTTCCAGAATTTTCCGGCACTCTTCTACCGTCATATTTACAGTTTCTTCTAGTTTTTTTCCACCATATCTATATACTAGGCCCTGGAATACTAGCTTGTCTAGATAGGTTTTTTCATCTTCGCCATCTGGCACCGGGAATTTTGGAATCAAAATCCGCCCCAGCTGCAAATCCACGTCACACCGCTCGGCGATTTTCCGCGTATTTAGCACCGCCTCTGGGCAAGCATCCTGCCAGTGGTCAATGATTTCCTCCGCCGATATCACATGCAGATCAAAATCTTTCAAAGTCATCCGATTTTTATCTGATAAATTCGCCGCTGTCCCAATGCATAGCAGCACCTCGTGTGCATCTTGATCCTCATGTTTCAGGTAGTGCGCATCACAGGTCACCACAATCGGAAAGCCCAGCTCTTTATAATGGCTCAAATGCCAGTCGTTCACCTTCTTCTGCTCAGCCGAGTGGGTAGAAGATTTCGGATGCCCATGATCCTGCATCTCCAGATAGAATCTATCCTTAAACACATTCCGATACCGGTCAATCAACTCCAAAGCTCGCTTATCATCATCCGCCCGAATCGCCTCCGAGATTTCCGACCCCATACAGCCACTAAGGCAAATAATCCCTTCATTATATTTCTCTAGCTCGTCGTGGTCAGTCCGTGGTTTATAATATTTGCCGTGTTCTTCGGCATTACTCATGATGCGGCATAGGTTCTCAAACCCCTTATTATTCATTGCAATCAAAGTAATATGAAACCGCTGCTTGTCATGCGCCGGGTCTTTATCGGTCATTTTACGCGCCGCTACATAAGCCTCTAGTCCCAGTAATGGCTTAATCCCGGCTGCATTACATTCCTTATATAACTCCACTAGGCCAGACATCGTGCCATGATCCGTCAC
>JAZRPP010000037.1:0-1573 GCA_045649285.1 Candidatus Nanosyncoccus sp. | reverse complement strand
GGTGTTTTTTCGGTTTTTGTATGGTAAAATAGGGGGTAAATATTAAGCATAAGCGTAATGGGTTGGGCAAGAGGAGGTGTCTGTGGTTTCTAAGAAAAAATGTAAGTACATTTTCGTGACTGGTGGTGTTTTGTCTGGCGTGGGTAAGGGAATTACGGCGGCTTCTATGGGCGCCATTTTAAAAGCCAAGGGATACAAGGTGACGATGCAAAAATGCGATCCTTACCTAAATGTGGACGCGGGGCTTTTGAACCCAGTGGAACATGGCGAATGCTATGTAACGCACGACGGCGTAGAGACAGATTTGGACTTGGGGCATTATGAGAGATTCCTGGATTTTGAGACTTCACGCTATTCTATTACGCTTTCTGGATCAATCTACAAAGAACTGATTGAGCGGGAGCGTGCGGGCGGATTCCACGGAAAGACCGTGCAGCTAGTGCCGCATTTTACTAATCTTGTGATGGAGAAAATTGAGAAGGCTAGCGCCGAGAGTGATATTCATATCGTAGAGATTGGTGGAACAGTAGGGGATTATGAGGGGTTGCCGTTTATTGAGGCGATAAGGCTGTTTGCAAATAAGGTTGGGCGGCGGAATTGTTTGTATTTGTCTGTAGTATATGTACCATGGATTAATACGAGCAAAGAGCTAAAGACTAAGCCGGCGCAGAACGCCCTGAAAGATCTCCGCGGGTTTGGGATTATTCCAGACATTGTCTGTGTGCGCACAGAAAAGCCGTGTCCACGAGCGATTTGTGAAAAGATTGCGGCGTTTTCGGGGATTTCTGGTGAAGCGGTAGTGAATTTGCCTGATATTTCTTCTGTGTATGATGTGCCGTTTAACGTACTGAAGAGTGGTGTGCTCCAGATTTTAAATGATTTTATTGACGATGATTCGGAGCCAGACATGTCGCGCTGGATGGAATATTCGGCAAGACGCTCGTCGGAATACGATAAGACTGTGAAGGTTGGTTTGGTGGCGAAATATGTTGGGAACGAAGATACTTATATCTGTGTGACGGAAGCTCTGAAGGCTGCTGCAGCTTGGAACGAAGTGAATTTGGATCTGAAATGGATCAATGCTGAGGATTTGTCGGGCGATGGAGATGTAAAAGCTAGGACGCTCAAGACTTTGTCAGAAATGGATGGAGTAGTGGTGCCGGGTGGATTTGGCCTGCGTGGCGTTGAAGGTAAGATTGCAGCGGCTTCGTACTGTCTAGAAAATGATAAGCCATATCTTGGACTATGCTTAGGTCTTCAGGCGGCATGTATTGCGGCGGCAAGACGCGGGGGGCTACCTGGCGCGGGAAGTGAAGAATTTCTTGGGGATCCAGGGTTTAAGAAGCCGCGTGATTTTAAGAATGTTATATATATTATGGATGGGCAAAAAGGGAAAGAATCGACTGGTGGTACGATGCGCCTAGGCGATTATCCGGCGACGCTCAAGGCTGGCTCTAGGATTGCGGATTATTATAGAGAGTCGTTTGATGATGGTGCTTATATTGATGGTACTAAGGTACTAAAAGATGGGCGAGTGAAAGTGATTGAGCGCCACCGTCATCGCTACGAAGTG
>JAZRPP010000036.1:0-2108 GCA_045649285.1 Candidatus Nanosyncoccus sp. | reverse complement strand
GGCGATTTATGCGCTGGTGATAGGGGTGATGGGGATGATTCTCTGGATGGTGTTTAAAGAGAAAAAGTGGAAGGGAAAGTATACAGCGGGGGTTGTAGGGGTGGTGTGTTTAGGGTTTTTGGCTTCATTGAATCTACAGGGGATATTTGCGGTGATATCGCCGACAAGTGAGGGGTACTGGGAAGGGGTAGGGAAAGTAGTGAATCATTTGACTTTAGGAGTGGTAGATCTGGGGGTGAGTGGTGAGGAAGAGGCTGTGGAAAACTCTGTGGAAAACTCAGAAGAGAGCGTGGGGGAAATTGCCGCAAAAACAGAGGTGGAGGCGGAAAAACAGGATTTGGGAGAGCAAAATTCTGAGAGCGCGGAAACTCCTGATCCTGAAACGGAGCGGAGTCAGGAGGCGGCGTTTGATGGATATGTAGCTGAATCTACGGATACTAGAGTGCGGCTGACGGGGGCGGCGGTGGAGATTTGGCAGAAAGACTTTTCTACTATGATGGTAGGTGTAGGAATAGGAGGCGCAGGGCGAGCATTATATGAAAATGGTCTTTCCCCGGCCCCTAAGGAGATTGTACAGAATGAATATGCTTCCCTGTTACTGGAAACTGGATTGGTTGGGGTGGGATTGATTCTCTTCTCGGTGGCGATGATCGTGAGGTTAGTATTAAAAAGTAGGTGGGCGGGGGTGATTTTAGCTAGTTCCCTGGCTTATGGGGTGAGTATTGTGTTCTTTTCTGGGGTGCCGAATGCGCTACATATACCTTTGTTCTTGGCGATGCTATATTTTATGGGAAGAAAAAAGGCCCTACCTCTGTAGAGCCGATAGATTTGTTCCCCTTTATGTTGTCTAACTGTATGCGATAGCTGCGTGTTCGCCGTATTTTTTGACGAAACGTTCGTAGCGCGCAAAGAAGATGTGGTCGGGCTCAGGATACTTCTCTCTTTCTTTGAATAGTTTTTCGTCGTGGTCGGTAATAGGGTGAAAATTGACAAGCGAGAATGAATAAGTTTTCTGATGTTCGATCATAGAATAACACCTCCATATAATAAAATGTACTAGGAACAATTTCTCTATTGTAGCACAAAAGATAGAAAAAGTCAAGGGTTTTGCAGGGTTGATTTTTGTTAAAATTTCGATTACAATAAAACACATAAGCTTAAAGTTGTACAACAAGGAGAAGAACTAAAAATGAGAATCAAAAGACATGTCTGTGGAAAACTAGGTCTCCCTAGCATCCTAGACCTAGCTGCCGCGGGGGGGGGGTAATTTTATTAGGATTAGCAACCGCGTTGCTAACTAACCCCGCTACTCATGCTGAAGAGAGCTCATCGGATTCACTCAGCGTAGCTATTGCTACTTCTTGTACACTCACTGGTACTGTAAATACCCCGCACACTGCTACAGTGGCGCCGGGTATTTATACTGAGGGTATCGGCCAGACTACCATCAAGGCAGCCTGTAATGATATCAATGGCTTCTCTCTTTATGCTATTGGCTATACAGATAATACTATAGGCAAGACTGTCCTAGCCTCCGATGCCGGCTCCACCTACGACATCCCCACCGGCACTGCTACCAGTGGTACCTCTAACTGGGCGATGAAGGTAAACTCCGTAGCTGGCCCCACCGCCCCTACTATCGTAAATGATTTTGATAGCTATCACTCTGTACCTAGCGACTATACAAAGGTAGCTACTCACAATGGTACTACAGACTCTATAGAAGGTTCATCCGTGACTACTACTTATGCTGTCTACGCTTCTTCTACCCAGATGACTGGCCTCTATACTGGGCAAGTAAAATACATTATGGTCCACCCTTCTACGGCTAATGGCCATACTATTACCTATAATCCAAATGGTGGCACCGTTTCTCCTAGCTCCGAAGTGGTAGCTCTGGGCACCTCTGCTACCCTGCCTACCCCAGTGAATACTGGCTACAGATTCCTCGGCTGGTATACGGCAGCTACTGGCGGTACTAGGATCGGCGGTGCAGGAGACACCTATAGTCCTACTGAGAATATTACTCTCCATGCTCAATGGCAGGCCTCCTCTGGGATCTTTGCTATCTCTACTATGCAGGAAATGACTACAGCTATCTGTACTGC
>JAZRPP010000035.1:0-14582 GCA_045649285.1 Candidatus Nanosyncoccus sp. | reverse complement strand
CATCCTAGACGTCACAGTTCTAAGTAATAATCCATATGGCTACAAATTAAGCGGCACAGTGGGAGATAGTAACTATACTGCAGATGCACTATATAATACAGTAGATAATACTAAAACCTTCACCAGTATAGGCTATGGTAACAATAAAGCCACCCTCAACGACTTTGATGCTAACACTTGGGGCTATTCCTATTCCCTAGACGGCGGTACCACCTGGCAAGGTAGTACTGGTAATACCGGCTATACTGGCCTCCCTTTGTACAATAGTTCTAACACAGCTACCTTCCTAGATACAGACGACATCTCCGCAGCGGAAGGAGACACCATGAAGTTCAAGATTGGCGCCAAAGCCTCCTCCACCAAAGAATCCGGAGAATACAATAACACTATTAACTTTGTTGCTACTGGCTATAGCTTCCCGCTATACACTGTTACTTACAATGCTAATGGCGGGACTGTCACTCCCACCTCGGAGCAAGTCCGAGGTACCTCCGTGACCTTACCAACTCCGTCTAACGGCGGCAAAATATTCGGAGGATGGTGTGACGGAGCTGTAGCTGGTAGCGTATGTAGCGGAAATACCTATAATGCTGGTGCAAGTTATACCCCTACAGGAAACGTAACATTAACAGCCATATGGCAAGTAATTAACCCATTCGGTATTATAGCTATGCAAGACATGACAAGTGCCATCTGCTCTGCAGCCACAACACCAAACACCTCTGCTACACAAATAGATACAGACGGCTCCCACCATGGAGACAAAAACTACGTCCCAAGAGGCACATTAATAGATACACGAGACAATACAGAATATCTAGTGAGCAAATTAGCAGACGGTAACTGCTGGATGAGCCAAAATCTAGAGCTAAAACTCACAAAAGATGTAGCTGTAGAAGCCTATAACTTTAATACAAATCAAACCTTCTCCTTCACACCAAACAACACCACACAGACTACGACTGGTACAACTTGGGCACAAAGCGGTGGCGAGTCTAGATCTTATGCCTTCCCGAATGATAGATATTATGGTGGAGAGAATATTAGCCAAACTGCTCCAGCAACCACTTCTGGTGAACCATACGAAAAGGCAGGGGTACTCTATAACTGGTACGCAGCCACAGCTGGAAGTGGAACTACTACCGCTACCAGTGAAGTTACCAGCTCCATCTGCCCTAAGGGTTGGAGGTTGCCAGCAAATGCTACAGGTGCCAGTAATTCCTTTAGCCACTTAGCTGGTGTCTATGGCTTACCAACTACAAATACAAGTGGTACTTATTCTCGCCAATTGCAATTCCCTCTACAGTTTAATCGCTCCGGCTACTACAATTATAATGGTTCGCTGGGCGCTCAGGGCGCCGTCGGCTACTATTGGTCGTCGGTAGGCACAAGCACTGCTACCCACGCCTACCACATCTACTTCAACGGTAGCGACTTCTACCCCCAGAGCAGCCGCTACAAGGGCCACGGGTTAACCGTCCGCTGCCTCGCTGACTATTAAAAAAAGTCTTCCAAGAGTCCAAGCAAGGCTATTTTTGAAATTCACCGCACTGATAAATAGTCTGTTCGGACTTTACAGTTTACTTTTTCCCCACTCCATGCTATAATAATAGGGTAATATCATTTAACGAAACAGCTTTTGGGAGGTTTCCTGATATAACTCGCTGATTTTGAGTCATATTGTAAATCCCAGAAGCAAAGAGAAAGGAACAAATGGCAGTAAATGTCGATATGAAGGCTCTATTTGAGTCTGGTGCACATTTCGGGCACAAGACGAGCCGCTGGCACCCCAAGATGGCGCCCTACATTCACAGCAAACGCGGTGAATCCCACATTATCAACCTAGAAAAGACCGTCGAGGCTTTGGAGACCAATCTTCCAAAACTCACTGAGATTGCAAAGAGCGGCAAGAAAATCCTCTTCGTCGGTACCAAGAAACAAATGAAAGACATCGTAAAGGCAGCCGCCGAGTCGGTCGAGATGCCCTACGTCACTGTCCGCTGGATGGGTGGTATGCTGACTAATGTCAACACCGTCAACCGCCAGATCCGCAAACTCAAGGATCTAGAGAGAAAAATGGCTTCCGGCGAGCTCGAGAATCGCTATTCTAAGCTAGAAGTTCAGAGATTCCAAGAACAAATCGACGAATTAAACGCCCACTACGGCGGCATCAAAGATATGACCGAGCAGCCAGCTGCGATGATCATCGTCGACGCACACGAAGACAAAAACGCCGTCAAAGAGGCTAATGTCCTAGGCATCCCTGTCTTTGCTATGGTCGATACCAACATCGACCCGACACCTATCAACTATGTCATCCCATCAAACGACGATTCTATCAAAGCAACCCAACTAGTCCTAGACTACATCGTTGATGCAATCAAGGCCGGCAAAGGCGCTTCAACCAAGCCTGAGACCAAAGAAACTAAAAAATAATAAATAACTAGGAGGCAAAATGACTGACAAAAAAGATGTAAAAAAGGTAGCTAAAGAAGCTGGCGAGATTACTATCGAGCTCATCAAGAAGCTCAAAGAGCTTTCTGGCGTAGGCTTGACCGATGCTAAAAAAGCTTTGGTAGAAGCCAAAGGCGATTTCGACAAAGCTCTCGAAGCTATGCGGAAAAAGGGTTTGACCAAAGCCGAGAAACGCGGCGACCGCGAGACTCGCGAAGGCCGGATCGATGCCTACATTCACGACGGCCGGCTCGGTGCTATCGTCGAGGTTAACTGTGAGACTAGCTTTGTGGCAAACACCGAAGAGTTCAAAACCTTAGCCCACCAAATCGCCATGCAAGTTGCTTCGATGAATCCTCTCTATGTGAGCGAAGATAGCATTCCGGAGGGTATCAAGGAAGCCAAGAAAAAGGAGTTAGAAGCTAACTTCAAAGGCCCAGAGAATATGAAAGACCAAATCCTCGAAGGTCAACTAAAGAAAGCCTTCTCGGATAAAGTCTTGATGAACCAGCCTTATATCCTCGATGATTCCAAGACTGTCGAGCAATTCATCAAAGAAGCTATAGCGAAGACCGGCGAGAATATTACCGTTCGCCAATTCAAGCGTATTGAGCTTGGTGTCACCGAGTAAAATAAGAACAAAAAATTCAAGCGCCCTCGCAGTTAATCGGCGCTTGAATTTTTCTTGAGAGTGTCTTAGTACCGGTCCTAGCCTCCAGCTAGGATATGCCCTTATTATTCCACTAATGTCTTATTATTTTTTGCTACTTTTCCTTCTTCTTACTATCGCTACAATTCCTAGTACCGCAATGATTCCAAATATAATTAGCCCAGTAATCAAATAATCTGTCCTAGAGATATTTAGTCCCGCGGTGATACTACCGGTATTTGGTACTGGGAGTTCGCCTGGTGCAATGTAATCAATCATAAAAGCATACGTACTTATCACATTTCCGCCTGGACCAATCGAGCTCAGTACGATCTTATATTCCCCACTCATCATTCCACAATCAGCAAAAGGTAAAATTGTCTGTGTGGTCCCGGCCGGTACTGTAGTCGACACGCACGCTATCGGGTTATTGTCTTTATCATACACTTTTAGTTCTGTAGGGTATTTTCCGTCACTTTCTATGTTAACAATCACATTATAATCATCATCTTCGCCACCAAATCCACCAATCGCTGCTACATAGTCAAATTCTAGTGCATCTGTATCTGGGACGCCACTATGACCTGTGCCTTCCGCCACAAATTTATAATGCCCATATCCAAATCTTATTCCGCCTTCACCAACTAAACTCGTCAAATCCACTGGTAATTCCCATACTCCACTATGATAATCTACGTCCTTCGTCTCAAAATTATAAGTATCGGTATTCCCATTAATATCTGTGTATATTAATTTCGCACTTAGCATTTTTACACCATCAGAATAATCGACTATCAACTTCTGACTTGGTGATATTACTACTGATCCGTTTTCTACTCCCCCCACATTTACATCTGCCTTGTCGGACACTACTCGCACTATTACTGTATCCGTTGAAGACATATTGCCATCAGTGGCCGCAGTTATTGGTGCTGGTAAACTCGCCGCTATAGCCGTAGTAACTCCCACTACCGCTAGACCGCAGAGCCCAAACACTCGCTTTGTTTGTTTTTTCATCTCTACACTCTCTTTTATTTTATTTGTTTGTTTGAATCGTAATGTACGCTTGTGTTCGAAATCTCGCCTAGCGCTAGATCGCGAGCCTCGAACGGCGTTCCTTACGCTTCTTAACTATGATTATAACGCCTACGATTATTCCTGTCAATACTAAAATGAATAAAATTGCAACAAGTGGCGTAATTAAGAAGACGATTTTTTCCACAGTCTCTGTCTGGTCGCCTGCTGTTACCGTCCAGGTGACTTTGTAAATCCCCACATCTGGTGAGCCCTCCCAGACGTCCTTGACTATCTGCTCTGATTCTGGGATTACCGATACCGCTCCTTTATTTCCCGATGTCTCGTATGAAGCAAAACCAATAATCGGCTCCACCTTTAGTACACCCCGCGCATAGAAATCTACGTTACCGTTGTTTTTTACCTTTGCCTTGCCATAGAAATCGCTATTATCTACCTTTTCGGCACCAATCTTTAGCCCCTGGCCGATTTCGAGGTCATGAATCTCTGGCGAAACTACTAGTTCCCCCTCCTTAGAATGGCCATAGAGTACTAGCCCCGCGCTAGCCTCGGTCTTGATCCCGCCTTCGTCAGGATTACCCGACACTGTCTGGACAAAGATTACCGCATATTGCCCACCAGCTGGGATGTCATCTGGAGTTTTGATTTTGTAAAAGATCTCCTTCTCCTCCCCAGCTTTGAGCTTAAAGGTCGGACTCTCTACGTATTTGCCATCCGCATCAGCAATCCGAATCCAGCGCGAAATCTGGGTGAAATCATTCTCGTGGCTATATCCTAACTTATACAGATCCTCCTCTTCCGAATAAACAAAAGAATACGGCGCTGCGTAGACCTTTATCTTGGTGTCAGACGAACCCTCATTGGTAATCTTTAGGCTTTTCTCGTAACTTGAGTTAGAGTTGAGATCCATCGTCTCGCTGACTGGGGATAGCTTTAGACTCGTCGTCCCGCTAGTCTCTGCGTTTTCTGAACTTTCTGTTTTTGCCTCAGAGCTTTTGTCGACATCTTCTGCATAAATATTTCCGGCCACTAGAGTACCTGCCCCAAAAATCGCGACCAGACTTACTGCCACACTCCAAAATTTTTTCTTCATTTACCTCCTTTGTTTGTTCCATTATAACACAGTTTATCTAAGTTGCCACATTGTTTTTCAAGAAAATATACGCTATACTATATATAATATATATGAAAAAAAGTATTAAAATCATCATTGCTCTAGCAATTATTTTGTTTGCTAGTCTGGGCATTATTGTTGGGCTTAGCGACCGCAAGCCAGATATCACAAAGATCAAAATCGTAGCCACAAATTTCCCCGCTTATGATTTCGCCCGCGCTGTAGCTGGCGATACCGCGGAAATCAAAATGTTAATAAGTCCTGGCGCCGAAGTGCACGATTTTGAGCCTACCCCTCAGGATATTATCGATATAGAGGATAGTGATTTGTTTATATATAATGGTGGCGAGTCCGATGCCTGGCTGGCGGATATTTTAAATGACATAAATCCAGAGCAGACCAAAGTTTTCAAGATGATGGATTCGGCTAATTTAGTAAAAGAAGATGCTCACGCAGAAGAAGATGAATACGACGAGCATATCTGGACTAGCCTCAGGAACGCCACTACTATTATTAATAATATCAAAGACGAGCTCATCAAGATTTCTCCAGAAAACCAAGAGATTTTTACCAAAAACACTGAGGATTATACCGCACAGCTAGCCAATCTAGACACCAAGTTCCAAAAAATCGTCGATAGTGGCAAAAGAAAAACTATCGTCTTTGGCGATCGTTTCCCGCTTCAGTATTTTGTAAATGATTACGGCCTAGAATACTACGCCGCCTTCCCTGGCTGCTCCGAGCAGACCGAGGCTAGCAGCGAGACCATCGCTTCTCTAATTAACAAAATCAAAACAAATAAAATCCCCGTCGTCTTCAAAATTGAGCTAAGTAATGGCCAAACCGCCGAGACTATTAGCAAAGAAACTGGCGCCAAAGTTTTAACCTTTAATTCGGCTCACAATATTTCTGCCGACGATTTTAAATCCGGCCGCACCTATCTGGATATCATGACAGACAATCGCGCCGCCCTCGAGGAGGCTCTAAAATGAGTTTAATTACCCTAAACAAAGTCAAACTCGGCTATAATAATACCGCCGTGATTAAAGGTCTCGATTTTTTAGTCAACGAGCGGGATTTTATCTGCATCGTCGGGCCGAACGGCTCCGGCAAAACCACTCTCATTCGCGGTATTCTCGGGTTGCTCCCCCTGATGTCTGGCCAGATCGATTTTACTATAGACAAAAATCACATCGGTTACATGCCGCAAGAGACTACTGTAGATCCGTATTTCCCCGCTTCAGTTTTTGAAATCGTTTTATCTGGCGCTCTCAATAATCGTTGTAAATTTTACAACAAAGAAATCAAAAACCGCGCAGAAAAGACACTTAAACTATTAAAAATCGAAAAATTAAAAAATGCTAGCTTTTCGGAATTATCTGGCGGCCAGCGCCAAAAAGTCCTTCTCTCCCGCGCCCTCATGGCCACTAAGAAACTTCTCATCCTAGATGAGCCTTCCAATAATCTCGACCAAAAATCCAAAAAAGAGCTCTACGAAATCATCCAAAAACTAAACAAAGACCAAGGTATCGCCATCATTATGATTACTCACGACTTAGACCACGACAATCTTATCGGCGATAAAATCCTTTCTCTAGCGGACGAAGATTATTTCTTTGGCACCACGGATGATTACGTCAAAAAGGTCCACCATGAATAATCTACTAGAAATGTTTACGTATCCCTTCATGCTACGCGCACTAGTAGCCGGAATCTTTATTTCCCTTTCTGCCGCATTGATCGGTACACCGCTAGTCCTCAAAAAAAATTCCATGCTCGGCGACGGTCTAGCCCATGTTGCCTTTGGTGCTTTTGCGGCCGCTTCCGTTTTTGGCTTAGCGCCACTACCTATCGCTATTCCGATTGTCATCCTGACCTCGTTTCTCGTCCTCAAAATCAACGACAACGCTAAAATCCACGGCGACGCCGCCATTGCTCTTATCTCGGCTAGCGCCCTCGCTATTGGTACTTTTATCGTTTCAATTGCCGGGTCTAATGTGGATATTAATAATTATCTTTTTGGTAGTATTCTTTCTGTTGGCCAGGCCGAGATTTTTCTCGCACTCGGGCTCCTAATCACTATTATCACTATTTACATTATTTATCATAATCAAATCTTTGCCCTGACTTTCGACGAAAAATTCGCTCGCGCTATTGGGATTAACACTAGAGTGTATAATATAGTCTTTGCTGTTTCTTGCTCGGTTCTCATAGTGCTTGGTATGCGTTTAGTTGGCGCGCTACTTATTTCTAGTCTCATTATCTTTCCCACTCTCTCCGCGCGGACAATTTTCAAAAGTTTCAAAAACGTCTGCCTAGCTGCCGCCGTACTAGCCATCGTTAATTTCATCCTCGGCCTAATCGTCTCTTACCTACTAAACACCCCCACCGGCGCCACCGTCGTCATCGTTAATCTATCCACACTCATCATTCTTAAACTCTTAGACCGAATTATCAAATAAACCATGCTATAATATATAGTAGTAAAAGTTTGGAGGAGTTATGCCGTATATAGATGACGCACTAGAAAAAGTGACCGCAAAAAATCCGCACGAGCCGGAGTTCTTGCAGGCAGTGACGGAAGTTTTTGAGTCAATCCGCCCAGTAGTAGAGGCAAACGAGGATGCTTACCGCAAAGAGGCGATTTTAGAGCGACTAGCCGAGCCGGAGCGGATTGTCAAATTCCGCGTGCCCTGGGTAGATGACGCCGGCAATGTACAGGTTAATACCGGTTTTCGTATTCAATTTAATAATGCTATCGGTCCGTACAAAGGCGGCCTCCGCTTCCACCCGACGGTTAATCAGAGTATCATCAAGTTCCTCGGTTTTGAGCAAATTTTTAAGAATTCCCTGACTGGCCTGCCTATCGGCGGCGGCAAAGGCGGTTCGGATTTTGACCCCAAGGGCAAGTCTGACCGCGAGATTATGAAATTCTGCCAGAGCTTTATGCTTGAACTCTACCGCCATATTGGGGCCAATGTGGACGTGCCAGCCGGCGACATCGGTGTGGGCGCTAGAGAAATCGGCTATCTTTATGGCTACTACAAAAAAATACGCGGCATCTACGAGGGCGTCTTGACTGGCAAAGGTCTGACTTATGGCGGTTCTCTAGCTCGAACCGAGGCAACTGGCTACGGAGTAATGTATATGTCCGAAGAAGTCTTAAAAGATCACGGCGAAGACATGAAGGATAAAATCGTAGTAGTCTCGGGCGCTGGTAACGTGGCAATCCACGCCATCGAAAAAGCAGCTCAGCTCGGAGCCAAGCCCGTCACTTGCTCAGATTCTGGCGGTTGGGTTTATGATCCAGATGGTATTGATCTTGAGGCCTTAAAAGAAATCAAAGAAGTAAAACGTGCGCGTCTGACCGAGTACAAAAAATATCGCCCAAATAGCGAATATCACGAAGGTCGTGGAGTCTGGCAGGTCAAGTGTGATATTGCCGCTCCCTGCGCCACTCAAAACGAGCTTCTATTAGACGACGCAAAAACTCTAGCCAAGAACAAGGTCAAGCTAGTCATAGAGGGTGCCAATATGCCAACTACTTTAGATGCGACCAAATATCTGCAAAAAAACAAAATATGGTTCATCCCGGGTAAAGCTGCTAACGCTGGCGGCGTAGCAGTCTCGGCGCTCGAAATGTCACAAAACAGCGAACGATTAAGCTGGAGCTTTGAAGAAGTAGATAGTAAATTACAAGGCATCATGGCGAATATCTACAAAAACATCAGTAATGCCGCCGCAAGATATAAACTAGGAGAAGATTACGTCGCAGGCGCCAACATCGCCGGCTTTGAAAAAGTCGTCGAAGCTATGCTCGCCCAAGGCGTCTGCTAAACTGAATTCAAATTTTGCAACAAAAGACCACCTGTGGTATAATGTAGCTATGCGCGTGTGGTGGAATTGGTAGACACGCTACCTTGAGGTGGTAGTGGCCACAATTACGGCTGTGCTGGTTCAAGTCCAGTCACGCGCACCACGGTCTATCGACCGTGCACAAAAAGCGGACTTGACGCTTTCGCGAGCAAGTCCAGTCACGCGCACCATTATTTGAGTTAAAAGCCGCCTATGCGGCATTTTTCTTGCTTCGTTCGATCAATAATCGCACTTCAGCAAGAGAAAATACCACCTAGACAGCTTTTAATCTCAAATAATTACGGCGTTTTGTTTTTTGTTCCTCTCTCCACCGCCCACTCCGTGATATCCGAGAACCGATCCAGTGCCGTTGTCAGCTCTACATTATCGCCAAACGTCCGCACATTTTTATTGTAAAAATAAGTCAAATCGCCTTGGTACAGCCCAATCGCCGGGACGTCCCCAACCCAATAATTTAGGAAAGTCTCATACTTTGCCACGCGCAAACTTTCATCCATCGTTTCTCGCGCCCCCAGCAATAAATCATTGACGAGGAAATTCTTGTAATTAGATAGATTTAGCCCCGATCCATTCACCTGTGTAGAGTGATAGTACGGCAAAAGATCCGGCTCCACCCCCAGGTCGATTTCATAGACCAGGATATCGTACTCACGCTTTGAGATTACATTATTGATAAAATCTTGATTCTCCTCAAAAGTAGACAAATTCACCTCAAACCCTAGCTCCTCCAACTGTCCCTTCAGAGCCTCGGCGACAGCCGGCAAATAGCCAGAATTCACTGTGGCGAGATCTAGATGCTCGGTCTCCCCGCCGGTTAGCTCGGCCACCTTGGCCTTAGCCGCCTCAAAATCGTATCCAGGCAGTTCAGGATAATTATTCAAAGTAATTTGCGATGCTAATAACGGATAGTTTAGTTCCGTCGTCCCTGGCGCCGCCTCTCGGATTTTGGTAATATCTAGCCCTTGGCGGATAGCCGTCCGCATTTCCTTATTTTTGACCGCCGTCCGCGACATATTAAAGAAGACAAACGCGCCCGAATTAATACTAGCATTTTTTTGCGAGAAGTTCCCCGACGTCACCTGCTCCGTCTCTGCTCCAGAGATTTCCGCTGTACCTGTCACTGCCCCCATATTTACGGCAGAGACCACCACTGCTTCATCCGGGTATGTATGGATAGCAAAATTTTCTAGCATCGGTTTACCCTGATAATATTCCGGAGCTGCCGTCAAGTAAAAAATCTTTTCGTTCCCATTCCCTCCAGGCTGCACCGCATTAAAATGAAATGCCCCTGAAGTCACCGGTGCCACCGAGAATTCATTTTCGGCCAGACTTTTAGGATCTGTCTCTCCGAGGATGTGTTCCGGCAAAATCGGAAACTCTAGTGCTGTCTCAAAATCCGCATAGGCCGTCGGTAGGGCAAACACGATTTCTCCTGCTTCATTCAAAGATACTTTTACATTAGCTAGATTAGATTTGTAGACGCTATTTACCGCCGGATTTTTTAATAATTTAGCAGTAAAAATCACATCTTCCGCTATAATCGGCTCGCCGTCTGACCATTTCAAGCCATCTTTTAGAGTTACTGTCCATTCCGAGCCGCTTTCACTGGCTGTCACCGACTCCGCCAGCTGATTCCCCGCATGCCCAGAATAATCTACTGCTACGAGCGAAAGGAACATCAATTTGCTCAAAGTCTTCTCGCTATCCGTCGTCGCAAATAGCGGATTGAGCGAGCTCACATCCCCAATCGTCGCCTCAATGTAAGTCCCACCGTCTACAAAAGTATTTTCCGCATAAGAATCCCCAAACCAAAACATCTGCGTCACCGCAAGTAATATCAGGGCCGTCACCAGTAGTGACCACTCTACCACCAAAAGCCGCACGTCCTTCACGTGTGAAATCCGCCCCACCAGCTTCTCGCGGATATGCTCCTTGCCCTCCGCGCTCGCCTTCAAAGAAGCCCGCGAAAACTTCCTTGCAAATTTCTGCCCACGCTTTTTGAGACCACCTGCCATTTTACTGACCCGGAATAATTAAAAGCCCGATAATCGCCGCTACAAAAATCACTGTCGTCGTCACCGTCGTTACAAAGAGTGATTTCTCTAGACCGCGCCGCTTGGTGTATAATTCGCTCGAGCTAGCCGAGCCAGCACCTAGCGTCGCCCCGCGGGTCTGCACCAAAATTAGCAAAATCGTCAATGTAGCCGTTACAAAAATCACAATTTCTAGAAAATTTCCAAAATCCATAAAATATAACTCCTACCTCTACTTTAGCATATTTTTTCTTTTCAGTAAAGAATGATAAGTCACTGCGAACCGGTGCGACTCCTCGTCTACCCGCGCGATCAGTCGCGCGATGTGTGAGCTAGGCAGGATCTTTACTATCCCCCTCCCCGGCACAAAAATTTTGACCTCTGCCGATTTGCTATGATCACCCGATTTATCCCGCCCGATCACTGGAATATTAAACTCCGAGACTAAAGGTAAAATCGCCTCCACCTGTGTCTTGCCTCCATCTAGAATTATTAAATCTGGATATTCCCATTCCTTATGCTTTAGCCGCCGCGAAATCACTTCTTTCATACTTTTGAGGTCGTCGTTTGTACTGGTTCGGATCTTAAACTTCCGATATTCACTCCTAGCACTCGCCCCGTTAATAAACACTACCATGCTCCCCACCGTATTGGTCCCCGATTGGTGCGAGATATCGTACCCCTCGATCCGCCGCGGCGGACTCAAAAGTCCTAATAGTTTTTGTAAATCCACCAGCGCCTGATCTGACGAAATATCCAGAAACTCTTTATCCGAAAATACGATCTTTCTTCTTAACTCCTGTAGCCCGCGCAGCTGGTCCCGCGCCTCCGCCGCCAGCTCGTAATTCCCCGCCGCCGCCTGCAGCTTCATGGTTTTTTCTAAATCAGAAATCAGCTTCTTTCGCCCACCTTCGAGGTAGCGGATTAGTTTGCGCAAATTCCGTTTATAGTCCTTTGGCGTAGTCCGCCCCACCTCTATCCCCGGCGTCAGCTTCAAATCCGTGTCTAGAGTCTTTTTGCCCGTGTAGGGCTTAATATAATACGGGAAAATCCTACGGAGACTTCGCACGGACTGCTCCACCGCTTTTTTGCCGTAAAACGGACCGATATAGGTAGCTCCGTCGTCCACCGGATTTCTAGTAAAACTTACATACGGCACCTCCGACTTCATGTCTACTCGCACGTAGGATACGGTCTTGTCGTCCCTGAGCAAGATATTCCACTTCGGCATATACCGCTTGATCATCTCGGATTCGAGAAACAGTGCATCCATCTCTGTATCTACTACGATCCAGTCTGTATCGGCAATTTCTTTGACTAGCGCCTGAGTTTTGGTATCCTTGACAGATTTTTGGAAATATTGCCGCACTCGATTTTTGAGTACCGCCGCCTTGCCCACATAAATAATCTCCCCATCTGCATTTTTATGGAAATAAACCCCCGGGCTAGCCGGGAGCTGTTTTAGTTTTTGTTTTAATACCTCATTCATACTTCCATTATATCACATTTTGTGATAAAAGTCAATGTCTACCTCTGTCAATTACTCTTGAGGTACTTCCTCTGCCGATGTTTCCTCGGCCGGCACCTCCTCTGGCTCTTCTTCAGTCTGCATTTCTTCTATCATCTGCATCACATTTTGTAAGACGTCCGAAGAGTCGGTATATTCCGTCGGCTCCGAAATATTAATATTGTCCGGATAGGTGATATTAAAGTCCGCCGTGATCTGCCCGTCTAGATTATCCTCTTCGCCCATATTGCCGATAAAATAAAATCTGGTAAAATTATTATCTCCGTCAATCTCGGCATAGACCGCTGGCCCCTTTGCTAGCTCTTCCAAGATCGCATCTGCGTTGAGCGCCGTCTTGTCGTAGCCGAGGCACTCCAGGTAATTCCCCACCGCCGAGAGGCTACTAGACGAGCCATCGATAAAGTTAGCAAACTTCTCTCCATCGACCGCCAATCTCTGTACTGGGTAATTCACATTCTCGATCGGCACGTCTTTATCGGTCGAAGCGATAAACTGGTTTGAGAGATACGCGCCAGCTACAGTATTCCGTGTTTTTATCATATCCACCATCAGTCGTGCAGTGCAAATCGAAGTATTCCCCTCGTCGGTCATTGCGGAGACAATCGAATCGAGCTCATCCGTAGAAATCCGGATCCACTGGTCATCCATCACCTCAATTGCATTTGTAGTCTGCTCTAGCACGTCTATCGGCTCAATCACTTCACTCTCTTCCTCTGCCAAATCTACCCCGTCTATTGTCACCTTGTCTGGGATAAATACATCCATCACTTCGGCCAAATTATCGGTTTTAATATACAGATCGCCATTTGCCGCATAGATTTCGTCCAAAGTCATCGAAATTTCCCCACCATCTCGCAAAAACAAATTCATTGTCGCATTTGTGGTATTCATCAAGGAATTCGGCATGATCTGACTGTTTACGTCTATAGTTATCCTTGACGCGCCGATGGTCTTATTGTATATATCAATGTTAATTTTGCCATCGATCCCCACCTTTTCTGGCAAGCCCTCTTGCATGATTTTCTCGACGGCCAGCATCATCGGGTCAGCTCTGTTTGCTCGTATTATGATTAGCACCGCCGCCGTAATACAAGCTACTGCCACCAGCAAAGAAGTGATAATCCCGATAATCATCCCAGTTTTCTTTTTCTTTGGTTTCTCTATTACTTCTGCGGCTTTTTTCATCGGGCGGTTGGTTGGATCAAGCGAATCTACTGGTCTAGTCCCGTCTAGATTTGTCACTACACCAATTTGCTGGATTAAATCTGGGTCTAGACCTGGCTGCGATACTGGTTGTGGTGCTGGCTGAGATGGCCGTACTGGCTGCGGCATCGGCTGCTGCACTGGCTGAGTATTTACTGGCCTTGCCGGCTGGATGTCTCGTGCCATCCGTACTGGGCGTGTCATCCGTGCGGGCTGGACTGGTTGTGCTGGCTGAACGGGTTGTGCTAGCTGAACGGGTTGGACTGGCTTAAAATCATCTGCTGTTAGCGGCGCAAAATCATCTACTAGCTCTGGGGCGGCATTCACACTTCTAGAAGCAAAATCATTAATGCTACGCATTTTGGCTGGAGCTGGTGCTTCTGGCCCGGCTGGTTTTTCTGGAGCAGGCTTTTGCTCTGGCTCTGGTTTTAATTCCGGTTCTGGTTCCGGTTCTGGTTTTTCTGGGATAGATTCAGTCGAATCATCTGCTGATTCTTTGGAGTGATTTTCTTCTCGTTCCTGCTCTGGGGCTTCTACTGGCTCCTCGGCTTTTGCTGGCTGTTCGGCTTCTGTAGCCTCCGGCTCATTAACTTCCGGTTCCTCAGCCAACGGATTTCTCGCTAACGGGTTTAAGGGGTTCGGTGTCCCTTTAAAATCATCCTCCATTTCCCACTCCTTTTATTGCTTACG
>JAZRPP010000034.1:0-4124 GCA_045649285.1 Candidatus Nanosyncoccus sp. | reverse complement strand
TAGGACGCGGACCCTTAGCGGGTCCGCTTGTTGTGGGAGCGGTGGTATTGCCGGAATGGGGCGAGGAGAAGCCGGAGTGGTTTTTTGACTTGAAGGATTCTAAAAAGTTGAGCGCGAAGAGGCGAGAGGCTCTAGCGGAGGAGATTCTAGTTAGCTCGGGAGTAGGGGTGGGATTTGTAACGGCGGGGGAGATAGATAGGCTAGGGATGACGGAAGCCCTCCGACTGGGTGCGCGGCGAGCGGTGAAAGAAGTACAGAGTAGGAAGGTAAGTTTTAATGAAATTATAATTGATGGGAATATCAACTTTTTGGCGGATACGAGACTAGAAAAATATGCGACGACTCTAATTAAGGGCGATGATTTGGTGAAGGAGATTTCGGCGGCATCGATCGTGGCGAAGGTGACGAGAGATAAATATATGGAGCTGGTCGCGGAAGAGTATCCAGGGTATGGATTTGAAAAACATGTAGGGTATGGGACTTTAAAACATCGGGAGGCTATAAAAAAGTTTGGGCTTTGCCCGGAGCACCGGCGGCTGGTAAAACTGGTGCGCGAAGCGGCATTGATCGCGGGGGAGGATTTGGATTATGTTTTCACAAAGGAAGTAAAGAAAAACACGACTAAAGTAGGGGCAAAGGCGGAAACGGCGGTAGTGGAATATTTGGAGAGTTTGGGGCATCTAGTAATTTCGCGGAACTTTAAGACTAAAATATGTGAGATTGATATAATTTCCATTAATGGGGATAAAATATGTTTTACGGAAGTGAAATATCGGAAAGACGAGAAATATGGTGGTGGGGTGGCGGCGGTAGATCGTAAAAAACTCAAGAAGATGAAAATTGGGGCGGAGATGTTTTTGAAATTTAATTATAAGTATCGTGAATATAACCCGGTGCTGGCGGTGGCGGATGTGACGGGGGAAGATTTTGCGATTAAAGATTGGTTTAAAATAAGCTAATTTTACTATATAATATATAGTATGAAAAATAAGCAAAAGAATAATAGAGCTGCTATCTTGATGGCTCTTTTGGTGGCAGGTCTGGTGTTTGCCATCGGTGTAATTTTGGTAATAATTTTAAATCGTCAGGGAGCGGGGGAAAATGTGGGTACGTCGGATCAGGTGATGAGCACGGAATTGAAATCTGGAAGTGTGACGACGACGATAGATGGCAAAACGGTGACCTATTCGGCGGCGTATGTGGTGGATGGAATTGAAGCGATAGTGAGCGCGGGGGAGTTTGCGGCGACAGGGGCTAATCAGAATGTGTTTTTGGTGATTAATGGTGGGAAGTTGACTATCGAGGGGGACGTGACGATCAAGAAAAGTGGAGGTGATAAGACTTCGGAGCAAGGAAATTATGGGGCGAACTCGGCGGTCGTCGTAGTAGGGGAAGGGTCTAGTCTAGCAATGGATGGAGCTGGAGTGACAAAAAAGCGTGACGTAATAGATGATGGAGTAAGAATCTACACTGATGCTTTGGGGGCGAATGCGCTGGTGGCGACAGATGGGGGAGAAATCGTAGTAGAACATACAACAATTGAGACGAGCGGGGACAACTCGCGGGGACTTTATGCAACATATGGTGGGGAAATAGTGGCGGATAATGTGATTATTAATACAAAGGGTGATTCCTCGGCGGCGCTAGCGACGGGTCAGGGTGAGGGGAAAATTGCGGCGGTGAATATGGTACTGAATGCTTCCGGGACGGATTCGCCGTTGATTTATTCTAATGGGAGCAATATTACAGTAACGAATTCAAGGGGTTCGGCGGGAAAAGCTCAGGCAGTGGTAGAAAGGGCAGTGAATTCGGTTAATTTGGAAGGGTGTGAGTTTTGATGTGTTATAATGAAGAAAAGGAGGTAATATGAATAATCATGAGAAAATGGGTGGTAATGACGAAAAGGGTGAGCAGATTAAAAGAGAATTAGCAAAAAAAGTTGGGGGAGTGGCCTTGGTTGGTGCGGCGATTATCGGGACAGTACTGGCTGGCAGAAAATCTACCAAAGAAATCATGGATACTGAGCGGGCGAAGGATGTAGAAAGAATTGAAGCAGAATCGATTTCGTTCTATGAAGGGCCGAATGTGCGGCAAGAGCCAATGGTGTCGGACAAGGAAGAAGCGCCAAATGTGGTAGTGAATCTAGATGATAAAGGGCAGGTGGTGACAATTGATTTTGACGACGAAGTCCTACATTACGAAAATGAAAACGATCCGAATGGGGGATGGTATGGGGTGGATGCTGATAAACTGGCAGATGAGTTAGAAGAAGAGCAATATTTGAATGAAAAAGAAGCAGATAAATTGAAAGATAGAGGAGATTCTGGGGATGGATATGTCTGGATCAATGATCAATACATGTCGGTAGAAGAGGCTAATAAAGATTAATTTGAAATAAAAATCCCAGCTGCAAAAATGCTGGGATTTTGATGCTTTAATGATTGTGATTTAGACGTTGAACCGGAAGAGGGCGACGTCTCCGTCTTGCATGACGTAGGTTTTGCCCTCGGTGCGAAGGAGGCCGGCTTCTTTGACGGCCTTTTCGGAACCGAGGCGAGCGATGTCATTATATTTGCAGATTTCGGCAGAAATGAAACCGCGTTGAAAATCGGTATGGATGGTACCAGCGGCCTCGGGAGCGGTGGCGCCTTTATGAATAGTCCAGGCGCGACATTCTTTTGGCCCGGCGGTGAGGAAGGACTGGAGGCCAAGGGTGCTGTAGGCGGCCTTGATTAATTCTTCTAATGCATCGTGCTGGACGCCGTAAGAACCTAGGAATTCCTTTCGTTCTTCGCGAGACATATCAGACATTTCTTCTTCTAATTTGGCGTTAACAAAAATGGCTTGGGCTGGTTTGACGAGATCTTTTAGTTTTTCTTGTAGATCTTGGTCGGTGAGACCGGATTCGTCGACGTTGAACATGTAGATGACGGGCTTGTCGGTAAGAAATGGGATATGTTCGTCACTGGGGTCTTTTTTACGCTTGGCGGCGATTTTGGCTTTGGTTTCTTCGTCGGCTAATTGTAATTCTAGATTGATGATATCGATGTCGTCTTTGGCTTGTTTTATGATATCGTCTTCGATTTTGCTATCGGCGCGAACGATGTCGTCGTTTTTAAAGGCCCTAACTACATGGCAAATGGCTTGGCATTCGCGGATATGAGCGAGGAATTTGTTGCCTAGACCCTCGCCTTTACTAGCACCTTGGACAAGGCCAGCGATGTCGACAAATTCTACGGTGGCGGGGAGTTTTTTCTCGGCTCCATATATTTCGGTAAGATGATCTAGTCTTTCGTCTGGTACGGGGACGATGCCGACGTTCGGCTCGATGGTAGCAAAAGGATAATTCGCCGCGAGTGCGCCAGCATTAGTTAAAGCGTTAAATAATGTGGATTTGCCGACATTGGGTAATCCGACGATGCCGATCTTTAAATTCATAACCAACCTGTGTATCTGTTATTATGAGTATAATTATATCATTTTTCGAGTTTAAAATCTAGATAGACATAGTTATCCATATCATAGGAAAGGTTTTTGTCTATGGCATTTTTGGCTATTTTGCAAATTTTGGACATACGTTCACCGTTACAAAGTGGGTCGATATATCGTACTTTGGATTTTTGATGAACATAGTAAACATTTTCGGGTTTAGTCTTTGAAGTATTGATTTTCATAGCTTTTTTCCAGATGTTCCAGGCGTCTTTGTATTTTGAATTTTTAATTATTTCAATAATATCAGACTCTTTTTTATCGTATAATTCTTCTATTGTTATTTCGCCGCTTTCTTTTAGCCCTTTTAATATATCTGCAATAAATTGCATGGAGAATCTAGTCCTATCTTCGCGGTAAATAACTGACAGTTTGCTAGTAACTTGGACAAATTTTCTAGCGATGGATTTGGTTTTGAATCCTAGCTCCGGTTCTCCTGATTCGTTTTGCTCGATTTCTATATCATTGTATATTTCTTTGACTTCTTCTAGACTTAATAGCTTGTAAGTAAATAATGCATTAGATAATGAATATTCTAATCTATCAGCAGATAGTTTTGGCGTATCGTTGTCAGCGATTGGATAAATATGATAATTATCGATTTCCTCAATTCTAATGTCATCTTTTTCAAGTAG
>JAZRPP010000033.1:0-26442 GCA_045649285.1 Candidatus Nanosyncoccus sp. | reverse complement strand
TATCTGTACAGCTACCACTACACCCACCAACGCAGCCACCCAGGCCGATGCAGATGGCACCCACATCGGCAACACCAGCTACGTCCCACGAGTGACCCTCACAGATACTCGTGATGGCACTAGATACTTAGTAAGCAAGCTAGCAGACGGCAATTGCTGGATGAGTCAGAACCTAGAGCTAAAACTCACAAAAGATTTAGCAGTAGAAGCCTATAACTTTAATACTGATAGTACTTATTCCTTTACCCCAAACAACACTACGCAAACCACAACTGGTACGACTTGGGCACAAAGCGGTGGTGAGTCTAGATCTTATGCCTTTGCGGATAACACTTATTATGGTGGGACTGACATCAGCCAAACTGCTCCAGCAACCACTTCTGGTGAACCATATGAAAAGGCAGGGGTACTCTATAACTGGTACGCAGCCACAGCTGGAAGTGGAACTACTACCGCTACCAGTGAAGTTACCAGCTCCATCTGCCCGAAGGGCTGGAGATTGCCAGCAAATGCTACAGGTGCCAGTAATTCCTTTAGCCACTTAGCTGGTGTTTATGGTTTGCCGACTACAAATACGGGCAGTGGAAAATCTAGGCAGTTGCAATTCCCTCTACAGTTTAATCGCCCCGGCTCCTACTGGATTGATGGCCAGCTCTACAACCAGGGCGCCCGCGGCGTCTATTGGTCGTCGGTAGGCAGCAGCACCACTGCTACCTACGCCTACAGCTTCTTCTTCGACAGCAGCGAATTCAGCCCCCAGTACGGCAGCAGCAAGGGGCACGGGTTTCCCGTCCGCTGCGTCAACGATGATTAAAAAATTTCGATAAGTCCAAACAAGGCTATTTTGAATTGTTAGCGACTTATGCGACATTTGTCTCACATCTCCAACTTTAAAAAATAAATTTGTTCAGATTCATGTTAAAGTTGACCATAAGTGGAGAGGAAGGGAAGTATTAATGAAAAAAGTTGTTATTTTCGACAGCGGTTATGGCGGAGAAATGGCGGCAGATAAGCTAGAGAAGGAATTGCCGATTCTAGAAGTCATCCGTGTCATCGATTGGCGCCACACTACGGAGATCTTAAAGGGTTCCAGTAGTGCACGTAAGGCCGCCGAAGTAGCCCTAGCGCCATACATAGGTAAAGCAGATTTGATTATTTTTGCGAACCATCTATTAACGCTCACTAGCCTCAAATATTTTCGCCGTAAATATCCAGATCAGAAATTCCTCGGTCTAGAATTAATCTCTCCAGACACCTTTGTTCCTCGCGATGTACTAATATTGACGACTAGAGCAGTTTCACGTACTCTCCGCTACCAATTTTTTGTCTTTCAAATCAAGCGCCGAGTTAGGACTTTAACTGTCGACGATTGGCCTTATCGCATCGACGAAGACGATCTGTCGCGTTCCAAAATCATTCATACTATAGATAGTTTCCTTGCCAAAAATCCTGGCTTCCGTCCCGAAGAAGTAGTCCTAGCCTGCTCTAATTTTAGTGCCATCAAGAATGACCTTAAAAAGGCTCTGGGGCATAATCTTAAGATTTATGATAGCCTGGATAGCATTGTTCGCCAGACGTCTAGAGCTTTGCATCTCCGGGGCATCGTCAGTAAGAGATCTCGACGTGGCGCCGCTCGTCTCCGCCCTCCCAAAAAGTGCCGCAAGAGCGTAGCTTATACCGCGCCTTCCCGTTTTCTATGATATAATTATCTTAATAGAAGGGAAGTAAATATGAATGATTTAGAAAAAATGCGTCACACTTTGAGTCATGTTTTGGCTGCCGCCGTTAAAGAATTTGCGCCAGAAGCGAAGTTTGGTATCGGCCCCGCCATAGATAACGGTTTTTACTATGATATTGATTTTGGCAAGGTCAAAGTTACTGATGCTGACTTAAAAAAGCTTGAAAAGTCCATGCGTAAGCTTATCAAGAGAAACTTATCTATGAAAAAAGTCGAGGTCTCTCGCGAAGAGGCTCTGCAGTGGGCCAAGGATAACAAGCAGCCTCTCAAAGAGGAGTTAATCAAAGAGCTCCCCGAGGGCGAAAAAATCACCTTTTACATCCTTGCTGATAAAACTTACAAATCCGGCCTTACTGGCGACGGTGTAATCTTTGCCGACCTCTGCAAAGGCCCACACATTACCAATACCAGCAAATGCGGCGCCTTTAAGCTAGACAAAATTGCTGGTGCCTACTGGCGCGGCGACGAGAAGCGCCCGATGCTCACTCGTATTTATGGCGTCGCCTTCGATACGGAGGAGGAGCTAGAGGATTACTTCAAGCGCCAAGCCGAAGCTAGGGAGCGTGACCACCGCAAACTCGGCAAGGAATTAGACCTCTTCTGCTATTCCGAGCTAGTCGGCTCTGGTTTGCCTCTATTTACTCCCCGTGGTACTGTTCTCCGCGATCTACTTAATGATTTTACTCAGAGCTATCGTCTCAAATGTGGCTACCAGAAGGTCTGTATCCCGCACATTGCTAATATCGACCTCTACAAGACTTCCGGCCACTACGAGAAATTCCCCGAGATGTTCCAATTCACTTCCACCGAGTCGGGCGATCATTTGGCATTAAAGCCGGTCTCTTGCCCGCATCACTCCCAGATTTACGCTAGCGGGCCTCGCTCGTATAAGGATCTCCCTATCAAATATCTTGAGACTACCATGGTTTACCGCGACGAGAAGAAAGGCGAGCTCGGCGGCCTTTCCCGCGTCCGCGCTATCACTCAGGATGATTCGCATGTTTTCTGTACCGAGGATCAAGTCGGCGACATCTTTGGCGAGCTCATCGAGGCCTCCAAAGATCTTTACGCCAAAATTGACATGAAACTAAAACTCCGCCTCTCCTTCCGCGACGACGGCGATGGCTACATTGGTACTCCCGAAATGTGGCAAAAAGCCGAATCATCCATCGAAGAAATGGCCAAAAAATTCAAAATGGATTACCATGTTGCCCTTGGTGAGGCCGCTATGTATGGCCCCAAGATGGACTTTATGGCTATAGATGCTCTTGGCCGCGAATGGCAGCTAGCTACTGTCCAGCTAGACTATGCGCTCCCTACTCGTTTTGGTCTAGAATACGTCGATGCCGACGGCTCCAAAAAGACCCCAATCATGATCCACTGTGCTTTCCTTGGCTCCATCGAGCGCTTTATGAGCGTCTATCTCGAACATACTGCCGGCTGGCTCCCGATGTGGTCTGCTCCGGAGAACGTGCGTATTCTTACCGTTAACGACCAAATTCCTGATTATGTCTCCGAGGTCACCTCTATCCTAGATGGTATCACTCTAGACGATCCTCTGCCAGGGAATAAGCTACGCTATACTGTAGACGATTCCGCCGACTCCCTCGGCAAGAAAATCAAGCGTGCCACTAGACTCAAAATCCCCTGCATTATTATCGTCGGTCCTAAAGATGCCGAGGGCAAAACCGTCTCCCTCCGCCTCCGCACTGGGGAAGAAAAGGTAGATCTCTCCGCTCTCGCCGAGAGAATTAAGAAGATCTAGCACTCCTATGCCTAGGCAGTATCCTACTATCATTATCTTAGGCCCTACCGGCTCCGGCAAGACCGGCGTAGCCATTGAGATAGCCAAAAAAATCGGTGGAGAGATCATCTCCGCCGATTCTCGCGCTATTTTTCGCGGTATGGATATCGGCACTGCTAAGCCCACCAGGGAAGAAATGCAAGGGGTGCCTCATTACGGCCTAGATCTAGTAGACCCAGACGAGCGCTTCACTGTCGCCGACTGGAAGGCTTACGCCTTAACAAAGATTAAGGATATCAAATCTCGCGGCAAAATCCCTATTATTGCTGGTGGTACCGGCCTCTATATCGACGCCCTCATCTTTGACTACCAATTCAAAGGCCCCACCGGCCACCGTATTGGCGACATTGAACAAAAAACTTGTTCAGACCGTCAAGCCATCAAAGGCAACTATTTAATTATAGGTATCAAGTGGGAGACAGAGGAATTACGGACTAGACTGAGTAAAAGAATTACTCAGATGTTTCGCTCCGAGCTATACGAAGAGGTTAAAAATCTTGCTCAAAAATACAGTTGGGACACTCCATCGATGACTAGTGATATCTATCGTTTTGCCTGGGAATATCTAAATGGCAAAATGTCTTTAGCAGAAGCCAAAGAAAAATGTTTTTATGCGGACTGGCACCTAGCCAAGCGCCAAATGACTTGGTTCAAAAGAAACGACCAAATTAATTGGTTAAAACTTGAAGATGTAGAGGACTTTGTGCTAAAATATATACAAGATGAGCAAAATTACGAGCACTCCTACAGAAAAGTTATTCGGCTCGAAAACCAGAGCTAAGCTTTTGAAACTCTTCTTCGAGAACCCTAGCAAAAGTTTTTATGTCCGCGAGATGACTCGTGTTATCGACGAGCAGATTAACTCCGTCCGTCGGGAGCTCTCCAATCTCGAGGCTATCGGCATCATCAAAAACGAAACCTTCGACAATAAAATTTATTACTCGGCCAACAAGAAACATCCTTTCTCCCGCCCCCTTTCCGACATCTTCTCCAAAAAGAATAATCAAATCATTGATAATTCTGATGTTCAGACCCCCACGTGGGACGAGCACATCCGCCCAGTCAAAAATTATCTCAAAGGCCTCATTGTCACTAATCGCTTCCCGGGCCAGGAGGGCGTAGATCTCCTCATCATCGGAAACGATAAGACCAAGAAGCTCACTCGCTGGGCCGAAGTCATCGAAAAGAAATTTGGCAAGCCGATTAATTACGTCATTATGTCCGTGGATGATTTTAGCTATCGTAAAAGCGTCCACGACCGTTTTGTCCAGGATATCTTAGAAATGGAAATCACCGAGATTATCGATCCAGAAAACATAATAAAAGGATAGGAGGAATATGTTCGACCTAGAAAGCAAAAACCAAGACGAAATTACCGTTACTACCAAAAAGACCGCAGTCAAATTTAACATTGCCGAAGGCAATATTGATGCCGGCCTCGCAGTAGGGAAGATTACTGGCCCCGGCGAGTTCGAGATCGGCGATGTCTCTGTCCGTGGCATCGCGACTAAAAGTGGTAGGACTATCTACGATGTTGAAGTCGGCAATGTTCACGTCGGCATCCTCGGCGACATCGAAGAAAGCCTAGACGATCTCACTGCTGATATCCTCTGCACTTCAAGTATCCGTGCCATCCGCGAAATCGAGCCCAAAGTTATCATCTCCATGGGGAATGTCGACGGTATGGTTTCTGAGCTTAAACTCTCCGCTCGCACCGAAAAGAAATACAGAGTTAAGAACCTCGATAGCCTGCCTGCGGCAGAGGAAGTTATAGTATTGAACTAATGAATCTTAATATTCTCAGTATCATCATTGTCTTTGTTATTATTCTTGGCTCCGTGATTTTACACGAGCTAGCCCATGGTGTTGTAGCCTACTTCCTGGGTGACGACACCGCCAAGAACGCCGGCCGTCTTACCCTGAACCCTATCAAGCATATCGACCCCATCATGTCGATCGCTGTGCCTTTAGTGCTATATATTATAGGTGCTCCGGTTTTTGGTGGCGCTAAGCCCGTCCCAGTTAATTTCAAAAATCTCAAATGGCACGAATGGGGGATGGCTCTAGTTGCTCTAGCTGGCCCCTTTACGAACTTTCTCCTTGCCCTAATCGCCTTTCTTATCGGGCATTGTTCTGGTCTACTTTATGCTGGTAGTCTCGGCGAGCTGATTTTTAGCGAAATTATCTTTATTAACCTTGGTTTTATGCTCTTTAATCTTATTCCTATTCCGCCCCTAGACGGTTCGCGCGTCCTCTACGCCATCGCCCCAGATATTGTCCGTGACTTTCTTTCAAACATTGAGCGCTATGGTTTTATCATTGTTTATCTTCTTATCTTCCTCTTTGGCGATGTCTTCTCCTTTCTTATGGTTAATGGCACCCAGGGGATTATTGACTTTTTCTATCTGCTAGTCGGGCAGTAGTAGGGAAGCAAACTCCTTATACTTTCATCTGTATTAAAATGTGATATAATTATGGCAAGCCCTACTGGCAGCATGATTTTCCTGAATAATCATGTTTAAGGGATTTCGTGGCTTACATCCGTGGATGTATCGCATAAGATTTTACCCACCTTGTATCTATTACGGGGAAAACAGGCCGGTAGGGTTTTTTGATGCCTATCGACAAAAAGTATGAGAAATGCTATAATTACTCTGTAAGCTTGAAAGACAATCGCTTTATAAAAGAGGAAAGTCCGGGCAACACAGAGCATGGTAGTCGCTAACGGCGACCGTCCGTAAGGATAGGGAAAGTGCCACAGAAACAATACCGCCTAGTTTACTAGGTAAGGGTGAAAAGAGTGGGGCAAGAGCCCACAGTGCAGTGTAGCGATACGCCGCAGAGGTAAACCCTACCTGTTGCAAGGAGTGCTATATACCTTAGCTCGAGGATGCACGCTCACCGCTAGAGCGTCGTAGCAATATGACGCCAAGATAGATGATTGTCGATCTGCCTCTAGTAGACAGATTACAGAACCCGGCTTATTGATAGCTTACACTCAAAAATCGACTCCTGATCAGAGTCGACTTTTGTTTTTACTAACAAAACTAGGGAAGGGAACTACCCATCCCACAAAAATCAGCCCACCTAGGTGAGCTGATTTTTGTTGTAAGAAATACTATTACTTCTTGTCGGCCTTTGCGCCTGGGCGTTCTACGATACCCTTCTTGCGCAAGGTCCGAAGAGCTGAAGTCGAAATATTACATTTGACCTTTTTGCCATTGATGATCAAAGTTCTCTTGGATACGTTCGGTTTAAACACCTTTCTTGTGTGTCTCTGAGAGAACGAGATATTATGGCCGTACATCTTACCTTTTCCAGAAATTTCACAAATTGCCATCTTATTTCTCCTTCACCGTTTCTTTAGCTTTTGCTTCCGCTTTCTTTGCTGAGCCATCAGTTTTCTTTGCGATCTCAACAATTTGGCCAAAAGCTTTCGGGTTATTAACTGCGAGCTCAGCTAGGATTTTCCGATCAACTGTTACGTTGTTGGCTTTCAAACCCGCAATTAGTTGCGAGTAGGATAGCCCTAACTCTCTCGATGCGTTATTAATCCGTGTAATCCAAAGCGCTCTGAGGTCACGCTTGCGGTTTCTCCGGTCTCGGTAGCTATAAGACAAAGCCTTAATTACGCCTTGCTTGCCTAGCCGATAGCTCCGGGTGCGCGCATGCTGCATCCCCTTGGCGGCTTTTAAGATTTTCTTATGCTTCGCGTGTGCCGCGACTCCTCTTTTTACTCTCATCTTAAACTCCTAACGCCTTCTTTACATTTTTCTTGATTTTTCCATTGACAGAAGCCGCAGTCTTAATGTTGCGCTTTCTAGCTTTGGATTTTTTTGCGAGAATGTGATTCCCATAGGCTCGTGCCCGTATCAATTTACCCGAACCGGTAACCTTGATCCGCTTTGCCGTGCCTTTATGCGTCTTTAGTTTTGGCATAGGTTTTCCTTTAGTTTAGTTAATATTATTGTTCAAGCCGTCAGATTTTTACTCCAGCGACTTAAGGCCGCTTAGGACCTTTGTAAGTTGCAATCAACCGGCCAGGGAAGTAGGAAATTACTTCTTTCGTACCTGTGTTGATAGGTTCCGCCCGCTCATTTGCGGCTTACCCTCGCGTATGACATCCTCCCCAAGTAGTTCGATTACTCTCTCTAGTAATTTTGATCCGAGCTCCTTGTGTGCCATCTCGCGACCGCGGAAGATAATCATAATCTTCACTCGGTCACCGTCATCGAGGAAACCTCTCATCTTGCGGACTTTAATGTTAAGGTCGTTGTCAGAAATCTTGAGACCAATCTTCATCTGTTTCAATTCAGATTGTTTTTCTCTCGCTTTCTTTCGATTCTTGGCTTCTTCCTTCATCTTTTGATATTGGAATTTGCCCCAATCGATAATCTTCACGACCGGCGGGTTGGCATTAGCGGCGATCTCCACTAAATCCACACCCTGTTCCTTCGCCAGAAGCTGAGCTTCCTTGCTCGACATAATTCCGAGCTGCTCTCCACTAGATCCAATCACCCGGACCTCAGGATAACGAATTTCTCCGTTTAGTCTAGTCCGTTTATTGCTTTTTTTGATGATGAATCCTTTCTTCTCTTGAATTAACTCTTTCTATTATATCAAATCTCCTTGATAAATACAAGGGGTAAAATAGAAATCTCCAAAGTATTCTATCTCCGTCTATAAGTCAGAGCCTCGGTCAAGTGCTGAGCTTCAATTACCTCCGAGCCAGCCAAATCCGCTATCGTTTGCGCCACCTTGATAGTCTTAAAATACGATCTAGCCGACAAATTCAGCCTCTCCGACGCCGCCGCCAAGATCTTTTCCGCCTCCGCATCTAGCTTTAAAAGCTTGGTTACGTCATACGACGAAAGGGAACTATTATAGACCCCATCCCGCCCATACCGAGCCTTTTGCCGTACAATAGCCCCTGTTATAGTATTTTTTACAACACCATGAGCCGAGCATTCAGCCTCAGGTAGCGGCCTCCGTAAATCCTCGTTTTCTACCTTTTTTACCTCTATATTCATATCAATTCTATCTTGCAGTGGCCCCGAGAGCTTTTTCTTGTAGTCCTGTATCTGTTTTTCATTACACTTGCACTCGTGCGCTGGATCCCCCAAATATCCGCACGGACAGGGATTCATCGTTGCAACCAGCATAAAATCCGCCGGGTACGTAGCCTTATATTCCACCCTTGAGATCGTAATCTGTTTGTCCTCTAGCGGCTGCCTCAATGACTCTAATACCGACCTCGGGAACTCTGGTATTTCGTCCAAAAACAGAATCCCCTTATGCGCCAGAGAAATCTCTCCTGGTCCGCTTGCACCCCCGATCATCGCTGTCGCACTTGCCGTATGATGTGGAGTCCTAAACGGCCGCGCCTCTACTGCCTCCTCTGTCGATAGTCCAGAGATGGAGTATAGCTTCGTAATCTCCACCATCTCCTTTGGTGATAGGTCTGGTAACAGATTAGCCGCCACTCTAGCTAGTAACGTCTTGCCGGCACCTGGTAGACCAGAGATTAGAAGATTATGTCTCCCCGCGATCGCGACCTCAAGCGCTCTTTTGGCCAAATTTTGCCCACGTATGTGGTCTAGAAACGGTCCTACGAGGCTATTTTTGGTACTTTTTAGCGATTTTTTTGCCAAATCCGCAGTTGGTAGCGTACCTTGGCTTTTAAGCGCCAAAAACAGGCCTTTCAGCGTCTCTACCCCATATATTGTTGCCCCCTCTACTAGCGAAGCCTGAGGTAAATTCTTCATTGGCACATAGATTTCTGTGTACCCCTGCTTCACCGCAGTTTCTACGATGTTGATAATCCCCCTCACTGGCTTCACCTCTCCGTTCAGAGATAGCTCTCCTACAAACAGCCTATTTCGTACATCTCTTTCTAGGAGCTGCCTCGATAGCACCATAATCGTCAGCGCTATCGATAGATCCAGGTACGCCCCGTCCTTCTTTAGCTCCGCTGGCGCCAGATTGATCGTCACCTTTTTCTCGGGAAAAGAGAAGCCTGAGTTCACAGTGGCACTCCTCACCCTATCTTTTGCCTCGTTGATGGTCTTATTTGCCATCCCTACGATATTAAAGGCTGGTAACCCTCGATTCATATCTCCCTCGACTTCTACCAGCCTACCTTCAAAGCCGTAGGGAACCACAGAGTATGTTTTTGCTATCATACCCCCTCTCCTATCACACCCTAAAAAACTTATCAACCCCCACCCCGAGCATAAATGTTTTACTTTTTGTCATAAGAGTTAATGAATTTAACACTACTACAATCGATAACAGGGAACGGATAATCCAGAAGGCCTATTTTTGAAGCATTGAACGAACCAACGAAAATTTCGAAAAATTTAGGATAAATTTCGTAGCGAACCCCCATCCGGCGTGAGACGCGAAATTTTCCGTTAAGAATTTTGAGAAATTTTCTTGACGTGAGTGAGCCGCTGAAGAAAATAGGCCTTCTGGATTATCCCTAGCCACTAGATTACGCTTGTGGAAAACTTCCAAAAAAAGTACAAAAATTTGTTCAAAAAAGTGTTGACATAAGCATTTTTTCGTCCTATAATAGAGGTAGCTTCTGAATAAAAAAATTATTCAGAAGGCAAAAATAAAAATCTAGCCAAAATAACTCCACACTCTACAAAAGACCGGTTTTCCTCGCAGTTACCGGTCTTTTTCTATTGCTCGTTGCCAGTTAAGCTAATCTGTGATATAATTAAAGTAGTTGGGGCTGACAAAGCTTAGACGAGTTATTAACAGTTATGAGGCATGCCGATTGAATACCGTAAGTATTAAATAAGTGCTAAAAACACGAAAACTGCGCATGTTGCTTACATGCCAGCTTATGCCTAGTTTAATTTTATAGGCTGATCTACCTCTGAGTTTTCGTAGGAGGCAGATTATCATACTACGAGAATAAGGTCATTTACCTGGCAGTAAATGATCCGACAATCTAGCCATGGCATTTATTAGTTTCGTTTGTTGCAGCTAATAATATCTGCCAAGACTAAAACAGCAAACTATGCATGTAGAATCATGGCCAAGTGATAGCCCGGACCCGGAGGCAGTATCCGGCAGCTCCACCAATTATAGGACAAAAACACAGTGCTATGGCACTCTTTTTTATTGCAAAAGTAGGCTATTGTTGTAAGAATTACAACAAAAAGAATAAAAATTTAGAACAGGGAAGAAATAGATTAAAAAATGTAAAAATTACATCGAAAAAGCTGAACAAATCTATTGATTTTTTATAAAGTTTATGCTAGTATGAAGACAGTCGAGATGACTAAAACAAAAACGAAAAGGAATAAAAATGAAACAAAGAAAAACGTAAATCAAAATGGCGCTTACAGGTAATTTCTAGCCATAAATTACACCTTAGAAATTACCTCAGGCTCCGTTTTGAGGCTGTCTCTGCCCGATAAACGTAGAGCGCATCAGTTTAAGTCTAATTCTAGCACCTTTTGAATAACAGAGAAGAAGACAAAGCTGGTAAGGATCATGCTTCACTACCTTAGTGAAGCGGTCAAAAAGGGAAGCGGTAGGATTGCGGTCCAATAGTTAAGATTTTAGCACCGGATAATCCACCGCCTCTCCCCATATAAAACTCGCACAAAATCCGCATAAAACTCTTATGTGATTACTTGGGGAATTAAACTAGACATGATATAATAAGGTTATGAAGCATAACCGCATTATCTATTCTTTCTGTATCATAGGACTCGCAGCATTGATACTTATTTTCAACTTCACATCACCGACGGACATTGGTCCTTTCGGTGTTTTGTTATTTTTTACAATATTGTACGCAGTCTTTTTTGGCCTCATTTCGGCCTTTCTTTTGACTTTTGATCGTCTCGCTTTTAAGCGCAAGAAGCTCCGCCACAAGGATTACCTTTATGCCGCGGTGCTTTCTTTTGGTCCAATTATGCTCTTAATGGCTCGTTCTTTTGGCGCTATTAACCTCTGGACTATCAGTCTCATTGTCGTTTTCTTAAGTCTAGCCGAATTTCTTGTCTACAAAAGAGTTTAAATATGATAAAATAAGCATATGGATAATAAAACGGACCAGCAACTCGACCTAGATCATCTCAATCTAGACACTAATGAGATGGCTTGGGGTGGCAAACAGCCCCCTATGAATTTGCCACTCCCTCGTGATTCTCGTGAAATTGGCGGTAAGGTCGTCGCTAATTCAGCCCCTAGTCCTAGCCAGCTCCCTAGAGCTGAAAGAGTTCCTAAGCCTTCCGAAGTTCCACTGCCCACCCCAGATCAGAGCCCAGATCAGAGTCCAGATCAACTTAATACCCTCCAGACCCAAGCTTTTGAAAACTTAATCACCCCGGGCCCCACCCTCGAGGCTCCAACCAAACAAAACACTGCTGCCATAGAAGAAGCCCTCAATACCCCCTTCGATAAAACCGCCTTCAAGACTACCGACAAACTCGACCAGACAGGTGTCGAGGCTATAGACGCCGCCGTCGAGAAGCTAAATCAAGATGGTGACATCGCTAATTTCTACGACACCGCCCGCCAGATGATGGAGGCTAACCTCGACAATTCCTACGATCGTAAACTAGGGGAAGGGATCAAATAATGGACGTCTGGGTGGTCATTTTTATCATGATCGTAGCAATTATTTTGCTTATCTCTTTAGTCTTCGGCGCTAAGATCTCCAAACTCCGGAAAGCCAAAAAATATGAACGCGGCCTCAAGATGGTACCTCTATTAATCCATCTTCCGCCCTCTACTGATGATGTCGAGGCTGGCAGCCGCGACGAGCGCGACATCGTCGGCGAGACCGTCTCCAAGGCTCAGACTATGTACTCTATCCTCTCATCTACCCTCACGAAGGGTACTAAAACCAGGATCTATGGCCAGCGCCATTTCTCTTTCGAGATTATTGCGAAAGACGGCATCATCCGTTATTACGCTATCGTCCCGGCCGTCCTCACCGAGCTGGTCAAGCAGGCCATCCAGTCTGCCTATCCCACCGCCCGTATCGAAGAAAAAAGGGAAGAAAACATCTTTACTGGCGGTGGCGGTATCAATGCCGTTGCTGGCGCCGAATTAACCTTAAACAAAGACCCCTATCTCCCCATCGCCACCTACGAAGATACCAAGCGTGATGCCGAGCGCGCCATTTTGAATGCGCTCTCGGGTGTCCAAGATGGCGAAGGCGCTTCTGTACAAATTCTTTTCCGCCCTGCACAAAAAAATTGGTCAGATTCCGCCAAGACCTACATGGAAAATCTCCAAAAAGGCAAAGACACCTCTAATGGTATCGGTGCTAGCCTCGGTAATTTCGCTATCGACCTAGTCAAAGCCCCCTGGGAAGTTCCCGATGAACACAAAAAGGAGGATAGAGATCCTATTACCAATGTCAAACAAGACGAAATCACTGCTATTACTAATAAAATCCGCTACCCCGCCTTCGAGACATTAGTTCGCATCGTCGCTAGCTCCGCTTCCTACCCCCGTTCTGAGGCTATTATGGGCGGCATCGCGTCGGCCTTTTCTCAGTTTAACTCCCCCGAGCTTAATGGTTTCAAAATCGACCCAGTCAAAGATTCCAAAAAGCTCGCCGTCGACTATACTTTTAGATTTTTCCCGCTTCGCACCCGCTCCAGCGTTCTAAATAGCGTAGAATTAGCCTCTATCTTTCATCTCCCAGATCAAAATGCCATCCCGAATTCCCAGGTTGAGCGTCAGCTAGTCAAGCAAGTCGACGGCCCCGCTCGCCTAGTCACCGAAGGTACTTTCCTCGGCACCAACGAATTTCGTGGCGTTAAAAAACCTATCTATCTATCAGATGACGATCGCCGCCGCCACATGTACGTCATCGGGCAGACTGGTATGGGTAAATCTGTCTTTCTCGAGAATCTCGCCTTCCAGGATATGTGTGACGGCAAAGGTTTTGCCTTTATCGACCCCCACGGCGACGCTGTCGAGGCTATATTGAAACGCGTCCCAGAGGAGCGTATTGATGATGTGATTTACTTCGATCCTGCCGATGTCGAGCACCCGGTCGGCATGAACATGTTTGAATACACCTCTGAAGACCAAAAAGACTTCATCGTCCAAGAGGGGATTAGTATGCTCCAATCTCTCTTTGACCCTCAGAACCAAGGTTTCTTTGGCCCCCGCGGCCAGCACATGTTTAGAAATGCCGCGCTCCTCTTAATGAGTGACCCAAAGGGTGCTACCTTTATCGACATCCCCCAGTGCTTTACCGACCCCGAATTCGTCAAGAGTAAGCTTAAATACGTTACCGACAAAGCCGTTTACGACTACTGGACCAAAGAGTTCCCGGCTTCTCAAAAATCCAGCGATGCTGGCGAAGTCATCACCTGGTTTAGCTCCAAATGGGGGCCCTTTATCGCCAATACCATCATGAAAAACACCCTCGGTCAGGTCAAATCCGGCTTCAATATCCGCGAAATCATGGATAACAAAAAGATTTTCCTAGTCAACCTCTCTAAGGGGCGCCTCGGTGATATCAATGCGAATCTCCTCGGTATGATCTTTGTCATGAAGTTCCAGCAGGCCGCCATGAGCCGCCAAGACATTCCAGAGAGCGAGCGCCAAGATTTCTGCCTCTATGTAGACGAGTTCCAGAACTTTGCCACCGATAGTTTTGAGTCCATCCTCTCTGAAGCTCGGAAATATCGTCTAAATCTCATTGTGGCGAACCAGTTTATGACTCAATTAACCGACAAAATCCGCGAAGCCCTGCTCGGTAACGTCGGCACTATTATCTGCGGCCGCGTCGGTGTCACTGACGCCGACCTCATGGTCAAGGCTTTCACCCCTACCTTTACCGCCGAAGACCTCACCAAGACTCCAAATCATGCCGCTATTGCTAAGGTGATGATGTTTGGTATGCCCTCTAGCGCCTTTACCATGAATCTACCCGCCCCAATGGGCGAACCAAACGAACAGCTGATGAATACCCTGAAAGCCTACTCTGCCACCAAGTACGCCAAAACCCGCGCCGAAGTGGAAAGGGAAATAAACGAGCGCTGGAACTCCGCCCGCACCGCCGCAGAGCCCGCCAAAAATATCCCTACAAGCCCCGTATCGCCCTCTCCTAGCCTTTCCAATCTAAAACCGCTTATGGATACATCACAAGGCTCAAACGCCGCTTCTGGGGCCTCTGGTGGTCCCACAGCCACAACCAACCCCGAACCTAGCTTCCTTGCCGGCTGGCAGTCTCGCAAGCAAAGCTAGCTAAATCACTTTCTTACCCACTAGATAATGGATAGTGTGTTTATGTGGGTAATTTGCTCCAGGGTGGGGCTTGTCATCCAAATAGATAAACCCCTCATCGATTTTCTCCAATTTTTTATATAATTTGGTTTTAGTTTCTTCCTCTGGGGGACTATCATCAGCTAAATCGCAATAAACTAGTAGCCCACCAGGTTTGACAGATTTTAATACTATATCTAACGCAACCGATCTGTCTTCTTTTGGAACAAAATGTAAAACATTATTAAACAGGACTATCTCATAAAGTTGGTCGGGGATAAAATCTAAAATTGTACAAGTTTGTGCGTTTATGTTTAGTCCCATTTTATAGGCAGCGAGTTTTAGGTTATCGATTTTCTTTTCAGATTTGTCGAAAGCAGAAACTCTAGCGCCATACCCAGCGAGCATCAAAGAATTATTGCCACAACCACAACCACAATCCAAGACAGATACATTTTTAAGCGATTTGTAATATTTTATTATCTGTGAATAAATCCATTTTTCCATGGATACATTATAAATGAAATACCCCCATTTGTTAAGTAAATGAGGGTATATTAGTTTATTCGCAAAGCCAACATTGAGGGTCTTTAGCGAAAACATTTCCACTGGACGAACCATAAGCCACAGCTCTACAACCACGACAATAGCTCAAAAGTTTACATTTTTTACAACCTTCGATATTGTCTATCTGACGGTATAGGTTTTCCTTCTTTCCAAAAAATATCTCTTCAATAGATTGTTCTGGAAAATGCCCAACCGGGCTATTCATCCTACGACAAGCATAGGCTTCTCCATTTTCTAAGAAAGTTAAGTGGGATATTCCACAATGGCAGCCGTCATAGACTATTCCATCGTCCTTCAAAGAAAGTAAACCTTTCTCATCTAGAATAATTTTCCATAGATGGTCTTTTAAGGTAAAAATAGTACCTCTATCGGCAAGCTCTTCATAGATATCCCACATATTGTTGAGAAAACTATGATATTCATCTGGTGTCAGATTAAAATCGGTGTCTCCGTGAGTGGGGCAATATCTAGCAAATGCACACTTTTCTGCGTGGTGTTTGACAATTATTCGAGTGAGCTCGGGTATTTCTAGCCAGTTCACTCTAGAAACTGTTGTCATAACCACTGGATTAAGTCCATTTTTATATAGTAAATCTATCGCGTCAAGACCCGCTTGAAATATTACTCTAGGCTGTGCTACCATAATTATTCATTATTTTCTAAAAAATGTCAAGTTCATAAATAAAAGTTTGTGTTTCAATAAACGAAATATCGGCATCTAAAAGCTTATGCTATAATAAGCTTATGAAAAACACCGCAACTAGCACCTCGTCCACCAAGATATCCTTCCAAGAGATAGTTAAACGCCAAGAGCTAGCAGAAAAGAAAAAAAGTCGAAACAGAGCCAAAATTGCCCTAGCCCTCACTATCGGTGTAAATGCTTTTAATCTGTTATTTTTTGCCGGGGGTATTTTTGCAGAAATAGTATTCGTCTTTATATTGGCTTTCAGAGGTGTTCTAAATATCCTCCTCTTCATAATTATTCTCGCTTTAAGCATTAAAGAACTGAGAACCCCCAAAAATCGCCCTATCGCCATCATAGCAATCATTCTAAATATTATCTCTCTTTGGCCAATTCCTTACTTCGCCCCAGTTATGTGGTTCGGCACCCCATTATTCACTTTTTAAGGCGGTTTTGCTACAATAAAAACAATGAAAAACTTCAATTCCGCCCCATCAAAAAACTCCGAACAAGATAAGCCTACTGAAGTAAAATCCACCTGGGATACCCTAAAGAATGAAACTTTCAGAGGTGACCAGATAAAAGGGCAAATAAAAACCGAAAAATCTCCAGACTCCTCAAATAATAATGCCGCTCCGTCTCCCTCCACAGAAGAAATGCGGCAACAAGTCTTATCGGTATATAATAAAACCCCAGAGCCGAGCATCCAAAACCAAACAGATATAAAACCGACCACCCCAGATCAAATCTCGACTCAAACATCAACCCAAAAAGAGCCCGCGACCTCTTACGATAAAGCCGTAAATAGGGAAGTAGATTTTGTCCTAAATAAACTTCGCTCTGGCGAAAAAATCCCCATCCCCGCCGAAACTCGTCAGGATTCTCGCCCCAGGGGTTTCGAAAAATTCAAGAAGGAAATTCTTGGCTCGGCAATAGGTAGCCGTCTTTTTCGCTCCAGATTTGAAAAAGACGCCCTAAATAGTCATAAAGCAGTCGCCGAAGCTAAAAGAATCTACGACTCGGAGGATTATAATCGAAGAAAAACCGAGCGCGCCCGTGCTGAACAAGCCAAGATTGACCAGACTCAAAAAAACTTCTCCGAAATCCAAGCCCAAAGAGAAGCAAGGGCTCAAACCTCTCTAGCGGAGGCGATTGGCAGCCATTCGGATAGACACGGAACTATCAGAAGGCTTAATAATCTAAAACAACAAGAAGAATACGAAAAATCCTACAATGAACAGCTAGATGACATCGATGAAATTATGAGTATAGCTGAAGTCGGCACCGATGGTCTCTCTATGGGTGCCCCTGTAGAGTATAGCGGTCAAGAAATCCCCGTTATTATAAACGATGGTTATCCATTACATTTCCTTCAGAGCAATCTATCTTATAAAGCCCACGATAAAATAGATGCAGATGGCAAAATTATCGAGGGTGATAAATACGTTAGAACCGACGCCGCTCGCAAAACTCTAGAGAATCCCGAGTTATGGCTCCAAAATGAAGAAACATACGAAAACGCTGAGCTAGAATCAGGGAACGACAAAGCAATTTCTAATGTAATGTCTACATCCTATGTAAATACTGGATACGACCCAAACGGCGGCGTGACTAAAGATACCGGCGACCCATACCAAGTCACCTATCTATTTTCTCATATTCGCCCCGGCACCTTATATAAAGCTGTATCTACGGATGGCCGGACTGGACCAGTAAAAAAACATGATATATTTAGTAGCGCACAGGATTATAATTTAGATAATATAGAGAGAGCTCGAAAAGAAGGGGATCCAGAACTAGGGAGCAGCGAATACAATGAAATCTCCCTCTATCGCTACAATGAAAACGGGGAAGCTCAGCCCCCGGATGCCCTCGTCGTCCGCGATGGCAAAATTACAGAGTATACTAAAAAACACGCTGCCTTTCATCATGTCCCGATTATTGATATTAAGACCAATAAGCAATTTTAACGGGTGGTTGATACCCATTTATTTGAGTTAGTAAGACTTGGCCTAGCGGCCTGGAGCGCTAACTCAAATAAATGGGTATAACCAGGACCCGTTAAAATCATATATTCCGATAGTTCTCAATCGCCTTCGCTAGCGCCTCATGGCCTAGTACCGAGCAGTGGAACTTATGCTTAGGCAGATTTCCCAGATAGTCATCAATATCCTTCGCCGAAATCTCTAGAGCCTCGTCTAGAGTTTTCCCCTTAGCTATCTCTGACAAAGCCGAAGTTGAGGCAATCGCCGAAGCACACCCATAAGTTTTCCAAGCAATATCCACGATTTTATCATCCTTCACCTTAATATACATCTTCATCTGGTCCCCGCAAATCGGATTACCCACCACCCCTGTTGCATCGCATTTAAACTTAGCCTCGTCCCCCATCAAGAAATTCCGCGGATGCATAAAATGATCCTTCACCGTCTCTGTATATACCCAATCCTGTCCTTCTTCCATCTAAACTCCTTTCATTTTTATTGTACTCATCCCCTGTAGCCTTTCTATCACTCCAGGCAGCACTTCCATCACCCGCTCCACATCACGCGAGGTACTATCTAGTCCGAACGAGAACCTTATCGACGAATGTGCCACTTCCGCGTCCCCTGTCTTCGCCATCAGTACATGCGAAGGTTTAATATCTCCTGCCGCACAGGCCGACCCCGTCGAGACCACTATCCCCTCCGCATCCAGATATAGCTGGATCGACTCCCCCTCTGCCGCCTCAAACGACGCATTTAAAATATTTGGCAGGGAAGCACCCCTGGTGATGTCTGTATTTAGCGAGCTCCCCGGTATCTCCGCGACAATCCTCTTCGCCAAATCATCCCTTAACTCCCGTACTCGAGTATCATAAATCTCCCAGGTCTTTCTCTCCAGTACATCAGATAGAGCCTCCTTAAAACCAATAATCCCCACCGTATTATAGGTCCCGGCTCGCCGCTTATTCTCTTGGTTACCTCCGATAATCAGAGGAGTAAAAGGCACCCCCTCTCGCACATATAGCGCCCCCACCCCTATCGGACCCCCGATTTTGTGCGCCGAGAAGGTCGCATAGTCCAGCCCCAGTTTATTTACATCAATTGGGATTTTGCCTAGCACTTGCGTCAAATCTGAATGCAGATAGCTCTTTCTCCTATCTGTCACCAGGGGCTTGCCCCACTCAGTTTTCGGCGTAAATAAATCCGAATCATCGTAACCACCCCTATCTATCTCTGGCAGCTCCAATATATCCCCTACCTCATTATTTGCCAACATAAAAGAATACAGCTTCGGTAGCTTCTCACCTCTGTATTTTTCTACCACCTCAAAGATCGAATGGTGCTCCAGCGGCGAAATCTCCATCTGGCACCCCTCAAAAGTCCTAATCACCGTATTATTACTTTCACTCGCCCCCGAGGTAAAGATAATTTCATGAGCCTTTGCCCCTATTAGTCGCGCCAGCAACTCTCGGCACTCCTCTATCTCATTCATCGCTCGGTGTCCAGGGGTATGCAAGGCCGAAGCATTAGCAAAAAGCTCCTCCTCCGCTTTTCTCATTGCCTCTCTTACCGAGGGTAAAATCGGCGTCGTTGCTGCATAGTCTAGATAGGTCATGTTATCATTTTACCATACCTTGAAAATATTACATTTAAGGTGTATAATAGATAGAGTATTAAATAAAAAGAGGTAAAAATGGCCGAAAAAGCTACAGATTATGATTCATCGGAGATTCGCGTCCTTGAGGGGCTAGAGCCTGTTCGCTTGCGTCCAGGGATGTACATCGGCTCCACAGGTTACGACGGCCTCCATCATTTGATAAAAGAGATTGCCGATAACTCTATCGATGAAGCCATCGCAGGTTACGCTAACAAAATTGACATCACTATATTAAAAGATGGCGGAGTCCGTGTCGATGATAATGGCCGCGGCATCCCTGTAGATCTGCATCCCAAGACCGGCAAATCCACCCTCGAGACCGTCCTTACCGTCCTCCATGCTGGTGGTAAATTCGGCGACGGCGGCTATAAGGTTTCCTCTGGTCTTCACGGTGTCGGTTCCTCTGTGGTTAACGCTCTCTCTACCAATATGACCGCCGAGGTCTACAGAGATGGCAAGACCCACCATATCGAGTTCGAGGTCGGCAAGCCTATCATGGAGCTAAAAGTAGAAAAAGGCTCCCCACGCGCGTCCGGTACCTCTATTACCTTTTACCCCGATCCTTCTATCTTTAAAGAGACCACTACCTTTGACTATGACTGGGTTTCTAATTACGCCCGTCATCAGGCCTATCTAACTAAAGGGATCTTGATCACCGTAAAAGACGAGCGTACGGGCGCCCGCGAGTCCTTCTACTTCGAAGGTGGCATCAAGAGCTACATTAAGCGCCTCAATAACGGCAAAGAGCTTCTCTTTGACGATATTTTCTACGTCGATAAAGAGGTAGACAAGACCGGCATTGAGATCGCTCTCCAATATAACGATTCATTCTCCGAGACGCTTAAACCTTTCGCTAATAACGTTCTCACCCCTGATGGCGGTATGCATGTAGTCGGGTTTAGAACTGGCCTCACCCGTACAGTTAATGATTACGCTAGGAAAAACGGCCTCCTCAAAGAGAAAGATGACAATCTCACCGGTGACGATATCAAAGAAGGTCTCACCGCTGTAGTCTTGGTCAAAATCTCTAACCCTCAATTCGAAGGTCAGACCAAGAACAAACTCGGCAACCCAGAGGTTCGCGGTCAAGTCGACAAGGTTATGACCGAATATTTCGGCTATTTTCTAGAAGAAAACCCAGCCATCGCTAAGAAGATCATCGGCAAAGCCACCGTCGCTGCTCGCGCCCGCAAGGCTGCTCGCGCCGCTCGTGATAATGTCATCAGGAAAGGCACCTTCGAGGGACTCAATCTCCCCTCCAAGCTCGCCGACTGTTCCTCTCGCCGCGCCGAGGATTGTGAGCTCTTTATCGTAGAAGGTAACTCCGCTGCTGGCTCCGCCAAGGAGGGAAGAGATTCCCATACTCAAGCTATCCTACCCCTAAGAGGTAAGGTCCTTAACACCGAACGTGCCCGCCTCGACAAAATGTTAGCTAATCAAGAGTTAGTCTCTCTAATCAAAGGATTAGGCGTAGGTATTGGCGATCAATTCAATATCGATGGTCTCCGTTATCACAAAATTGTCTTTATGACTGATGCCGACGTCGATGGCTCTCATATTTCCACTTTACTTCTCACTTTCTTCTTCCGTTACATGCCGGACGTTATTAAGGCCGGCCATGTCTATCTAGCCAAACCACCTCTGTTTGGTCTAATCAAAGGCACTGGAAATAACCGCAAGATTGACTATATTTATGACGAAGAGGCCCTAGAAAAGACTCTAACTCGCAAAATTGAAGAAAGGAAAGCCGCCGGAACTAAGATTGATCCAGAGGCCGAGCGTTTCAAGCAGGCTGGCTATACCGCTCAGCAGCGTTTCAAAGGTCTTGGTGAAATGGATGCCGCCCAGCTCTGGGAGACCACGATGAACCCCGAGAACCGTATCCTAATCCGTGTTAATATTGATGATGCTGAAAAAGCCGACGCCATCTTTAATAAACTGATGGGTGGCCAAGCCGAACTACGTAAAAACTTTATTCAGGCTAGGGCCGCTTCGGTGGATCTAGACGATTTGGACTTTTAAGGAGGAAACATGGCAGAAGACAAAACCCCAAAAGAAACTAATATAGAAGAAAATACTCCAGTGGAATCTGGTATTGAGCTTCGCACCGTAGAAAATACCATGGAGGATTACTTCCTCCGCTATTCGCTTTCTGTTATCGTTGACCGCGCCCTCCCAGATGTCCGCGACGGTTTGAAACCAGTTAACCGCCGTATCCTCTACGCTATGAACAAAAACGGCTGGAAAGCCCCCCACGCCACCGTGAAGTCTGCTCGTATCGTCGGTGAAGTTATGGGTAAATATCACCCACACGGCGATTCCTCTATCTACGAGGCTATGGTTAATCTCGCTCAGCCTTGGAAAATGCGTTACACCCTAGTCGAGGGGCAGGGGAACTTTGGTTCCATGGATGGTGATGAAGCCGCCGCTTCCCGTTACACTGAGGCTCGCCTCGATAAAGTCGGCGCCGAGCTCCTTGCCGATATCGAAAAAGATACCGTTGATTTTCGTGATAATTTTGATGGTACAGAGAAGGAGCCTAGCGTTCTTCCTTCAGCCGCTCCAAACATCCTCTTGAACGGCCAGATGGGTATTGCTGTTGGTATGGCTACTAATATTCCACCACATAATCTTGGGGAGCTAGTTGATGCCACCGTCGCTCAGATAGACAATCCCGATATTACCCTAGAGGAACTAATGAAATACGTCAAAGGTCCGGATTTCCCGACTGGCGCCGAAGTTTACGGTGGCGCCCCGATGAAGCAGGCCTACGCTACAGGTAAAGGATCAGTCACTATCAGAGGTGTCGCCAATATCGAGGAGCGTGCCAAGAATCGCTACAACATTGTCATTACAGAGGTGCCTTATGGTATGAGTAAAGAAGGTTTCATCGAGAAGGTACGTGATCTTGTTTTGAACAAAAAATTAGATCACATCGCCGATGCTAGAGACGAGTCCTCCAGAGGCAAAGTCCGCGTCGTCGTCGAGCTAAAGAAGGACGCCTTCCCCAAGAAGATTTTGAACCAACTCTATAAGTTGACTCCTCTCCAGACCGCTTTCCATTACAATATGCTAGCCCTCATCGACGGTATTCAGCCCCGTATCTTAGGCTTAAAAGAAATCCTAGCCGAGTTTATCAAGCACCGTCGGAAGGTCATTCGCCGCCGCACCGAGTTTGATCTTAAAAAGGCTAAAGATCGCGCCCATATCCTCGAAGGGTTAAAAATCGCCCTCGATAATATCGATGAAGTGATTAAAGTTATCCGTTCATCTTATGATGATGCCGACAAGCAGCTCATGAGCCGCTTCGGTCTCTCTGAGATTCAAGCCAACGCTATTCTTCAGATGCAGCTTCGCCGTCTCCAGGGTCTAGAGCGCGATAAAATTGAAGAAGAACTAAAGCAACTTCACGAGTTGATCGCTAAACTAGAGGCTATTCTAGCCGATGAAAACGAGGTCCTCCGTGTAGTCAAAGAAGAACTCATTGCTATCAAAGAAAAATACGACGATCCTCGCCGTAGTAAGATTATTAATCACGAAGTAGGGAAGTTTTCCGAAGAAGAGCTCATCCCTGACGAGGAAAGCGTTATCCTCCTCACTACAGAGAATTATATGAAACGCGTTCCTCAGAACGATTTTCGCCGCCAGAACAGAGGTGGTAAAGGTAAACGCGGTATGACTACCAAAGAAGAAGATGTTATCGCTCAGATTTTGACCGCCAACTCCCATGATTATCTACTGTTCTTCACCAATCAAGGGCGTCTCTTCCGTATGAAGGCCTATGAAGTCCCGCAAGCCTCTCTTACCGCCAAAGGTACCGCTGCCGTTAATATGCTCAGTATGCACCCAGAGGAAAAAATTACCGCTATTATCAAACAAGGTGACGCTGGTGCTAATGGCTATCTCTTTATGACTACTAAGAAGGGAACAATCAAGCGCACCGCTATCAAAGATTTCTTTAATGTCCGTTCTACTGGTCTTATCGCTATTAAACTAGCCGAAGGTGACGAACTCAAGTGGATCCAAGAGACCACCGGAGATAATGATATCGTTATTTCTACCTCTGCTGGTCAAGCCACTCGCTTTAATGAGAAAGAAGTCCGCGTTATGGGGCGCTCCGCTATGGGTGTCCGGGGTATGCGTCTTCGCCCGAAAGATGAAATCGTCGGTATGGATGTCATTACTGACCCAGAGCAAAAGCTCCTAGTTATCTCTGCTAATGGTTACGGCAAAGCTACCCTGGTTTCTAACTTCCCACCGCATCGGCGTGGCGGCGTAGGTATCAAAGTCGCCTCTGTTACGGCCAAAACTGGCCCCATCGTTGCTGTCCATACTTTAGATCAGACCGCTAGCGAAGTTATCATGATGTCCGAAAACGGCCAAGCTATCCGTATTGCCATGAAAGAAATCCCCACCCTCGGCCGCGCCACTCAAGGTGTCCGGATTATGAAGTTATCAGATGGAGATACTGTTGCCTCTATTGGTATCGTTCTTCCAGAAGAAAAAGAAGAAAAATCTTAAACTCCCATTTTTTCAGATAATACAGACTTCCTCTATCTGTTATTTAAGACACTTGTGTTTTCTTTTATCACTCTTATGGTAAAAGAAAACACGCTTATGCGGTATTTTTAGCTGGGTAGGGGCTTGACACCCCTGTAATTTAATGCATATACTCCTTTGGAATTAACCTAAAAAAGGAGTTTTATGATCAAAAAATCATTACCCATAGCATTATCAACTTTAGCAATTGGTCTTGGTAGTCTCAGTTCTTCACCTGCTTTTGCCTCAGTTCTGGCCCCTGGCCAGACTGCCTATACCGCAGAGGAAGTAATTGATTTTACTAGTGACCTCTATCAAGAGATAGACGAGGCTTGTGGCACTAATCCAGATTGCGCCAGCTCCCTTTACTGGGAAAGAAGTTCAGAGGGCGGCATTTATAATGCGCTGAGTAACTTTTATTATCGACCTTTTCTTGTCACCTCGGTTAACCCCAGTACAGGTACAGTCAAAATCTATTTCCAGAGTCGCGACCTCAGTAATATGTGGTTTAGGGCTAGTAATGGCCCAGCCGTTGTAGACCATCTCTATATGGGTTGGGATGACGCTGGTACCGATCCTTCGCTTGCTACGGTCGGCACCGTCCGCCCTATCTCCGAGGCGCATCTTATGCCAGATCACTTCCATTACATTTATCCAGCGACTACCGAGGAGGGCAATTGGCCACCTACAGGGGTGGAGTATACTATTGAGCTAGGAGATGACTCTCTGCTAGCAAACACTAATGGATATTTCGAATATAACTTTGGCACGCAATACACCTCGAATTATGGCTATGCCGACTATTCTTCTTGTCTCAACTCCCAGTATTACAGGGAAGGGATAGAGTGTAAAGGTATTTTTCCTGCCAGCTCCGACTATCAGTTTGTCCCATTCTTAAATGGGGTGCCCGCCTATCCACCTTATACTTCCGATGGTTCTACTAGTGATGATACTGACAATACCGGCGATACTGACAATAATACCGATGGCAATACTAGTGGCAATATAAACGACAACCCCAGCGATAGCTCCGACGATAATAACACTCCAGATAATTCTAATACCCCCACTCCTGTAGACAATAGCGTCTCAACTAATTCTGTTAGCTCCACTACCTCAAACACCACTAATAATACTACCAATAACACTACCAACGATTCCAGAACCTACAACAATTATCATCTGGCCAGAACTCTAGCCAGTAGGCCAGCCTCTCTAGCCAAAACTATTAGTAGAAAGACCTCAAAAAATACGAACGATAGTTCTGCCTCCAAAAACTCTACAAACGATACCTCATCGAATTCTAACTCCGATGATAGCAGTATTACAGAAGTCCCGCTAGGTGGTGGGGAAGCAAGCACTAACTGTGCCACCGAATTTCCCTGGTGGCTTGTCGTTTCGATTCTCGTCATAGATGTAATCGTTATGTGGCTACTTTATCCCAAAAAGTCCAAAAAAATCTAATTTCGCCAGAAATTTCAAAAAAGTGCAAAAAAGGGGTTGACACGTTGACCCCTTTTTGGTAAGATTAGATTAGTCTAAAGCTGCGAGTATTATTTTACGGTATTTAGAAATAACTTAACAATTTAGTTGTGCAATTTTATGGAAAATTTATTTTTCCATAATTCATCGTCAGTTTTTAATTATGTTGAGTTTTTTCAAACACAACAATAAATCCAATTCTATTTTATAGAACAACGGATTTATGAGGTAATTTTTTCCAGATTGGTGGTTTCTCCGAACGAAGCGCTATTACTGATAGAGCGAGTGAGGAAAACCGCCAAGATGGGAAAAATTAACCATAAATGGAGAGTTTGATCCTGGCTCAGGATGAATGCTGGCGGCGTGCCTAATACATGCAAGTCGAGCGGTAACAGGGGGTCTCACCGTTTCCTTTACACTCCGGGCGGCATACGCGGGAGGTGATTTAGAGGGAACAGTGAGACTCTGCTGACGAGCGGCGGACGGCTGAGTAACGCGTGGGAACGGACCCCAAAGTGAGGGATAACTACTCGAAAGAGTGGCTAATACCGCATGTGATCTTCGGATTAAAGTCTTCGGACGGTTTGGGACTGGCCTGCGTACGATTAGATAGTTGGTGAGGTAAAGGCTCACCAAGTCGACGATCGTTAGATGGTTTGAGAGGATGATCATCCAGACTGGGACTGAGACACGGCCCAGACTCCTACGGGAGGCAGCAGTAGGGAATCTTTC